>JAADCV010000102.1 GCA_013154235.1 Thermoproteota archaeon | reverse complement strand
GCGTCTTTTTGGTTTCGTGTTTGAAGGGATTTATTGTTGTTTGCCTAGTTCTGTACTTGGCTGGTTTGCGTGGTTGAGGAGCTAGATCTTGTTTTGCGTGCTGCTGAGGTTTGTGGTGTTGAGCGTAGTGAGGTTGAGGACCTTGTTGCTGAGGCTCGTAGGGAGGTTTCTGGCGTGGGTTTTCTTGATGCTTGTGAACATGTTGCTATGCTGTGGAGTGTTGTTGATGGTAGGTGGGGGTGCTTTGCTAAGGTTCTTCTGCTCGAGAGGATCTATGCTGAGGCTGGTCGAGAGTTTAGGGGGCTTAGGGATTTCGAGGCTAGGGCTAGCTACCAGGCGCTTAGGTTGATGTATGCGAGGTACCTTCTTCGGGGTAGGGATGGTCGTGTTGTTGAGGCTCCTAACGATGCTTTGAGGAGGGTTGCTGAGTTCGTTGCTATAGCTGAGGCTAGGTACGGTGGTGAGCCTAGGGTTTGGGCCTCTAGGTTCTACGAACTCATGTCTAGAGCTAGGTTCTTCCCCAACTCGCCAACGATAATGAATGCGGCTACTAGGAGGCCTCAGCTAGCTGCGTGCTTCGTGATCCCTATGGAGGACGACATGGCTAGCATTATGGATGCTGCGCGCGTAACGGCTCTAGTGCTCAAGACTGGGGCTGGCGTAGGGATAGACTTCTCTAGGCTTAGGCCTAGGGGAGACTACATAGCTGGTACGGGTGGGCGTAGCAGTGGGCCGCTCAGCTTCGCTAAGCTAATCGATGCTGTTGCTGACGTCGTTAAGGAGGGTGGTAAGAGGAGAGGGGCGCTGATGGGCATTGTGCACGACTGGCACCAGGATGTTGAGAGCTTCATCGAGGCGAAGTGTAGGGATCCTCGAGCTCTCCAGAACTACAACATCAGCATAGGTATCCACGATAGGTTTATGGAGGCTGCGCTTAGCGGAGGGGAGTGGAGGCTCTACAACCCTAGGCTATGCGAAGCCGTTAGGGATCCACTATCCGAGGACCTCGATAGAGCTAGGGAGAGCTGCACACCATCGAGAGTGGTTAGTGCTGCAGAGCTCTTCGAGAAGATCGTTGAGTGCGCTTGGAGATGCGGTGACCCTGGAGCAGTATTCATAGACACGATAAATAGGCACAACCCAACACCATCCCTAGGGAGGATCCACGCCACGAACCCATGCGGCGAGACCCCGCTTCTAGACTGGGAGGCGTGCAACCTAGGCAGCATCAACCTAGCTGCCTACGTTAGGCGCGGCAGAATCGCTTGGGACGAGCTTGCTAGAGACGTGGAGTGCTGCATTCGATTCCTAGACAACGTGATAGACATGTCGTGGTACCCAGACCCTCGGATAGAGGAGGCCGTGCTGAGGACTAGGAAGGTGGGTCTAGGGGTTATGGGTCTAGCTGACGCCCTCATAGAGCTGGGAATACCTTACGATTCTCACGACGCGCTCTACGTCGCAGACGCCGTAGCCGAGTTCATAGCCTTCCACGCTAGGAAGGCTAGTAACGAGCTAGCTAGGGAGCGAGGGCCCTACCCAGAGTTCCACCACAGCATTCATGCTCGAGGAAGGTTCAACTGGGAGCCGCAGACTCCAGCGTCTAGCATCTACGACATCGATAGGGTTAGCGAGAGGGCTAGGAGCATTGTCGCGGATAGGCCTAGCCTAGACTGGGAGCAGCTGAGGAGGGAGATGATGAAGGGCACGAGGAACGCTACGGTCACCACCATAGCCCCCACGGGAAGCATAAGCATTCTAGCGGGCGTGAGCTCCTCTATCGAGCCCCTATTCTCGCTCGTCTACATAAGGGAGACAGCCATAGGTAGGTTCGTCGAAGTACCGCCTAAACTCGCGACCCTCCTCCGAGCGAGCGGTAGGCTGAGCAGAGAGACTCTCCTAGCTATCGCTAGAGGAGATAAGAGCGCCCTAGGCTCAGCAGCTAGCCTCTTCAGAACTGCTCACGAGATAGATCCAGAGTGGCACGTTAGGATGCAGGCAGTGTTTCAGCGGTGGGTAGACAACGCCGTTAGCAAAACCGTGAACATGTCCTTCACGGCGACCAAGGACGACGTTAAGAGGGTGCTCGTGCTAGCGTGGAAGCTTGGATGCAAGGGAGTAACGGTATTTAGAGACAGGTCGCGGCCCGAGCAAGTTCTAGTCGCTGGCAAGGAGCTTGAGGACGTACTTCGATCGATCCCCGAGCGCGTTGAGGAGCGGGGGAGGATGATCCACAGATGGTTTAGGATAGGAAAGCTAGAGATAATGACCGTTGGCGAGAGCTACTCTGGTGGATGCCCATACTGCGACTACTAGAGCTAGAGCCTAAGCCTAGGCCTTTGACAGCTCTTCAACCTCCTCGCGACCCTCCTCGAGAGCTCGAGCCTGCTCCTCATCAAACCTCTTCAAGAGCTCGAGCAGCTCGCCAACGTGAACCTTTTCCTCCTCAGCTATATCCTCTAGAACCTTGCGAACCGACTCGTCATCAACAGCCTCCGCCAGCTGGAGGTAGAGGTTTATGGCATCGAGCTCGCCTATTATCGCGAGCCTAAGCGCCTGAGCAACACCGCTCTTGCTGAGCTTGCGCTGAGCAACATCGAGAGGGTTCTTCGAGAGCACGCGCAGCACCCTTATAGGAATAGATTACCTAGGCTAATCTACTTTTGCCCACCACCTTCAGCAAGCCTAGCAACCTCCTCTACGTGCTCAGCGCTAGCTCTGCCCCGAAACTCCACGATCTTTAGGAGCTGGAGGCTAGAGCCCTTAAGCACCTCCTCGATAGCCCTGCGCGGAGAGCCCCAGCCGTAGCAGGTTACCACAGCGATTCTATTACCTAGCCTAATCTTCTTCGCGAGGAGCTCTAGGACTAGCTTCATCAGCGGAAACATCCCTGCCTCGTAGGTAGGTACGCCGACCACGATGAGCGCTGAGTCTATAGCATCTCCGATAGCGTCAGCTAAGGCAGCTCTGCTCGAATCCGTAAACGCGTAGAGGTGGACATCGAAGCCTTTGCTGCGCAGCTTGAGGTATAGCATCTTCATGAAGCTAGCTATAGCTCCATACATAGAGCTGTATATCAGCGTAACCTTCCTCTCGTCAACGAGCTGTCCTTTGGATAGCCTATAGTAGTAGTCAATGATTTTGCGCGGGTTAGCCCTCCACACTACTCCGTGTGACGGAGCTACGATCCTTATGTCGAGGCCTAGAGACGATATCTTCTCTATGTTTCTAGCTACGAAGCGTATGTAGTAGCCGATGACCGTCGCTACGTACTTCCTAACGAACCTCATATAGCTCTCGCCGACACCATCATCGAATAGCGTCTTCGGCACGGAGTAAGCACCAAAGGCGTCGCAGGATAGTAGCGCCCCGAGGTTCTCTATGAAGCTCATCGTGGTCTCCGGCCAGTGAAGCCATGGAGTGTGGAGGAACCTTATGCGGTAGCCGCCGAGCTCTAAGGAATCTCCATCCTTAATGGGCTTGAACCTAGGTAGGTCGATCCCGTAGAAGCTGCTAACCATGTCCTTAACCATCGGGTGCCCAACCACGGTAACACTGCTCGCGTCCGCAGCCTGCAGAACGCGTGGTAGTGATCCGCTGTGATCCTGCTCCATGTGGTGCACAACCACGTACACAATGTCCCTAGGATCTACAACCCTCCTTATGCTCTCTACGAGCTCCTCGCTATACTTAGCTTTCCAGGTATCGAAGAGTATCGCTCCCTCGCTAGTTGTGAGAAGGTACGCGTTGTAGGTTATGCCCTCAGGTATCTCCCAAAGTGCCTCGAAGAACTTCGTCTCGCTATCATCGACCCTGAGAATGTATAGGTCTCTAGAAACTAGATCTACGTGGATCCTAGGCAAGGAGAACCAGCCATCTATTCCTAGAGGTAGCTAGGTAAAAAGCCTGGGATTCGAGTCACTTGCAGAGCCTCTCCATGAACTCCCTAGCGTCCTTAAC
>JAADCV010000017.1 GCA_013154235.1 Thermoproteota archaeon | reverse complement strand
ACATGAACGCGAAGCGCAAGTAGAGCACCGAGCGCGATTCGAGTTTTATAGATATATATGCCTACGCTCAGACAAGGCTGATCTCTTCACCTATCCGAGCCACCTGGGGTCATCATCGCTCTATGTCTACGCAGACGCAGTCGCCATCCTCTATAGAAAGGGCGTCCCTCAGCTTTATGCATGCAACTAGCTCCAGCGCACTCAATCCGTAGACGCTCCTCTCTGGAAACAGCGCTAGGCACGGAACCCGGAACAATGAGCACCGTACAGCCCTAACCCTACCTAGCCCAGCGCGAGGAGGCTCTATAACCATGGATTCCCTGCGGAACAGGTCGTGTAGAACGCCGGTGTACGGAGGGTAGATAGCGATGTTTAGCGTGCCTGGATAGGGGGTGCAGCCGAGCAGCTGCTCTATGGATCTAGAGTAGATCTCTACGTACCTACCTCCCTCTCCCAATCCCGTGAACACGCGACCGCAGACTATCAGCCGAGCCCTGCATCTCATCACTCATCAGCGAGGGGAATGCTCTTCATCTAGCCTACTCGGGTTCGGTAGGAGGCTTATAGCCAGCGTCAGCTATCGCCTTTCGAAGAAGCTCCTCTATCTCCTTAACGCGCCGCTCTATCTCCGACACGATCTGCTGGGGAACCTCGATGTCCCTCTCTACAATGAAGGCTGCTAGCCTCATTATCCTAGATATGCCCATTCTCCTAGCTATTGCGTGAACCCTCCTAACGCTGCGGACGAACCTCTCTATGTCCTTAATCCTAGATTCTAGCTCTGCTCTCCCCTTATCGGTAAGCTCGTAAACCCTCCTCCTGCCATCCATGAAGCTCCTCACGTAGCCCTCGCGCTCTAGCGCGTGGAGCGTTGGGTAGAGGACTCCGGAGCTAGGCACGTAGTCCATGCCTACGATCTCGCTAATCTTCTTCATTATAGCGTAGCCGTGCGCTGGCCCCTCGCTCAGCGCGTATAGAACTAGGTACCGGAACATTCCCCTTATCCTTCCCTTGACTAGCTCGGTCCTAGAGTCGCTACTCAATAGAGGCACCTCCCCGAAAAACTGTGTCTACAGATATAGCTTATAAGCTTGGGTGGGTACATCAGCCTAGGTGTTTGCGTGGAGGAGGTCATAAGGCTCGAGAACGTTGTCAAGATCTATCGAACGGGCGGCGTTGTTACCTACGGCCTCCGCGGCGTTAACCTAGTGGTGTACCGCGGCGAATTCATAGCGATAATGGGTCCCTCGGGCAGCGGCAAATCGACGCTCCTCAACATAGTTGGGCTTCTAGATAGGCCAACGAAGGGCCGGGTCCTCATCTGCGGAGAGGACGTTAGCAGAATGAGCTCCAAGAAGCTAGCCTACTTCCGCAACAGGAAGATAGGCTTCGTATTCCAGCACTTCAACTTGATAAACAGGCTTACGGTGCTAGAAAACATCGAGCTTCCTCTCGTAGCTAGAGGAATGCCTAGGAAGTACCGCATAGAGCTAGCCAAGAAGGCGCTGATAATGGCTGGCGGGGATCTCAGCTGGCTTCCTAAGAGACCGAACCAGCTTTCGGGTGGTCAGCAGCAGAGGGTTGCTATAGCTAGAGCTATCGTGGGATCCCCCGAGATAATACTTGCTGACGAGCCTACGGGGAACCTAGATAGGGCGTCGGCAAAGATAGTGATGCAGACGTTCCTCAAGCTTAACCGCGCTGGAAACACCATAGTTATGGTCACGCACGATCCTGAGGTAGCTAACTGCACCCAGAAAATCTATGTTATAAGGGATGGAAAGATAGTTGCCGTGGAGGAGCCCGATCCCAGTAGGTGCGTGATAGAGACAGTTAAGTAGCGTCTAACGCTTTTATACGTCTGTAGACTGTGTCTGTAGACAGAGGTGCAAGAGAATGCGTAGAGCGCTAACAGCCGTAGTGTGCGCAATAATCATCGCAGCAATGCTCGCGCCGCTCCTACCTACCGTATCCTCGGCTACTTCATCCACCACCGGAAGCTGGAAGCTAATCAAGGTCTACTGGAGGTCGAGCGCTGACACCTCGAAGATATATCCGGGGAGCAAGAACGTTGAGCTCACGGTCGTCACCAAGTACGTTGGTCTGTACCAGGCTAAGGATGTTGCTGCATGCATAAACCTGCCCCCCGGCTTCTCGATCTCCCGAGGCTTCTCACCGTGTTCTCCTCCCTATGAGCCCAATACGTCCAAGTCCTACACTACCGTTAGTCCGGGAGACGTAGTTATATTCAGGTACCACATAGATATATCGAAGTCCGTCCTCCCCGGGAGCTATGGATTCACTATAGATGTGAACTACGTTATAAACAACACCAGTTGCAAGGATATACTCAGGAGCTACATCGTTGTGTCTCCCTACCCTAAGCTAAACCTAGTTGTAACGGACTGGTACTGGAGCCCTACCGCATACCCCGGAAGCGCTGGCGTGACGCTGAGCATCACGCTCACTAACAACGGCGAGTCGACGATAGAGAGCGCCCACATAGTGGTGCGCATGCCTAAAGGCATCTTCACACCTTCTACAGCTAGAGCCGATATAGGTACCCTACCCCCGCACAATAGAGTTACGATCAGTATCAGAAACATATACGTGTCGACAGATGCAGTGCCTAACAAGGGGTATCCAATAACGATAGAGATAAACGCTACAGCAAGAACAAAGGATGGAGTTACATACACTGCGACGGAGAACGTGAGCACGTTCGTGAGCGTGAGCAAGGCACCTCCAGTTAAGCTGGTTGTCGTAAGCTACGGATCCTCGATACCTAGGACAGTCAACGGCCAGAAGCTCAGCCGCATCTACATAGAGTTCCAGAACATGGACTTCGTAACCATAAGATCGATAACCGCGTACTTCCACATAATCAGCGGAGCAACCTTCGCTAACGGGAGTAGAGATGGTTACGCAACGCTATCAGGAAGCTATGGTTACGGATCGTTCATCTCGATAAGAAGCCCTGAGATAGTTGTTAGGAATAACACGCACTTCATATACCTAAGGCTCAACTTATCAATCTTCGGATCCAGAAACGGAGCCGACTTCTGGGTATCGCAAGTATACTACCTAAGGATCCCCGTCGAGACCCCTAGAATAGAGCTCAGCGTGGTCAAATCGTACTGGTCTACGCAGATCGCATACCCTGGATCATCTAGCCTTACGCTAAACATTGTTATTAGGAACAACGATATTGTGGATCTAAGCAATGCTGTAGCGACGCTAACCCTGCCACGCGGCTTCAGCCCGAGGAACGTAACTGTATCCAGCGTGTCTATAGCCTCCGGTAGCCAAGTAACGCTATCGTTTAGAGGAATAGACATAGACAACGCCACAGCGCCTGGAACGTACCTAGCCAAGCTAGTTGTAGATGGGTTAGCGAGAAGCGGCTCTTCCTTCTATCCAGTGAAGATCGTGCTCCCCGTACCTATACAGGTTAGCCAGAGGAGATCTGGGCTACTAAAGGTAGTTAGCGCCGTATGGAGAGGAGGAAGGTTCTATACGACAAGCGTTGGACAGAGCTTTACCGTGGAGCTCAGGGTGGTTAAGCCGGCTACGGTTAGCAACGTCGTTATAGAGGTTCATCTCCCAATGCAGCTAAGCTTCTTCAGCGGCAACAGAACCAAGGTGTTTGTAGCTAGTGGTAGCTACGGATACGGATCGGTTATGAGGATCGATATCGGAAGGATATACTCGGCTACGGACACTCCCGGCATGGTTCCAGTGGTCATTGTCGTGAAGGCGCTAGCAGATATCCACGGTGCGCAGCAGTGGATCGAAGAGACGTTCACTCTGGTACTACCTATAGAGAAACCGCTGCTAAACTTATCGATAGTAAGTGCTAAGTGGGGTAGCACGAGATGCAGCGGCTCCTGCAAAGGAGAGACCGTTAGAGTATCGCTGCAGAGCCTAGACCTCGACACCATAAACACGATGATAGTCAATGCAACAATAGTTAGTGGAGGGCGCTTCGAGAGCGGCTCCATAAGCGAGGTCTTTACGTGGAGCGGCTCCCTCAACTACGGAGAGATCACCACGCTTAGCATAGGGCCTCTCGACGTTCACGGTAGCAACCTCAGTATGGTGCTACACGTATGCGCATACCTAGCGCTCGGCGGAGGCAAGTACAGGGCGTGCACCGAGCTGCGGATAGGCATTGGGAGCTACGCGCCTAAGCCACTAGTGCTAAACAGCGTGCAGACGCTTATGAATGGAGCTTACGCACCGATACTACCTAACCAGAAAGGCATTACAGTAAGGGTGCTTCTTACAAACATAGGTACTAGCGCCATCAGCAGCATCAAGGTTTCTCCAGCGCTGCCGAATGGCTTTCATCTACGGCGTGTCTACGGCTCGTGCCTATCGGGTGTTGCTAGCGGAGCTACATGCAGTATCGATCTAGAGCTAGATACCTCTAGCGACCTAAGTCCTGGTAGCTACACAGCTACGCTAGGAATAATGGTTATAGAGAGGCTAGGCCAGAGCATCCAGATCGTTAACGAGAGCATAGAGATCCCGCTAGAGGTCCAGAGCCCTCAGCTCTACTCACCGAGGATAAGCATAGTTACTTGGTTCTGGGGAAGAGCCCAGCCCCAAACGGTGTTCGAGTACGAAAAGCACGTACCTCTAACCATAGTGCTGAGCAACGATGGTAGGTACGCTGCTCAGAGCGTGATAGTGAGTATTGAGCCTCTGAACGCATCGGTATCGGCAGTGATGAACAGAGCTGTATGCGCTAACACCCTAGCTCCACATACAACATGCACAGTAACAACGTTCTTCAACGTTGGTAGGGCTGGGCTAGCTCTATTCAGGGTCGTTGTAAGCTACGAGATAACTAGCTATGGAACGCTGATCCCAGCGAGCAAGGAGTTTACCGTGGGTGCGTACGTAAGCAAGTTCGCTGGAGGTAGGGGCCTAAGCGTTGTGAGTAGCGGCTGGAGCAACTCGTGGCCCGTGTACCCCGGGACCCAGAACGCTACATACACCATCACGCTCGCCAACATGTGGCCCTACACCGTATCGGGGATCAACCTAACGCTGTACCTACCTAAGGGCTTTAGTCATAAGGGCCAGAACTGCGTTACAGCATACATCCCGGGCCCGATCAGGAGCTTCGAGACATTCACAGCGAGCTTCACGGTCACGGTCGGCAGGAGCGTAGCTCCAGGCATCTATAGGGCTAGGCTCGTAGCTAGCTACGTTGTTAACGTTGGCGGCTCGCAGCTTCGCTGGGTGGAGACAAGAGCTGTGAAAATCGAAGTTAACAGCCTTAGCAACGCTGTAGCGCTAGTCACAGCGAGGTGGATAGGTTCGTCGCCTGAGCCTGGAACATACGGAGCTTCGCTAGCGCTAGTCTTTAGAAACAACTACGTGCCTAGCATGAAAGGCGTCGTGCTGAAGGTGGAGCTACCTAAGGGCTTCACCTGCTCGATAAACAACGAGAGTAAGGCGTCTATTCCTCCGATAAGCGTGAGCCTAACGCCATCCATGCCAACAGCGTCGTCAGTACAAGCCATTCTGTCAGCTCTAGCTAGCCAAGGATCGTCCTCTGCTCAGTCGGCTGGCAAGGGCCAGTTCATAACGTTCGTGGTTCCCCTAAACATTCTCGTTAGGAGTCCAGGTACTTACTACGCTAACGCCACGCTGAACTTCATAGATCAGTGGGGCAACGTTAGGGAGGTTAGGTTCGTCATACCGATCCACGTGCTCGGATTCACAAAGATAATAAAGGTGGAGCCGCTGAATCAGCTCTCCTTTGAGAACGCTACCTCAACGCTATCGCTGCTAGTAGAGAACGTCGGATCCTCACCGCTGTACGACACCTACATCTACGTGGTGCCGAGGTCGCCTATCGCAATCCCGAGATCTGTCGCTATGTACATAGGTACCCTACCGCCTAAGAGCCCGATCGTGGTGAACGTCACGCTGGTCTACAACCCGTTCAGTGTTGTGAGTATGGGAGGCATGGCTGTGTCATACCAGAGCCTCCCGCTAGTAGTGTCGTTCTCGTTTAGGGACGCTCTAGGATACCACCACGTCTTCAACACGTCGGTATCGGTAACGATAAAGCCGTTCATATTCATAGCCCTGGGAAGCGATACGAAGGCTAGGTACCGTAGCGGCAGCGTAGTTGTGTCGGGAACGGTGATAAACTACGGCATTACCACAGCCCACAGCGTGTGGGTTTACGCGTGCGCTGAAGGAAGCTGCAGCTCGACGTTTGTAGGCGATATAGACGAGGCGTCGCAAGCAGCTTTCAGGGTCGAGCTGAACGTTGCTAGACCCGTGAAAAACATTGAGCTCAAGGTTACGTACATCGATAACTATGGCGCTTCGCACGCTAGAGTATTCGTGCTCCCGGTCGCTGTAGAGAACATCACGACAGCAACAACGACGGTTACGCAGGGGCCTGTATTTACCCTCGCACACGGTATAGTGATAGCCGTTGTAGCGATCTTCCTAGCCGGAGTAGGTATCGCGATAGCTAGGTACCTCAAGAGACATGGGGCGAGGGAGGGTGTCTAGCCTTGCCCCTCTCAACATTTATCCTAGATGTCGTCAGGCTAGCGCTCAAGAGTCTTGGAGAGCGCAGAGCTAGAGCGCTACTCACCATAATAGGCATCTCGATAGGGCCCTTCGCGTTAGTCGCCATGACGGGGATGGTTCTCGGATACTCAGCGTACGTAACTCACCAGATAGAGGCGCTGGGCCAGAACCTCATTGTTGTTAGCCCTAGGCAGAACTTCAAGCTCACGAACAAGGACCTCGACTTCATGCGTAGCATACCGGGCGTGGAAGACGCGGAGCCTTTCTACATGGTCCACGCCAAGGTTAGGGTAGGTAACGAGGAGAAGGACGTTATAGTCTACGCAACATCGATAGACCTGATATTCAAGGCTATCTCCGGCCTAAAGATCGAGCAGGGGAGTAAGCCGAGCCCCTCTAGCGTTGTTGAAGCTCTAGTCGGCCACGACATAGCCTACACCTCTACAGGTAGGCAGGTTCACTTCGTGGGAGACGCCCTAACCATAACGATATACAAGCCTAAGCACGGAGGGGGCTTCGAGGTTAAGAGAGTGACGGTGCTGATCTCAGGCATACTAGCTAAGTTCGGAGGAGCGTTCTTCCTAAGCCCAGACACCTCCATATACCTCAACAAGAACGCTGGGCACACGATACTGGGCCTAAATCAGTGGAGTGGGATCCTGATACTCGCGAAGAGCAGCAGGTACGTTCCATACATAGTCAAGGTCCTCCAGAAGGCGTACGGAAACAACATAGACATCATATCGTTCCAGGGTATAGCGAGGATAGTTAGCTCCATAGCTGGAGCGATGAATTTCATAGCGTTCTCGACAGGACTATCAGCGTTCGCCGTAGCTGTTGCTGGCGTCGCTGCAACCATGATAACCTCGGTTATGGAGAGGTTCAGAGAGATAGGTGTGATGAAGGCACTCGGTTTCACGGATCTGCAGGTGCTAACAATGATACTAGCGGAGGGGCTGATGATGAGCATTCTAGGTGGTGTGGTAGGGGTATCCCTAGGTGTTGCTGGAGCGTATGCGCTAGCGGCTAGAGGCTTTGTTATACACGGCATGATGTCGACTATAGTGATAAAGGCGCCGCCTAAGATAAGCGCGGGGCTCATACTTAGAACACTAGGGATAACCGTAGCTGTAGGGCTTGTAGGAAGCATATTCCCAGCGTACAAAGCGTCGAAGATACCTCCGGCGGTGGCGCTAAGGTACGAGTGATGATCAACACCTAAGCTGAGAAGTGATGAGCGTTCCCTGCGGCTGACTTACCTTCACCAGAGTTTTTCAGGACGACCGAAAGTTCTTCATCCACGCGCGTCAGATAGTAGGGGGTTCATCATCGCGTTCAGATCCTGCGGAACCCTTTATAAACTGTGAGACGCTTGGGAGCAGCAGAGGGTGAACGAAACTGAGTCTGAGCCCAAGAGAGGTACGAGCACTTTCAGTTATTCGCAGGTACATGCTTAGGGAATCGCTAGACTTGTTTAGATCCCCTAGGCTAGCGCATGAAGCTCACATGCTCGTCAAGAGGGCTAGGGATGTGCTTACAACTGGGTGCATCGTAGCGATTAGACCTATTGGTAGAAACTCCTACAAGATTGTATCACTATCGCTATCGAAAGGCTATTGGAAGGCTGGAGGCGTAGCCCTAGCTCTGAGGAGGGGTGACTACGAGTCTATTCACTACGCGCTCGTGTCACCTAGGGGCTTTAGGTGCACGTGTAGCAACTCTATTAGAACGAGCTCTAGAGCGGATGCAGTTCTCGAGCGCTTAGGGCTAGCGCCTACAGCTTCAAGGTTCGTGCTGTGCAAGCACGTTGTTGCAGCGCTAGCTAAGCTCTGCTCTATGGGCGTGATCTCCCTTAGGAGCAAGGAGGTTAGGCTATCGGTACTCAGGGGTCTAGGAGTGCTGTACCTAGCTATAGAAGATCCAGAGCGCGTGCGTAAGAGCGCTGAGTTGATTAAGCGCCTCTTTGCTGAGGAGCATAGATGAGGAGTCTTCCTCCCCCTGAGAGATGATGACAAGGGTTCCCATGCCGATAGCGTTATAAGGTTTCAGCTCCGTGTTGAACGGGGAAGTGGTTGAAGATAGGCGAGGTGTTCCGAAGGCTAGTTAACGAGGATTTTGCGATACTAGGGTTCTTTGTTCGGAACCTACGGAGGTTCGAGTATATACCCGTTGAGTACATAGCGCAGAAGCTACGTAGATTCCCGCCTAAGGAGCTAGATGCTAGGCTAAGGAAGCTCCACAAGCTCAAGCTCATCGAGAGGCACCCAACTATGGATGCTTATAGGCTGAAGATGCTTGGGCTTGACTGCTACGCGCTCAAGATCCTAGCTGATAGGGATGTTCTTAGAGCTATAGGCGATATGGTTGGTGTAGGCAAAGAAAGCGATATCTATCGAGCTATGGGTCCAAAGGATGAGCTTGTTGTAGTGAAGTTCTTTAGGATAGGCAGAACGAGCTTCAGAAACGTTACTAGAGTTAGAGACTACGGTGTAGCGTTCGAGAGAGGAACGTGGCTCGTACGAAGCATTGTCGCTGGGAGGAGAGAGCGCGAAGCTCTTAGGATTCTAAACGAGGCTCAGGTTCCTAACGTTCCTAGGCTTAGAGGAGGGTGCTTGCATGCGGTTGTAATGGACTACTTTGAGGGTGTCGAGCTCTTCGAGGTTAAGGAGCTCAGCGACCCGGATTCCGTGCTTACGGATATTCTCGATACTGTGAGGATAGCGTACTGGAGAGCTAAGCTTGTGCATGGGGATCTGAGCGAGTACAACATAATCGTTACGGAGGGCGAGAAGCCTATAGTTATAGATTGGCCGCAGTACCTCACGACAGTTGATCCTAACGCGAGGAGGGTACTGGAGAGAGATGTGCTCTACATAACGCGCTTCTTTAGGAAGAGGTTTAGGGTTCCGATAGAGTTCGAGGAGGCGCTACAATACGTTTTATCCCCGCTAGATGAAGGCGATAGTGGTAAGGGTTCCTAAGCGTTGGTCGATGGCTGTGTCATGGGCATAGACATAGCTTCGGGAAGCCCGCTATCGCGAACCCAGAGGCCAAAGTACGCCCTCGTGGTCATAGACCCGCGCGGAAAGGTTGTTTACGAATCCATCGAGGCTCCTCTCCACCGGGTCATAAGGGTTGCGTGGGAGTACCGCGTCAAGAGGATAGGTATAGACAACGTCTTCGAGCTAGCGCCGTCTAGCCGAGGCGTTGCAAAGGTACTGAGCTTACTCCCTACCGATGTAGAGCTGTATCAGGTAACGCTCAACAAGGGGGTCTTCGAGGACATTAGGAGCCTTGCTAGCCGCATAGGGATAGAGCTAAAGTCTAAGCCTCGTCCTGTCTACACAGCATATATCGCAGCGCTTCTAGCTATGAAAGGTATCGGAACCCCAGTAAAGGCTGTTGAGTACAGAACAAAGATCATAGTATCTAGAGCTAGAAGCGTTGGTTCTGGAGGGAGCAGCGCCCAGAGATACGCTAGAGGTATGAGAACAGCTGTTCTCCGCGTTGTTAGAGAGATAAAGGATTCGCTGGATAGAGCCTCACTGAACTACGATCTAGTATTTAAGAGGGGTCGAGGGGGCCTCGAGCGCGCTGTCTTCATAGTGTACGCTCCTAGGGAGGCGCTAAGCGGAATCGTTAAACCGTTTAGGGGCAACGATGTTGTTGTGTCGATTAGGCCCGAGTACAGTAGGATAGTCCTATTTGACGAAGAGTATAGGCAGCGAAAGTTCGTTGTCGTAGGTATAGACCCCGGTATAGAGACTGGGCTAGCGGTTCTAGACCTATCAATGCGCCCCGTGCTACTAACGTCTGCTCGCGAGCTCGATAGAGCTAGCATAATAAACATGGTGTTCCGCGTTGGAATCCCCGTTCTCGTGGCAACAGATAAGAATCCAGCACCAGATGCTGTTAAGAAGATTGCTTCAACGCTTGGCGTACCGCTCTACGTACCTCCCAGGAGCTTGAGCGTTAGTGAGAAGGAGCAGCTCATAGAGTGGCTAAGGAGGAGAACTAGGTGCGGTGTAAAGGTCTCTACAACTCACGAGCGTGACGCTCTTGCCGCAGCTGTTAGAGCGCTTAGGGTGTACGAAAGGAAATTCTCGGAGATAGAGAGGAAGCTAGGCGAGCTCGGTATAGATGTTGATGTTGATGAGGCTAAGCTGATGCTTATCCGCGGCCGTAGCGTGGATGAGGTTGTAGAGCATGCTATTCGGCAGCATCTAGAGGAGCTAGGGTACTGCAAGAGGGAGCAGCCTAGCGTAGTTATCGAGGAGCGGCGGGAAGAGGATAGCGTGGATAGGAGGATCAGGAGCCTAGAGAGCAGGTTGGAGGAGCTCATCAGGGAGCGTGAGGCTCTTCGAGAGGAGGTTAAGAGGCTTAGGAAAGAGGTTGAGGATCTGAGCTTCGAGCTGCGGTTCTCAACTAGAGCCGAGGTCGATAAGGATACAGTTAAGGATAGAGTTGTCTCTGAGCTCCGTGAGCGCGTGAAAACGCTTTCTCAGAGCCTAGAGAGCGCTAAGGCTAGGATCGCCGAGCTCAGGAACGAGCTCGCTAGGGCTATCGATGTGATCGAGAGGCTGTCTATAGGCGATCTCGAGGCTCTTCCCAAGGTATCTAGGCTCTCCCTTGATGAGCTTAGCGAGGTTGAGGAGGTAGCTGTAGCTAAGGGAGCTCTATTCGTGGATAGGGAGGAGCTAGATCTCGATGCTATTGAGAGAGTTAGGGAGCTAGGCATAGTGCTTCTCATGAGGAGCTGCAGCGATGAGGTTAAGCGGCAGCTGTGGCTTAAGAGCGTAGCTGTTGACTGTGGCTACGATCCTGAGTACGCTACTCCTAGGCACGTGCTTGTAAAGAGAGGCACTATCTCTCAAGCAATTGATAGAGCGAGGTCAGCGCTGCGAAGCTTTCTCGAGGAGCTCGAGAGGCAGAGGAGGCGCGAGCTGAGCTTAGAGAAGCT
The DNA here is from genome assembly GCA_013154235.1 of Thermoproteota archaeon. Lineage (GTDB taxonomy): Archaea > Thermoproteota > Thermoprotei_A > Sulfolobales > Ignisphaeraceae > JAADCV01. Next base: position 5,954 of record JAADCV010000017.1, on the reverse strand, counting down.
CAAGAAGCTGATAGAGGAGTATAGACAGAGCCTACTCGATGAAGGAAAAACGCTGCGTAGGGGAACCTAGCTGCCCAGCGCTCTGGTCCCGATCTCCACGCCTCTCTTGTAGGCAGCGAGGTTAGCTTCAGCAACCTTACCCTTCCCTATTCTCGACACCGCCTTCTCTAGATACGATGTATCTAGGTAGTCCCTTAGGAGCACCGAGGCTACGCCGAGGATCACCATGTTGGTAGCGTGCGGGTTACCAACCTCTTCAGCTATCTGCGATGCTGGTACGTCAATAACTCTAGATACCCTGCTCTTGACAAGCTCTAGCAGCTTGGATGGATCCACCGGCTTTACGTTGGGTAGAGCTGGGTATATCACCTTGGTGTTAGTGACTATGGTTGTGTCTCTGGATGCGTATACGAGGTTCCTAACGGTCTCGACGAGCTCGGTGCTGAGGATGTAGTTCGCCTGGCCCTCGCTAAACGTTGGGCTAAGCACTCTATCCCCAATCCTTACGAATACGACGACGCTGCCTCCCCTCTGGCTCATGCCATGCGTTTCAGCTGCCGATACATCCATGCCCTTGGCGAGAGCTGCCTCTGCGAGCAGTCTAGACATGGTTATTAGTCCCTGTCCGCCTACGCCTATGACCAGAACGTTTATCCTTCTAACCATGGGCCTCACCTCCACACCTCCTCAAGGAACTTGCGCGCCTCCTCCTCGCTAAGCGGCTTTATAGCGTTGAACGGGCATACCGATACGCACACTCCGCAGCCAGTACATAGCTCGGGGTCTATCATAGCTCTCCTATCCTTACCCGGCTCCCTCTGCCTTATCGCTGGGCAAGCAAACTTCGTGTAGCATATCCCGCAGCCCCTACACGCATTCTCGTCAACGACGTACCTCGGGATCGAGAGCCCCTTTCTGCGAGCGTTCCTAACCGCTACTAGCGCGCAAAGCCTCCTAGATACTACTAGCGCTGGCTTACGCTCCTTCTCAACGTACTCCAGAGCCTCAGCTAGGGTCTTCTCCGTGGTTCCGATATCGAAGGGGTCTATCACCTTAATGTACTCTACACCCATAGCCCTCGCGATGTCTTCAGCGGGCACAACCCTTGTTGGCTCGCCCATTGCCGTGAATCCAGTGCTGGGGCTAGGCTGGTGGCCTGTCATCGCAGTTATTCTGTTGTCTAGTACTATCGTTAGCAGCGGATTCTTGTTGAATACAGCGTTTAGCAGCGGAGGCATTCCAGCGTGGTAGAAGGTGGAGTCGCCTATTATTGCGACGGGAATCCTATCATCAACTGACTTAGCGAACCCGTTAGCTAGACCGATGCTTCCACCCATCTCGATGCACGTGTCCTGCACATTGAAGGGCGGGTTCAGCCCTAGTGTGTAGCACCCTATGTCTCCACAGAATATAGGCTCCTTATCCCTGCCTCTCTGAGAGGCTATCCTATCAGCAACCCTCCTTAGAGCGAAGTATAGAGGTCTATAGGGGCAGCCAGGGCATAGCTGGGGAGGCCTTGGGAACACTAGGGATGATATCTCCTCTTGCTTAGCTGCAGGTTCCGGAGCCCTATACTCTATTCCTAGGAATCTCGATACAGCCCTAAGGGCTCTAGACATAGTCATCTCGTAGGGGTAACCAACGAGATCCTTGCCGTGAACCTCTATCGAGAGCCTCTCCCTATGTAGAAGCGACCTGAGCTGCATCTCTACAACGGGCTCTAGCTCCTCAACTACCAGCACTCTCTCCACGCCGCTTAGAGCATCGAGAACGAACTTCGATGGTAGGGGCACAGGTGTCGAGATCTTAATTAGCTTAACCCTCTCTAGAGCCCCTAGATCCTCTAGAGCCTCCCTTACGAAAGCGTAGCTCAGTCCAGACGCTATTACAGCGGTCTTAGAGTCCTTTGCTCCCTCAACCCTGTTTAAGGGGGATCTAGATACCTCCTCCTCTATTCTACTCCATCTATCTAGAAGCTCTAGCCTTAGCCTCCTTGCGTGAGCTGGTATCAGCACGTATTTAGACGGGTTCTTATCGTACTTGCCTCTCCTCACCGGCTTAGGCAGAGGCTTGAGCTCTACAACCACTCGAGTGTGCGAGATCCTGGTAGTGCTCCTCAGGATTACGGGGTGCTTCATCTTGGAGCTGAGCTCGAACGCGTATATCGCTGCGTCCTTAGCCTCGAACGGTCCCCCGGGCTCTACCACTGGTATATACGCGTGCATACCGTAGATCCTGTTATCTTGCTCGTTCTGGCTGCTCCACATGGAGGGGTCGTCGGCTGTAACTATAACGAGGCTCTCTTCAACACCGGTGTAGGCGCTGCTCATCAAGGGGTCTGCCGCAACGTTGAGTCCCACGTGCTTCATCGCTACGAGGGCTCTGCTCCCAGCTGTAGCTGCAGCGTAGGCTACCTCGAACGCCACCTTCTCGTTAACGCTCCACTCAACGTATATACCAACATCCTTAGCGACGCTGGATAGGGCCTCCACGATCTCCGTTGATGGGGTTCCGGGGTAAGCTGCGGCTACAGCTAGGCCAGCCTCTAGAGCTCCCCTAGCGATAGCCTCGTTGCCTAGCAGCACGGCCTTGCCAGTCTTGCCGATGGTGTGCTTAAGCGACAAGACCTAGCACCGCTGCTACGCTGCCACACATAGTAATAAGGGTGATTCACTCCGCTAGCCCTGCTCCCTATAGTACCTACAGAGATCCCTTAGGACGCACTCGCTACACCGCGGCTCTCGAGGCCTGCATACCTCTCTACCGTGCTGGATCAAGAGAAGGTGGAGCTCGATGAGCTCGTCTACAGATAGCTCCTTTCCAAGCTCGAGCACTCTGCGGCGTATCTCCTCGTAGCTAGAGCCGAGCCCCAGCCTCCTCGCGATCCTAGATATGTGCGTATCTATCGGAAACGTCCTCCTCCTTAGATACATGAGTAGGAATACATCAGCTGTCTTAGGCCCAACTCCCGGAAGCTCTAGTAGCTTAGCTCTAGCATCCTCGGTACCGAGACCCTCGAGCTCCCTCAGCAGCTGCGGGCGCTCGAGGAAAACCCTAGCTAGCTCCTTGAGCACCATAGCCCTCCTGCGCTGCTGACCAGCTACCTTGATTGCCCTAGCAATACCCTCTAGGCTAGCTCTATCGACTGACTCGGGAGTGATCTTGCCTCCTAGAGCGCTACGCAGGTTTTCGAACGCCTTGATAGCGTTCCTATCGCTTGTGTTCTGGCTAAGAACTATACCTACGAGAACCTCGAAGGGGTTAGCCCCCCTCCTGAGCGCTCTAGGAGCTACGTAGGAGTCTAGGTTCAGGCTGTATCTAGAGCGTAGCCTCTGCAGAACGTCTCTGAGATCCAGCTTCACCACCTAGCGTAGAGTGCTAGAGCTGGGGCGCTATGTACTGTCGTAGCGATCAGCTTATCTGGATAAGGTGTCCAGAGCCTCCCTGGTGTAACGATGCGGCGTGCAGTAGCTACAGCCGGTGAGCGAGAGCGGCATCTGTGCGCAGCGATAGCAGCGCTACGTATAGAGCCTAGTGCTTAGCGGGTGGCTCTTTTGGCTAGGCCATCGATAGGCGTTCTATGCGTTAAGGGCGCTATGCCTCTCTACGAGAGGTTCGGAGGCGTAGTTACCGATGCTGTGCGGAAGCCGGAGGATGTTAGGAAGCTAGATGCTCTCGTAATTCCGCCGGGGAACATTGTCGAATCGTGGTCGCTGTCCCCAGCAATGGTTAGGGAGCTTCGCAGGTTCGCTGAGGAGGGCGGGGTGATAGTAGGTGTTTGCTCAGGGCTGCAGCTTCTAAGCGGATCCATAGATACCGGCGTACGCAAGCTATCTGGTTTAGGGATGCTGAAGGTCGAGTTCAGCAGGCTTGTGTGCCTAGACTGGGCATCGATAAGGATCGTGTCCAGCACCATTGTAACGAGGGGATTTGCGGGTAGGTGGGTGAGGGGGCTACACATACATACCTATGGCCCGGTTAGGTGGGTCTCGAAGCCGTTTATGGTTAGTAGGGTTCCTAAGCATAACTACTTCGCTAGCGCTGTAGAGATACCATCGGGGTTCTGCAACGGTGTTGGTAACGTTGTTGGCTACCTACCGCACCTAATACTCGACCTCTACCCAGAGATGAGGGACAGGTTCCTAGAGGAGCTGGGGGCTAAGGATGTCGATGAAGTTCTTCGAAGAAACGAGAAGCTCGTGCGCGAGCTGTCTAGCGAGCTAGGCTTCGTTAACGGAACCCGGGTTCCTACGAGGAGAGGGGTTGCTCTAGGAAAGGTTCTAGCAGTGGTATCCGGCTCGACGGGCGAGGGGAAGACGTTCATCACGACCGGGCTAGCGGGCCTCGCTAGGATCAAGGGGTTTAGGGTTGGGGTAGCTAAGCTAGGGGGAGACATAAGGGATCTCCACCCCGCTATGTACATAGCTAGAATAAGCCTTGATCCAGCTATGGGGATCGCGATAAGGGGAAGGAGATACGTCTACGGATGGAGAAGCTGGCGGAGGAGCATAGCGTCGATGGTTCTAAAACACGACCTTCTGCTGGTAGAGGGGGTGATGGGTCTCCTAACGGGGTCTTTCAGATCCTGCGGCTGCGAAACACCTTGCTCAACGCTAGAGCTCCTAAAGTGCTCGAAGATGCCATCGCTGCTAGTAGTATCCTGCGGCTCTGGAGGCATAGAGGACGCTGTTGAGAGGGCCAAGCTCTACGTAGGGATAATGCGCGAGCACGGGATCCCTATAGTTGGCATAGTTCTCAACGAGTTCTACGGCGATGAAAGAGACGAGGAGATAGCTAGGAGAAAGCTCGATCCAATCGACGTGTTCTTCGTTAGAAGAGCACCGCTCTCAAGAGCATCAGTTCCCGAAGTCGATCTAGACATAGACGAGTTTTCGAGAGCAGCCCTCGAGGCAGCATCCAGGTACATAGACCTCGATAGAATCCTGGAGAGGGTCCCGAGCTGGATCCCCGTATAGCGCGGGTCAGCTCGGCTCTTCACGATCACCAGAGCTCACTCGACGCGGGCATTCATCACCCCCGAAACCACATAGATAGAGCTAGGGCTTGGTGAGCAGAGCTGTAAGAGCTCGCCTCTACGTCGCTACACCCGAAGGAGTAGTTAAGTGCTTGGTCTGCGAGCGAAAGTGTTTGATAAACCCGGGCTCGAAGGGCGCCTGCGGGAACTATGCTAACTACGGCGGCGAGCTAGCTCACGTAGGGTACGGAAAGCTAAGCGCTATCGAGAGCAGGCCTATAGAGATAAAGCCCTTGTTCCACTACTGGCCCAATAGCACCGCCCTAACGTTCTCGGGATGGGGATGCAACTTCTACTGCCCCTGGTGCCAGAACCACGTGCTCAGCTTTAGGCACCCTAAAGAAGACGATCCAAGCATTCCGCCGCAGGAGCTCGTTGAGAAAGCTCTCGAGCAAGGCGACCAGGGGCTGTGCGCAAGCTTCAACGAACCCGCAGCACTCTTCGACTACCTGCTAGATGTGTTTAGCCTAGGTAGAGATAGAGGGCTGTACGGATCGATGGTGACGAACGGGTACCTAACACCTAGAGCCATAGAGATGCTTATCGAGGCAGGGGTGGATGGATGGAGCATAGACATAAAGGGATGCCCAAACACGAAAGTCCTTAGGTTCGTTGATCATGAGAAGGTGTTTAGAAACGCTAAGCTCATCAAGGATCTAGGCGGCCACGTAGAGATGGTGTACCTAGTCGTCACAGGAGCTAACGATAGCGAAGAGTGCTACAGATGGATCATAGATAAGCACCTAGACTACCTAGGGCCCGAAACACCGCTACACATAAACCGCTATGTACCAGCACACCTATGGCACAAACCACCAACACCGCTCTCAAAGCTTCTGCAAATCGCTAACTACGCTAGAAAACAAGGAATTGAATACGTGTACATAGGAAACGTCCACGACCCAGAGCTAGAGTCAAC
>JAADCV010000001.1 GCA_013154235.1 Thermoproteota archaeon | reverse complement strand
TAGTAATGGCGTGGCTGCACGGGGCTGAGAGAGCTAGGAGCTTCGCGAGGAGCCTCTTGGTTAGGAGTGGCTGCTTCTCGTGGGTTCTAGATGGCGCTAGGTACCTAGTCAAGGATCTACCTACCTGGGTAAGGCTCGTAGAGCTGAGCATGAGGTGCCTAGGCTCTGACGCAGATCCTCGAGACCTAGCTAAGTGCTTAGCACAGCTATGGTTCGCAGCCCAGAGGTTCAGGAGGGAGAGAGTCTCGTGGACTAGCTACGTAGAGGACTGCGTAGCTAACGCCGAGGCGCTGATCCGCAGAGCCCTAAGAGCTAAGGCAATAGCGCTGATCCTCGACCTCGACGGAACTCTCGTCGAGCTAGATGTGAACTGGTCTAGAGTTAGAGAAGAGCTTTGCAGAGAGCTAGGGATGCCTCGCGCAGCATCAGTAATGGGGTTCCTCAACAGGCTCTACAGAGAGATCCCTAGGCTCTACGAGAGAGCTTCGAGGATAGTCGAGAGCTTCGAGATCGAGGCAGCAGAAAACCCTAGACCCCTGCTATCGATAGACACTCTCAAAGCGCTAGCCAAAGCGTTGAGAGCTAGGATATGCGTAGCAACGAAGCAGAGTAGGAGAGCAGCTGAGAAAGCCCTAAGAGCCATAGGTCTCGAAGGTGCTGAGCTCGCAACAAGAGATGAGTGTGGGCCAAGCAAGGAATCGCTCTACATGCTATGCCTAGAGCGAACAGGTGCTGAGAGCGGCATAGCTATAGACGATGCAATAGATGGGGTTGTGGCAGCGATAAGGCTAGGCATGCTACCCATAGCCGTAGCGAGAAACAGCTACACAGCATGGAAAGTCCGTAGACTAGGAGCATTAGCAATCCATGTGAAGCACCTACCTAAGCTCCTCAAGAAGCTAGCGAACACACTCGCCACAAAACACCGCTGAGAGCAGGCACCGTCGCCGGAGAAGCCATGCATGCACAGAGCTTATAGCACGCAAAACACTGTATCACTACCTGGGCAGCTCTCACCGCCGCGGAGAGGCCCCCACGGTGAAGGAGGGATGAGCCGTGGGCTCGCCGTGACGCGGCGGCTCCCTACTTCTCGAATCTTCTAAGCTCTTCCCTAAACTTCCTGGGGTTGTTCTTTAGGATGAGTCTAAAGTAGTTGGCTAGGTTATCGGCTATGGTCACTAGGTAGTTCATGTACTTAGGTTTTGGTGCGCTTTCAGGTATCCTAGGCTCGTAGTCTATGGCTCTAAAGAGTTTATCATCAACGATTATAAGAACGGGCTTGCTTTAACTATATTGCTTACTTCCTCAACCGAAAACGCGATCCTTACAAGCTCTAACATCCCTTTTACTCTCGAAAACCTACGCTCGAAGAGCTTCATGTAGCGAAGCTTTCTATCAGAGGAAATCTTGCGGAAATGTCTAAAGCCTACGCATAGCTGGTTAAAGGTTCTGCTCTTTAAGACATGTTCTCTAGCTCCCACCAGAGCTATGACCCTAGGCCCATCTTCACTCAAATCGATAGCTACCACGAGATCGCTTATCGCTAACCACCCGCTAGCTCTTTAGCGAAGGTTCGCCTTCGTGGGGGTTCGAGCTCCTTGATGTGCAGTGTTTGCTCGATGGTTCTGCTGGTGATGAGCAATGCTCTAGTTTATAAGCTGTGCGAGGTATTACTTTCGGGCATCTCGTGCGTTGAGAATGGTTAGTGGTGCTGCGCTAGAGAGGGTTAGGGGTGTTGTTGAGGAGGTTATCGATGCTTTGGATAGGTGGGGCGAGCTTGTTCTAGAGGCTTACCCCGGGTTTGGGAAGACCCTTCTCGGTGTCGAGGTTCTCAAGAGGTTTAGGCGCGGCGTCATGGTTGTTAGGACGCGGATGGAGATGGATGTTGCTGTTAGGATGGCTAGGGGCTTGGGGTATAGGCTAGCTCCGCTCTACGGTAGGATGACTCTGTGCCCCCGCGGCTTTGATGGCGACCCAAACCTGTTCTCAGCTCTTTGTAGAGCTAGGAGGCTGGTTGGCGAGTGCGTCGAGAGAGCTGATGGTGAGGCCCTGAACCTGTGTTCCCGCGCTAGCGGCTTGGAGGAGCTTAGGGAGATCGGTAGGTCTAGGGGGTTCTGCCCGTTTAGAGCTCACGTAATCTCATCTCTTTCTAGCGGTAGGATCGTTACTACCTACGAGTTCCTCTACAGGCATCCCGAAGTGTGTTCGCGAGTTAGGGACTGGGACGTGGCTGTTCTTGACGAGTGCCACGCTCTTGTCGAGGATGCGGAGAGGCTCGTTGTTAGGATTGATAGGGAGTTCGTGTGGGGGTTAGCAGAGGCTCTTAAGAGAGTTGATCCAAGGGCTTGCTACGCCCTTCGAGCGCTGTCGAGGAGGTGGGGTGAGCCTAGCGAGGTTATCGATGTGCTTGAGAAGGTTGTTGAGAGCTGTGGCGATAGGTGTAGCGAGCTCGAGCGTGTTGTCGATGGTTGGAGGAAGGGGCTTGCATACGTGGATAGGTCTAGCGGCGCTATCTACGTAGCTACCGAGCCTAGGCTCGACGTAGGTTCTCGAAGGCTTCTAACAACAGCCTACCTACCACCGCCCCTAGCTAGAGGAAGGAGGGTTCTGAAGATAGAGCCTAGGGAGAAGAGGGTTAGGGTTATCGTCGATACGTCCATAACCACTAGGTTTAGGGAGAGGGGCCCCAACTTCGTTGACGAGCTGGCTAAGGCGATCGCTAGGCACGTGGATAGGAACGTGGCTAACCTAGTGGTCGTCCCTAGCAAGGCGATAGCCGAGAGGGTCTCGATGGAGCTCGCGCTAAGGGGCTACTCTGTAGCCCCTCCAGAAGCTATCGAGAGAGCTAGCGAGGGAACGGTGATAATCGATGTTGCTGGGGGCCGGGCTACCGAGGGAGTGACGCCCTCGAAGAGCCTTAGAAGGGTTGTGGTTGCTGGGATGCCCTACCCGCCTCCGAGCCCCGAGCTCAGCGCGCTAGCTAAGCTATGGGGGTTCGAGGCTGTCTACACCTACAGGGCTCTGCTGAGAACAGTTCAAGCCCTCGGGAGGCTCACGAGGTGGGGAGGCGTTGGGGTGCTTATCGATAGGAGGTTCGCTCGCTACGTAGATAGGCTCCCTCCGTGGATAGAGGTTGAGGATGTTTCGTAAGGGATCGAAGGATATTAAGGGCGTGTTACCTCTAAAACTCTACTAATCGAGGAAACGAGTTACCTAGGGGGAGCGCCTACCGTGGCTTCAGCTCTAGCAACGCCTCAACTAGCAGAGGTACGTGTTTTGCAGGGTCAGGAGCCTAAGGCTGTTATGGGCAGGGGGCTGTACCGGGGGCTGTGCCTAGGCTGCGGCAAGAGAGGTGTTGAGGACTCGCTGCTACTCCTAGGAATACCTCTCTGCGCTAAGTGCCTCCGCGAGATCGTTGGTAGGAGCCTAGCTGATAGGCTCTACCAGAGGCTTAGGGAGTACGAGGAGTGCATCTTCGTATCGCAGTGGCTGAGGAGCGTGAAGGACGTTGTTCAAACGTACTTCTACTCCAAGACCTACTCTCGGGAGAGCCTCGAGCTAGTGATCGAGTCCCTTAGGAAGATAGTTGGGTTCGAGGGTAGCTCCGTAGAGGACCTTGGAAAAGCTATAGACTCTGCGGCTAGGAGCCTAGAGGAGAAGGCTGCCGAGAAGTGGAGGGAGCTGGAGGAGACCGCTAGGGAGGTTAGGGAGAGGATATGGAGGGCACCACTACCAAAGCCCACCGACCTAGGTAGGGAGCTGCCTAGGCTAGTAGCTACGAAGAGGCTCGTAGAGGGGTTCTCGAGGTTCTTCAGGCTGTGCGTCGGGAACGACCCCTGGAGTATCCAGAGGACGTGGATGTACAGAGTTGTTCAGGGCCAGAGCTTCGCAATGATAGCCCCTACGGGCGTAGGCAAGACTACTTTTGGCATCGTGTCAGCGCTCTACCTAGCTATTGTCTACAGGCTGTGGCTAGGGAAGAGGTTTAGATCATACATAGTTGTCCCGACCAGGGTTCTCGTAAAGCAGTACTTCGAGAGGCTCATCCTATTCCTCCAGAGGCTCTCGGAGAGGCTCAGCAAGCTTAGGGATATTCTATCCGAACTAGGGATAGAGGTTAGCGAGGAGGAGCTTAGGGAGGTCCTGGAGGAGGTTGCCTACGGATCGATAGCTATTCCGCCTCAGGGAGTTCCCGAGGAGGTTTCGAGGAGCCTAGGGATCGAGAAGGTTTCGAGGGCTGAGGCTGAGGCTAGGGTTCTTAGAGGAGAGTTCTACATACTTATAACAACTGCTGCCTACATACACTCCAAGTTCAACAAGGTGATTAAGAAGGGGGAGCATCCCCTAGCTCTACCCTTCCTATGGTCTGTACCCGGCTTCGAGAAGGTTGTTGAGCACGCTTGCACGAGCACCGAGGGGATGAGCAAGAGGGTTAGGGCGCTCGTAGAGAAGCACGTGTGCAGAGACGTTGATAGAGTCATCGAGGAGATGAGAGGCGTTAAGATAGACTACGCGTTCGTCGATGACGTGGACGCGATAATGAAGGGGAGCAAGCTCATAGACTACGTACTGCAGCTCATAGGGTTCGACATGGGTATCAGAGCCTCGATCGAGGGCGATAAGCCTAGGATAGTTGTTGAGGAGCGCAACCTCGCTGAGGAGCTTAGGCCCCTCGTCTCGATACCCTCCTCCAGAGATGGCAAGAGGGACCGGTGGAAGAGCGATGTGTTTCCCAAGCTCTACACGAGGAGCGAGGAGGGGATTAGGATAAGGTTCAGCCTCGTGGATAGGATAGTTAGGGAGGCTAGCGATAGGGAGCTAGCTGACCTAGCGGACATGCTTAGGAGGCTAGCAGCTAGAACGCTAGCCGAGAAGGTCTCGCTCCAGCGCCTAGTAACCTCTATTCTTAGAATGTATGCGTCTAGGCTCGTCGAAACCGAGCTAGCTAGGAGGAGAGCTGGCAAGGGTATTGTGATCGTAAGCTCTGCTACCGGGCGAGCTAGAGGCAGGAGGGTGAGGTTCTTCAGGTACCTCCTAGGCTTCGACATAGGTGGTAGGCTAGAGCTCTATAGAAAGATCGTTGACTGCTACAGGACTGTGAGGGACTTCGAGTCGAGAGCTCTCGAGGAGCTGCTAGACGTTGTTAAGAGGCTAGGTGTCGAGGGAGGGCTAGTGTTCGTACCCGTTGATAGGGGGGCTGAGTACGCCGAGAGGCTAGCTGAGGAGCTTAGGGCTAGGGGCATAAGGGCTGAGGCTGTAACCGCTAGGAAGCCCAGCATCGACGTTATCGATAGGTTTAGGAGCGGAGAGCTGCAGGTGCTTGTAGGTGTAGCTATATACTACGGCCTTCTCGTTAGGGGGCTAGACCTTCCAGAGAGAGTTAGGTACGCGGTGTTCGTCGGTGTTCCTAGGCACAAGGTCAACATATCTAGGGTTGAGTACTCGCCAGCAACCCTCATGAGGATCCTAGGGGTTCTAGCTGAGGTATCTCCGGAGGGCGAGAGGAGTAGGATAGAGGGGTATATGGCTAGCCTCCGAAGGATTCTGAGAACGCTATCAGCTGGAGCGCTCAAGCAGCTGGTAGAGGCTGTTTCGCAGGGGGAGGCTAGGACAAGCTTCGAGAAGATGCTTAAGGAGGTTCACGACTATGTGCAGCAGCTCCTATCGAGGAGGGATATCCTCGAGGCGCTGAGGAGCAACCCCAACATATCGGTTGTCGAGGAGGATGGCACTCTCTACATGCTCATACCCGATGCCCCAACGTATATACAGGCTAGCGGCAGAACCTCTAGGCTCTACGCTGGAGGCATTACGCAGGGGATATCGGTTGTTCTAGTTGATGACGAGAGGCTGCTGAGAGGCTTGGAGAGGAGGCTGAGGTTCTACATAGACGACTTCGAGTTCAAGAGCTTCGACGAGCTCGTGGAGAGCGGCGAGATATCTAGGATACTCGAGGAGATCGATAGGGATAGGGAGCGGGTTAAGCTGGTTATGAGCGGTAAGATAGCTGAGGTCGAGGGCGTTAGCCCGGTAAGCCTCGTGAAAACCGTTCTGATAGTTGTGGAGAGCCCCAACAAGGCTAGAACGATAGCGAGGTTCTTCGGCAGGCCGAGCTTTAGGGAGCTAGGGCCCGTTAGAGCCTACGAGGTTGATCTCGGAAGCCTGCACCTAGTGATAACCGCTAGCGGTGGCCACGTGTACGACGTTGTTGAGTACGGCGATGTTGGTGAGGAGGGGCTAGGGCTCGTGAAGAGAAGGGATGGGGAGAGTATCGAGGCTGAGATCTTCGGGGTAAAGCTCGTGCCTAGGAGATCCGGGCTTAGGAAGGCCATAGCGTCCTTCATACCTATCTACGGCTCGATGAAGAGGTGCTTAGTCTGTGGCAGGCAGTTCATAGTTCACAGCGTTTGCCCGAGGTGTAAGGCTGGCGGATTTATTGAGCTGAGGGATGGCGAGAGGGTTAAGCTCGTTATAGACGATAAGAGGCTCGCGCTGCTAACGAAGGACTCCTCCAGCGTCGTCAACGTGCTCAAGAGGCTGGCTATGGAGGTTGACGAGGTTGTTATAGGTACGGATCCCGATGCTGAGGGAGAGAAGATAGGGTTCGACCTAGCGATAACCCTAGCCCCCTTCGCTAGAAGGATAGAGAGGATGGAGTTCCACGAGGTTACTAGGAAGGCTATCACCAGAGCCCTCGAGCAGCTGAGGGGCATAGACATAAACATGGTTGAGGCCCAGATCGCTAGGAGGATCGAGGATAGGTGGATAGGCTTCGCCCTATCCGACTACATAAGGCTCAGGATAGCGGCTATAGCCAACGCGATAATCAAGACCCTCAGCGCGGGAAGAGTTCAGACACCAACCCTAGGCTACGTGATTAGGAGGAACTACCTGCACGACAAGACGCAGAGGGTGTACGTTAGGCTCAGCGTGGGGCTCGAGGGGCTGAGCAGGAGGATCAGCGTCTACGTGGTTAGGGATCTCATCAGCCACGTCAGCTATAGGAAGGGTAAGCACATTGAGATAGTCCTCGAGAAGGTAGAGGAGGAAGCTGTGGAGATACCGCCCCCACCGCCCTTCACAACAGACGAGCTGCTTACGGAAGCTGCTGTAGCTCTCAGGATGAGTGTCGATAGGGCTATGGCTATAGCCCAGCAGCTCTTCGAGATGGGTCTCATAACCTACCACAGAACCGATAGCACGAGAGTTTCGGACGCTGGCATAGCTGTAGCTAGGCAGTACCTAGAGAGCGTGGGCCTAGCGAACCTCTTCCAGCCCCGGACGTGGGCGAAGGGGGTTGTTGGGGCTCACGAGTGTATTAGGCCTACTCGGCCTATCGATGCCCAGAAGCTTAGGGAGCTCGTTGCTGAGGGAGTGATAGAGCTTCCGCAGAGGCTTACGGAGGATCACTACAGGTTGTACGACCTAGTGTTCAGGAGGTTTATGGCTAGCCAGATGAAGGGTGTTGAGAAGGCTAAGAGGGTTAGGCTCGTGGTTAGGGAGATCGATGGTAGGGTTATCGAGGATTCCGAGAGGGTTGCTAAGGAGGATACAGTTCTAGGAGAGTTCGAGGTTCCGATGGTTACAGACGTAGAGCTCTACGTGGTTCCCGAGGAGGTTGCTAAGCAGAGCTTTCTAGCTATCTACACGCCGCCGCACCTATCGGGGAGGGTCTGCTTTAGGGATGTTGGCGATAGGGTTAGGGTTGAGGCTGAGGTCGCTAAGGTCTCTAGCATAAGCCTCTGCGTTAGGATGCCTAACGAGGGAGACATCGTTAGGTGGATGAAGACCCAGAACGTTGGTAGGCCTAGCACCTACGCAAAGATAGTCTCTACGCTCTTCGAGAGGAACTACATAGCGCACAACAAGGGAGATACGAGCACCGTTAGGTCGACGGATAGAGGGAGGCTGGTCTACACGATGCTTACAGCAGGGATAATGCCTCCCGAGGCAGAGCCTATCGAGGAGGCTGAGGCTAGGCAGCTTCCGTGGCTTAAGAGCGGGGCTCTAGCCAGAGAGGTGATGCTGCTGGGTAAGCACCGAGACGCGGTGATACTGAGGTTTGGAACCGACGAGAAGCACGTCATCGTGTTTAGGGAGAGGTGCGAGGGTGAGGAGAGGTGCGTGCCTATAGACCGCGTCGTGGAGCTAGGCGTCGCTGAGAGCATCCTCTACCCCCTGGTCTCAGTCAAGACCACAGCCAACCTGGTTAGGGCGATGGAGGAGATCGAGGCTGGGAAGAGGTTCTACCACACGGTTCTAGAGAACGTGCTTGCAGAGCTCCTAGGGCTCTTCGAGACGAAGCTATCGAAGCTAGCTGAGGAGTATAGAGAGCTCCCAGACTACGCGAGAGCGAGATCCGAGGTCTATAGAAAGTTCGTTGATGGTGTTAGGGGGCTAGAGACCCTATCGGCCTACATAGAGTTCCTATCGAGGTTTAGAGAAGCTGTCAAGAGCTGGGTAGGTAGGGAAATCACTCAACGTATCCCTGGAGCCTAATAGCTGGAGCGAGCTCCATAACGAGCCAGCTCTTTTCGTAGCTATGCCTAGCCCTAAGCTCTCTACCGATAGCATCTATCGTTCTGAGCGCCTTTATCGGGATCCTCACGCTCCTAATCCTCATGGGTCTAGCGAGCTCCCCACGCTCTATCCTATAGCTAGCTAGTGGAACGATCCTAACGTACCCGCTCTCGAGGGTAGCCATAGCGACCCCAGTAACTAGGTACCCCCTCCTCGTCTCCTCGATGATCTCCCTAAACCTCCAGTCCCCGGGCTGGAGGACGAGCGTCGAGTGGAACGGTACGGGCTTCGTGAATAGGCCGTGCGCTGACCCAGGTGATGTTCCTACGCTTTGGGCTGTCTCCCTAGTGCTGTGGAGATCAACTACTGCGCCACCCTCGATAAGGGTTCTCCTCCTGCACTCAACACCCTCGTCATCGAATAGCCTAGAGCTGGGGAGCCCCATCATCGAGGGATCGTCGATTAGTGTGAGGTCCTCGCTACCTATCTTAGCGCCTAGAAGCCCATTGCCTAGGGGAGGGGCTAGCAGGTGGCTAACCTCGTGAGCTAGCGCTGCTGCAGCCACCGGGTCTAGAACTATGGTTGCTCTACCAGCGTCAAAGGGATGTAGAGGGGCTGCCCTCTCGCTAGATGCTAGAACCCGTAGGGCTGCTCGGAAAGCCTCCTCGACAACGCGCTCAGCGCTAGACTCTCCCCAGCATATGGAGCAAGCGCTCCACGCACCGTAGCTACGCCCCCGCCTAAGCCCAACCTCAACCTCTATCCAGCTCCTCGAGTCCTCGGCAGCACCATCATCCCTCTCTATCCTTCTCCTAACCACTCTGTGGAGCACGGTAACCTCGCAATCCTCAACACCCTGCTCCCTAGCCTCAGAGCACAGCGACTGTACAGCGTCTAGAGCCCTATCTAGGCTGATAACCTCAGCACCAACCCTAGCTGAGCCCGTAAAGAGCTTTGCGTCGGAGAGGCCAGGGCACGAGCTCTGCGACCTAGCTACCTTCTCAGCTATCCTAGCGAGCTCTTCTAGCCTAGAACCGCTAGCCTCTCCCTGCACCGAGGCTATGCCCCAGCACCCATCGATGCACACCCTAGCCCCCGATACCCTAGCCCTAAGCTCGTTGATCTCCACAGAGCCACTTCTCCACGCTAGGAGCCTCTCGAGCTCCTCGAGAGCAACCCTATCTCGGTAGATAACCATGGCCGCCGCAGTGATGATCTGCGCTAGAGGCAATAAGCTGATCGAGCTCTAGCTGTTGGCTAGGCGAGGGACCGGTTTGGATCCTCTGAAGATAGCTCTAGATATCGCTAAGGCTATCAACGTTGCTAAGCTCAGCGAGCTGTTTAAGGGGCGCGAGCTGTTCATGGATCGCGTCGAGCCCCCGATGGTGATTAGGCTAGACGGAGTGTCGTTCTCTAGGGTGTGTAGAGACCTTGGGTTTCCTAGGAGCGAGGCTGTCCACAAAGCTCTTGTTGAGGCTGGGCGCAGGCTAGCTAGGTTCTTCAACGCTGACATGGTCTACACCGTGTCCGACGAGATAAACGTGTTCCTGCTGAGGGGAGAGCCTCTCTACGGTGGTAGAGCATCCAAGCTCCTCAGCATCTCTGCAGCGATAGCATCTAGCTCAGCATCGCTAGCTCTCGGTCGTGAAGCACTGTTCGATTCTAGAGTAGTGAAGCTCTGCAGCGCAAGCGAAGCTATCGACTACCTGCTCTACCGAGTTAGGGTTGGTGTAGGTAACTACCTAAGCACGCTATACACCAAGGTTCTTAGACTCGGTCGCCAAACCCCGAGCTTCGAGGAGATGGCTAGAGAGGTATCTAGGGATCCTCGAGCTAGGGAGCTCCTAACCCCGCTATGGAAAGCGTTTGGGACATGCATGTGGTTCGAGGAGGTGGAGAGAAAGGGTGTTGATAAGCTTAGAGGTGTTGAGGTCGTGGTGAGGAGAAGGGTGCTAGCTAGCTCGAGCGACCCGAGAGCATGCCTAGAGAGGCTCAGGTTCCTCGCCCGCTCCTCGCCTTCTGAAGATACTTCCACGCAGCGTCAGCCGCTATAGCGCCCTCGGCTGCAGCCGTGATTATCTGCGGAAACCTGTACTTCTTAGGTCCTCCAGCTGCGTCACCAGCAACGAATATCCCAGGTAGGTTTGTAGACATATCCTTGTCAACCACAGCCCTACCCTCCTCATCAACCTCTATCCCTATCTTCCTAAACAGCTCGGTTGGAGGCTCAACACCAACCTCTATAAACACCCCGTCGACCTCTATGAGCCTCTCCTCGCCGCTCTCAACGTTCCTCACCTTGATCCCCCTAACCCTATCATCACCAACGATCTCGGTAACCACGCTCCTTAGAACCATCTCTATCTTTGGATCGCTCCTAGCCCTCTCAACGTATATGGGCATAGCCCTAAACGAGTCCCTCCTATGAACTAGGTAGACCCTAGACGCTACAGACGAGAGGTAGAGAGCTGAGGTAAGGGCAGAGTTCCCACCACCAACAACAGCAACCCTCTTCCCAGCATACATAGGGCCGTCGCACACAGCACAGTAGGAAACACCTCTTCCGAGAAGCCTATCCTCTCCCGGAACCCCAAGCCTCCTCTTCCTAGCCCCTAGAGCTAGTATCGCAGCTACGCACCTCACGCGTCTACCGCTAGAGAAGAGAGCTACCCACCTATCACCCTCTCTACGCACATCGACAAGCTCATCGATCACTATCGGAACGCCGTAGCTTCTAACGTGGTTTACGAACCTATCAGCAAGCTCCCTCCCACTAACCCTAGGAACACCGGGGTAGTCATCGACTAGGGGAGCTATAGCCATCTGACCCCCGATCTCCTTAGCGTAGACAGCGGTCTTCACACCGTACCTAGCTAAGTAGAGAGCAGCTGTAAGCCCAGCTGGACCAGCACCAACAACTAGAACATCGAGCTCCTCCTCACCACCGCGGCTAGACGGAGCAAAGAGCCTAAAGCTAGACAAGCAGCCCCCGAGGAAGAGAACCAGAGCGTGAATAGGTAAAACCCTTCTTGAGAACATGAAAAACCGGCGTGGGTTTGAGAAGGACGGGCTATGATGCAGCAGCCTTCCTCTCCTTACCCTTCTTCCAGGCTCTAACTATACCCCATAGCAAGCCGAAGATGTACAGCGTGACTATGCCGAATATCAGCATCCCTACAGCGCCTGGATTAAGGGCCTCCGCCGCCATCTTCACCACCCCGCTCACGCGGTCACCTCCTCAGGGGGCTTAGGCTCCTCCCCCCTCCACTTAATGCCGCTGAATATCAGCACGAGTATAGTCATCAGCACCAGCACTATCACAGAGGCTGGCGAGATCACCTTAACGGACACCAGTCCGTAGCCAAGGATCACTGCTAGGGCTATCGGCGAGATGAACTTCACGAAGATCTCCCACCACCTCCCTAGCTTCAGCTCTGCGTATGGGTTGGCATAGGCTATCAGCTTCTCCATGCTGTACATCCATCCCGCTATTATCGCCTCGAGCATCACTAGCCATATCAGGTTGGTGCTTCCAGTAATGAAGTCAACCGGGCCTATCAGCCCCGGCATGAACACGAATATCAGTCCGAATAGGAACATTAGTCCGCAGACTATGGATACACCTACCTTCCTGCTGATCCTGAACTTGTCCCTTATGGCTCCATATACTGGCTCCACGATGGATAGCAAGCTGGTGTAGCCAGCTAGCCACAGGATTACGAAGAATATCGTTCCGAAGACCGCTGTGCTTATGGGTGCTCCCGGAAGGAACGATACAGCTGCTGGTATCGTTAGGAACGCTAGACCAACACCACCTAGCTTGAAGTGCAGCTGGTGAACTATCAGCTCCGGGTTGGTTATTCCCAGTATACCCATTAGGAACCCTATGATTCCCCACGTGGCGAAGCCGAAGAAGAAGCTGAAGCCACAGTTAGCGAAGGCGGTGATCCACGCCGAGTTAGGCAGCTCGCTCTTCGGAGGCATGTACGCTGCGTAGATCACTAGGGGCGCTGCCATCAGGCTTAGGGTGAAGAGTATTTGTCCAAAGGCATCGATCCACACGGTTCCGTTAGCCATCTTGCTCCAGTTGGGGGTTAGGTACCAGTTGATGCCCACGGTGTGGTGAGGTAGGGTTACGCCTCTAACCACTAGGATCGCGCTAAGCACCCATAGAGCCGGTATAGCGAAGGTACAAGCCTTCTCGATTCCTCCGGAGACACCTCTGAACAGGGTGATCCAGGTTATGAACCACGTTATCGCGAATCCAGCTAGTATGAGCCCAGGCGATGATAGGAACGCGTTCCATACGCTAGACACGCTCCTAGCGATGGCTACAGGGGTTGCTGAGGGGCTCCACCAGGCTGCTTTAGCCGAGAACCCTATGTAGCACATGACCCACGCTAGGACTACCGAGTAGTAGGTCCCTATAATGAACTGGTCTAGTACTGCGAACCACCCGAATATCTCGAGAGGCCTCCTAATGGATGCGAAGACCTTGATGGGGCTGCCCCTGAAGTAGTTTCCTAGAACGAACTCCAGGATTATCAGAGGGACTCCGACTATGAGCAGCGCTATGAAGTACGGTACAAGGAACGCTCCACCACCATCCTTGTAGCATAGGTAGCTGAACCTCCAGATGTTTCCTAAGCCGATGGCGGAGCCTATGGCTGCGAAGATGAATCCTCTTCGCTTCTCCCAGTACTCAGCAACAGCCTCAGCAACACCCAATGGGGTCACCCACTTTTTGATCATCACATTTTAGGAGTATATAAGCTGTTTTAAGCCGGTAATCTGTTCAATATACCGATTTGAAGAGCTTAATACCCTATTTAAGTGATGGCGGCCCGGGTAGAAGGGTATGGGTGTACAGCGATCATCGACGCCCGCTAGAGACCCAACCAAAAATGCTCGTGGAAGAGCAGCGCTCTAGGTATTACCTAGCTCCCCATCCTACCTCATAATCCCCGGGAAAGCGTTGATACGGTGGTGGCTTAGGTTGGAGCTATGCGCATCACCTAGGTGCTGTCTAGACGAGTCTAGAGTTGCTAGGCACCTAGATAGGGTGTCTCCAGCCCTTCTAGCAGCCTCGAGATCCCCTAGGCTGAGGGCTGAGGTTCTTCGTGACGTTGAGGCGTGTAGGAACGCGCTGTCTAAGGTGCTTGGTGGTGCTCGAGCCCTTAGGGCTAGGGTGAAGAACGTTAGCAGCCTGCGCGAGGTAAGCGACACTGAGACGATCGTCAACACGTTCGTGAACATGCTTAACAGGATAGTTGAGGTGAGGAACATTGTTCAGAGGATTAGGGAGGCTGCTGAGGATCGTGGCGAGAGCGAGGTCTCTAGGCTTTTGGGGGAGGCTATGGCTAGCCTAAGCGCTCTAGCCATAGAGGTCTCCGCCATAGCTCTCAGCTCGATACCTGAGCTCAGGCAGCTTACTAGAGATGACTGCGGAAAGCTGGCGTCAGCTATAGGCACGGCTGTGTTCGCAGCGCTTCTAGATGCTGGTAGCGAGCTTGTTAGGGATGCTCTCGCGCGGTGCTTCGGGAGAATATAAGCTTAGCCCTACATGTACATGCTCCTTCAAAGACATGGAAAACATTATCTTTCCCCTACGAAAAACCGGTATATGTAGGTGCCTACATCTTGAGCGTGGAGCTCGTCGAGAGAGCCATTAGGAGCTACGCATCCTCTAGGGACCCCGAGGCTCTAGAGGAGCTCGAGCGAGCGTGCCGAGAGAAGCTGGGGTGCAGCCTAGCTAAAGCGCTTGTCGAGAGGCCTAGGGAGCTTAGGGACTACCTACTCAAGATAAACGATAGGAGGGGAGCTGAGTTCGTAGCTAGAGAGCTGCTGATAAAGCCCGTGGCTAGATCCCTAGGAATGGAGTCCCAAGTAGAGCTCCTAACCAAGCTGTTTATGGAGTACCCCGAGGAGTTTGGGTCGGTGATCAAGAAAATAACGGCTTCCGCTAGCCAGAGATCAGCAGCTTCGGAGAACCATCTCTAGAACTATCTTGACGTTCGGCTTGATGTTGTAGAACCTGTACGCTCTAGACTCAGACACGTTCACCTTAACTGCCTCGACCAGACCAACCACCTCTAGATCCCTAAGCGCCTTGTTTAGCCTCTTGTAGTTCATCCTAAGCCTCCTGCTCAGCGCCCTAGCGCTCAGCGGCCCTACCCTAACTAGCTCCACAACTATCTGGATCCTAGCATCGTCCCTAAGCGCATCTATAAACATCCTCACGAGCCTAACAGTGCTAGCGTCAGCGCACCTAACCTGCTGCGACTCAGCCTCGCTAGCGATCGACATCGCTACCATCCTCGCGGGGCTCTAGCTCGTAGACGTAGACGTAGCTCCTAGACGCTACAGCGATCCTACGCACGCCATCTCCTCGCTCGAGAAGCAGCGGGCTCTCGAGGAGCTTAGCTAGCTTCACAAGGTCCTCTGGGTTCGAGACCCTTATCCACGGTCTATCGCTAGGTATCTCGTCGACCGAGATGATGAGGTCGCGGTACCTCCTCTCTATCCTCTCGGTGCTGCTCTCCCTCCTTCTAGCAACCATGGGCAGCGCTATCCCTAGACCAACAGCTCCGCTCCCTAGGGCCGCTACGGAGTACGCCATCGCTTGCCCAGGGCTCATCTCAGCTCCTAGGAAGCTAGCGCTTCGCTTAACCCTAACCACCTTCGATACGTGGTCGCTAACAGTCTCGTTGCCTACGAGCACAACCCTGTTGTTCGGTATGTCTATGCTTAGGTATATCGTGTGCACAAGAGGCTTCTCGCTGATCGTAGAGTTCCCAGCTCTAGCCCTAGCGTAGACAGCGCTCGTTATCCCTATGCTGAAGTCTGTCGATCTAGCGCCCACCTCGCTGCAGAGCCTCTTGAACTCCTCCACGATCCTTGGGATGCTGAGGTTTAGCACGGCTGTCGTCTGCGACCCATTTATCCTAACGCTCCTCACCTCGACGAGCTTGCTCCACCCGTCGGGGTGCCTTATAGTCACGGCTATCCTTACGTAGCCGCTCTCCCTAGCGTTCAGCACCTGGTACGTGTAGCTAACCCTAACGTCCCTAACCAGGGATAGGTACATGGTTTTACCGGGCTCAGCCCTCCAGCTCGTGCCGTACACATCGTTGGGCCTTAGGCTGTAGACTGCGCTGAACATGGAGATCCTATCGAAGCTGTAGAGCGTTCTCGTGCCGGCCTGCGCGTAGCTGCTGTAAGCCCCTAGGCCTAGGGAGGCCCCTAGGGCTACGAGAACTAGGGAGGCAGCGAGAAGCGCTACAGCTGCAGCCGAGTACCTCAACTCAGTTCCTCTCACCACTTACCTCACCCCAAACTCTATTTAAATCGATTGGTTTTCGTTTCCTTCTATGTAGTAGCCCTAGGGCGGGCGCGGCTACCATTGCTCCGAGCATCGTGGCTATCACCAGCGGCTTGGATCCACCTCCCCTAACAGCGATAGCCAGTAGCCCAACCTTGGGTACGGTAGCCACAACCCGCCCCAGGACCCACGAGGGCTTGACCACGAATGGGTCGGGGCTCGGGTTCGCGTCGCCCTTGGTCACGAACCCCCCTCTAACCACCTTTATCACGCGGTGAACAACCACCTCGTCTCCCCAGCGGTACGCGATAACGTCCCCAACCCTCACGCTGCTGCCGAGCTTCACTAGAACCACGTCCCCAACCCCGATGGTTGGAACCATGCTTCCGCTCACGACAGCTAGGGGAACCACCTTCAGCACAGCGAGGCTAACGACTATCCCTAGGGCTAGGGCTGGCACAGCGTAGCTAGCGATGACCCTAGCTCTCCACAGCCTCGAGACCCTAGCTAGAACCTCTCGGGAGGCTCCAGCTAGGCGCGGGAAGGCTGAGGAGACGTAGCTAGCCATAGACACGTAGACTATCGCTGCTATGCTGGGCCACACGGCGCCGAAGAACGTCTTGTCTAGGACTATGGGGGAGTAGCTCCAGTACCACCCCATCACGAAGCTGAAGGCAGCTGCCTGGGCTAGCCCCCCGTAGACCTGCATTGTTGAGAGCAGCACGCTGTAGCTAACGATTCCCAGCACCGAGAACGGGTTTGAGGCAGCTCGCTGGGCTAGCAGGCCTAGGTACTGCCACGTCCTCATCGCGAGGATCCCGACGATCGTGCCCACGGCTATGCGCTGAGCTGGCCCCTTAACCAAGCTCATCGCGAGCCTCCTAGGTATCTCGATGCTTAGAACCGTCAGCCCTAGGATCGCTGCGTTCGTTGGGAGAGACGATAGCCCTAGGGGCCTAGCGCCTAGCCTAGTGACGAGGCCTAGGGCTGTGAAGAGCGCTATCCCTAGGCCCGCTAGAGCTAGAGAGTCCCTTACAGACACGTCTCCCCTGCCGCCACCTAGCCTAGGGATGGCGAGGGTTAGGGACGCTGCGACTAGGGAGGAGAGGACCGCGTACGTGGCTACGAACCCAGCCGCTCCACCAACGAGCGTAGCTAGGCTCGGAGCTCCAAGGAAGGATGCGATGAGCGCTACCCTAGCGAGCACGGGTAGGCGGGAGCCCCTCTCCGAGGACCCCCTCGAAAAACCCTTGTTGCCTATAGCCCTAGCGATGGGGCTTCACCCTCCTATCGGTCCGGGGCTGTACTCGTTCCACTGCACGGCCTGCAGCGATATCGTTAGCGTTAGCGTAGCTCCCTGCGGAGCTCCCTGCAGCACCGTTATGTCGAAGCTTATGTCAGCGCTCTGCCCTGGATGCAGCTGCGCTCCGAAGTTGTCTCCCCACCATATCAGCACGTCCGGCTTGCCATCGTGGTTGAGGTCTATCTCCACGCCCTGCCTTAGCTGCTGCTCGTTCAGCTTGTAGTAGTACTTCCCGTCTATCACCACCCTCCATATCTTCACGGGTATGGTACCGTCGTTAGTCACCTTGAACGCTATGTGGGTGTAGTACCACGGGTACACGTTGTGCAGCGTCACCACCATAGTGTCGTA
>JAADCV010000066.1 GCA_013154235.1 Thermoproteota archaeon | reverse complement strand
CTATCCTATGCCTAACCAGCTGATGGCTACACACCCTAGAGATGCCCTCGATGAGAAAGGTGAAGGTTACGTGCTCCAGAACCGACGGAAAACCTTGGACTGCCTTAGCTAGCCACTCACCGACTCTCTCGCTGCTGTAAGCAGTTAAGTAGTGTTCATGTGACCTCTCGTGTAGCTTGCCCTGCGAGACCTTGGCTGCTAGAACGACTAGCCTCCTAGGGTCTCCCCCGATGACAGGGATTGAGAGCGCAATCAGCCTAGCCCTAGCCATTCTATCCACCGAGAAGATGTGACTTCCACCACCTTATTTGCGCGCCGTACTCATGCCCTTCTCCAGTCCTCCTCGAACTCCTCTGCTGTGTAGCCCTCGTCTTCGTAGAGCCTCTTGCGCTCCTCGTCCATCTGCCTCTTCAGCAGTTCGAGCGCATCCTCGATGTCTCTCTCGGATAGCCCTAGCCACTTGCCGATTCTCCTCACTTCATCCTTGGCGTATCTAATGCCCTCGACTCCGTTGCATATGCATCCACTCAGAAAGCTCGCCACACACATTAGCGCATCCTTCGGGCTCTCAGCTAGATCGGCATGCAGATCGCCTCGGTACGTCAGCAGGTCGCTTGGTATCTCCACAAGCACGATACCCTCATCTATTCGTATTACAACTAGTCCGTTCTCCGCCACGCACTCGCTGACCCACCGGTACTCATCAGCGTTCCTTCCATCTATCCTTACGTACTCCAGCTCTGGACTAATCACCAGCCGTTTTCTGCTCGACAGAGTAACAACGATATTGTCGTCATCATCCAGCGCCACCGGTAGATCCTTAACGTTCTCCATCTTATCACCGAGGAACTCCATAGGTACACATATCTATATGGGCTGCGCCACAGCTATTTCGAAGGTGTTCGGCACCATCTTCACTCATTCGCAGGTAGTGTACCTAGTGTGAATAAACGTGGTGCGAGAAGGAGAGAGCGACGTGCGAAGGTCAGAGCAGTCAAAGGCTCATCATTGCTGCTCGGCGAGTCCGTACTCATCACTCGATACACATTCCTCGGCGCTTACAAAAAATACTTTTTCGACTAGCTCTCTCGTGGCTCCTATCTCTCTGCATATCTCCTCGGTTAGCCTCTGGGTCTCCTCCTCTTCCCTCGCTGTCGATAGCGCTTGGGCACCAAGCATCGATCTAGCTACGTGTATCAGCTCGTGTACGAGGACGTGGATCAGAGCCTTCCTCGCCTCCTCGACGCTCACGCTTCCCTCCGCGAGCCTCTCCGCGAGGACGAGGAAGTGGTCTATGCTCAACAGGAGCTCTCTGCTGGGCGTGACGGCTGCAACAGCGTTGCCTAGGCGCGCGAATCCCATGAATCTCACCGACGGCACCACATTCAGCTTCTTAGCAACGAGCCTCTGGGCGTCCGCCACGCTGCTCAGCACTATTCTGGCGATAGCTGTTGCCGAGACACCCAGCTTCTTTGCGAAGTCCTCGTACTCCCTCAGCGCCTCCCCAACTATCTTGACTAGCCTACTCACGTACCTATCAAGGTTATCGTAGTCGTGGATAACGGGTCTAGCAAAGAGGACGAGTCCCACGGGGTCTAGGTAGATCACGACTTTGGACGATCTCCCGTAGCGCCCGGGCTCCACGATGGCTATAGCTAGACTCAGCTTCTCGCTCAGCCTCTTTCTCGCTAGGAGCACGATTCCTCTCCTCAGCTTCTCGCTGCCCTCGATGATGTCCCTGAGCTCTACAGCATAGGAGATGGGGAGTACGTCGAACTCGATACCGAGCGCTTTACCGAGCTTCTCTCTGAGCTCATCTATCCTCGCTATGAACTCCGCAGCCTTGGCCTCGCCCACGACCCTCTTGAAAACATCACTATCGCCTCCCTCATTCTTCGATCTTCGGGTTTTGACAAACCTTACGTAGAGTAGCGCCTGCATACCGAGCTCCCTAGCTATCAGCTCGCCTACGTCTCCATCTACTTCGAGCTCCAGCTCTCCGCTCGGCGCATTGACTATTGGCATGCCTCTGAGCATAGGCCTCGGTGACGCGTCTATGATCGTGACACCCTCCCTCCTACTGAGAACCACGCCCCTAGCCCTAGCCCTCCTAGCCCTCTTCTTGAGGAACATCGCGATAGTCTCGATGCTGATGAGAGATAGAAGGGGCTCTAGATCCTCAGCTCCGAGCAGCTTTGCTAGGTGGCTCAGCTCGGGAGACCTGTAGAGGATGATGTCTCCGCTGTCGAGCTCTATCCTCATGCTGAAGCCGTACCTCGTCCACCTCAACCCAACGCGCTTCACCTCCCCTTCAACTACCCCGGTCTCCAGATCCGTGAGAAGCGCTACCGGAACCACCTCGACTCCGTAGAGGAGCCTAGCCTCCTCAGCCATATCACAGACCCTGTCTAGGTCGCTGAGCTTGACGAGGGCATAGACGTGTCCCCAGCTCTTTCCGGGGGCCCTCCTCATCACCCTCCCCATCCGCTGCACGAAGCGGTAGGTGCCTAGGTTTCCGGGTAGCGAGAGCCAGACCTCGGCGTCGGCGCTGGGGATGTCTATGCCCAGCTCACCTACGCGCGTACAGACCAAGACCTTCGCCCGGCTCCTGAAGAGCTCGACTGCCTTCCTCTGCTCCTCCTCGCTCATAGCCTCTTTACCTAGGAGCAGCGCTGCGAATCCGTCTCCATGGATCTCGTTCAGCCTCTGTTGGATTCTCTTAGCGGCCTCGATTGTCTCGGTAAACACTATTATCTTCTCGTGGTTCGGAACAACGTATCTCTCGATTATTTCTAGCGTCGCATCCTCTATGGGTCGCGACCATGCGTCTAACGTTGCAAGCGCCTCGCTGAGCATCTGCAGCGCTAACTGGGGCATTGGATGGAACCTCGGTATGTCCCTCCACATCCATCTGAGCGCCTTGTAGTGCTTGACCGCTTCGTACCCCTCCTCCCACAGCCTCTTGGATAGCCCTAGATATGCAAGTGCCTTTACTGCATAGATCCTTGCCTTACTACCGCCCCTCCTAGCAATTGCCTGCAGATCCCTGACGGATCTAACGATGGTGCCAGCCTCCTCACCAGCTTTCTCCTTGTAGTACATGTAGAGGCTTTTCGCTAGCTCGCTCACGGTCTTCATAGCCGCTAGGACTGTCTTTGGAATCTTCAGAGGCGCTATAACTAGCTTCACGGGCACTACTGGCATCGAACTGGGCCTGACCACGGTCTCGAATAGTTGCCCTATCCACTCCCTAGCGACACGATCCTCGTACCTCGGAGTGGCGGTCAGCCCAAGGCGCCTAACCTCAGCAGCCTTGCTCAACACAGCTATGAGTCTACCGTCGTGGGCGCCCACATACTCGTGAACCTCGTCGAACACCGCTAGGTCGAAGTCCTTGAGGAGCTCGTGGGCTCCGAGCCGCTTCGCTATGGCTTCGAAGCGCTCTAGGTCGCTCGGCTCCCTAGACCTTCCTTCGCAGAGCCTCCACCTAGCTACGAGCTCCTTGGGGAGGAGCGGCACTAGGCTCTGGGGCGTGGCTACGACGAAGACGTTCCCCGCCTCCGACAGAGCCCGCTTCCTCTCCCTTGGGGGAACCTCCCCCGTCACGACCCTCACGAAGTGGGTCGATCCAACGAGCTTCGGAACCATCTTCCCCCATTGGTGTGCGAGGGGCACGCTGGGAACGATGACTAGAACTCTTTCGGCGCCGATGGTTCGTGCTAGGGCGCAGGCAACGACTGTCTTGCCTAGCCCGGGAGGCATTTCGAGTACCGCTGACTCTCGGTCTGCGAGCACGTCTATGAGCTTGGCTAGCGCCTCGCGCTGATAGTCGAAGAGCTCGACCGAGTCCAGCAGCCTCTCGATTTCTCGGGGTCTACTAGCGGCGCTCATCCCGGCCCTAGAAGACGTAGGAGACTGCGGAGCTATATGTAGCGGAGGAAAAGAACGTTGGTTAAGCGGGAGCAGGCTCCTTCCCGAGGTCTCTGCCGATCTTCCTCCTGACCTCGACGAAGCCTGTTCTCGCTGGGTACACCACCCTTATCGTGTTTCCTCGGTACTCCACTAGGCAGGCATCCTTTCTCTTGCTCCATCCCCAGTTCCTCCACCCGTCCTCGGTCACTATAACGTAGCTGAGCCTCTTGTCCGCTGGGGCCCTATCGGGGTCGTCCCTCCCATCGGTTATCACGTCTATCACGTCAGCGTCCCTGAACTCCTTGAGAGCAGTCTCGACGGCTCCAGCAACGTCCGTTCCTCCGCCGGGCTGAACCTCCGCCAGAGCCTTGATGACCTCTAGGG
Source organism: Thermoproteota archaeon (assembly GCA_013154235.1). Classification (GTDB taxonomy): domain Archaea; phylum Thermoproteota; class Thermoprotei_A; order Sulfolobales; family Ignisphaeraceae; genus JAADCV01. The sequence continues at coordinate 13,582 of JAADCV010000066.1, read as the reverse complement.
GCGTCCTAGCCTTAATGACTCTGCTCGAAGCGTTGAAGAAGACGACGCTCACCTGCTTCGGCCTGTAGATCTTTATCCTCGCTATCCCTATGGCTGTGGCCACCACGATCTCGTCCCCCGCCATCGAGCCGGAGCAGTCTATAACTAGTCCGAGCCTCTCGACCCTCTGCCTAGATCGCTCCACGTCCTCTGCTGCGAAGGTCTTGAGCGCGGTCAGTTCCTCGGAAGCGAGCATGCTCTTCCCGTGTCTAGTCGCGAGAAGCGCTAGGGACTCGCCGAGGGCCCTCTCAAGGTCGCTTGGCTCCTGTATCGGTGCTGCCCTCGCAGGCATGTATCCGGGGCCCAGCCTCCTGCTCGACTCGATGGCCTCCCTTATGGTCGAGGCTATGGCTGTTGCGAGCATCGAGACCCTCTTCGCTAGCTCGAGCCTGTACTCGTCGATCTCGTCACCGAAGACTATGTCTGCAACCTCTTTGCCCCTACCCTTCACAAAGGATCTGGCTAAGTCCTTAACGTAGGGTATGTACTTGGCTCTCCTAACGATCTTGGCCGCCGCCTTAGCGGCTCCAGCGACTGCTGAGGGGCTTGGACTGCCCTTGGTAGCCCTCCCCATCTCTCTCGAGACCGCTCTCCCCAAAGCCCTTCCGCGGCACTTGGAGCAGCGCCCCCTAGCATTCTTATATGCTTGGTTCTCGGGAGCGTTCCTTAGCTGCCTCCTCAGCTCCTCGATGATGGCTCTCGTAACCATCTTCTTTCCCTCGTCGTCGAGCATGAGCCTCAGCGCCTCGGCAACCGGCTTCAGAACATCGTCGAAGACCTTCTTCAGCGGGGTCGCTCCGTCCAGCTCGCGCTCGTCGTATAGCTGGGGGCTGTCGGACGTGAGCACGTCGTAGAAGGCTGAGCCCAGAGCCCACGCTGCGTCGAACTCTGGCTCCGTCCCCAGTTCCTTGGCTAGCCTCTTGGACGCCTCCTCGGAGTCGAAGCGCCTGGAGAGCGATATACCGTTCCAGCTCATGCTAGAGCACCCACAGCTCCCCTGTCGAAGAGCCTGCGCAGCCTCTCCTCGTACTCAGAGAGCTTTCGCCGGTAGAACTCTATATCGTCCCTGACCTCGTCTAGGAGTCCCTTCGATGCAAAGCGGCTCTCAACCTCTCTCAGCTTATCGAACGCCTTCTGGAGAACGTCTCTCGCGAGGCCGAAGTTGTTGTTTGCGAGGTGCTCCTCTACCTTGGCGAGGATCTTGTCTACCTCCGTTAGCTGGCTCAGATCTCCTAACCTCTCCTGTAGTGCTTCACCTAGCTTCTGCTTCTCCTCGGGTGTGGCGGCTATGCACTCCTCTAGGTACTCCAACCTAGCTATCAGCGACGTTACGCCGGCTATCTCCAGCCCGGTGAGGTAGAGCGATAGGTACACACCCTTCCTCGGACTGACCCTCCTCTCCAGCCCAGCCTTCTTCACGGCGTCTAGGAAGAATCTCAGGAGGTTGGTTGCCCTGACCACGCCCTCGTGCTGGTGGTACCTAGCCACCGCCTCCATAGCGGCTAGAACCTCCTCCTTCCTAACGACGGGCCTGGCGGCGAAGTCTCTGGGATGGGCCCTCGACGCGAACACCCACCTAACTATGTCAGCCACCTTCGCTAGGTCGGTCTTGGGTAGCTGGAGCCTCACAGCGAACCTATCGAAGAGTGGGTCGAACACCGGGTCGTTGGTGTCTAGACGCTGCTCGATCTCCGCCGGGTTAGTCGCTCCCACCACGAGCCACAGATCCTTGAGCGGAATAGCCTTCCTGCCGACGTGGACGATGCGCGAGTCCATGATGTCGAAGAGCGACACCAGCACGACGCTCGGTGCCTTGAACACCTCGTCCATGAGCAGGATGTTGGCCGAGACCGCCCCACTGAGAACGTCGTAGAGGATTCTCGTTGCCGTGGCTCCCTGAGGAGCGTCGATTCCATAGAGTTTGAGGAGCTCGGGGTCTGCCCTCTGCTCCACTATGATGGGGTCTCCGAGTATGGCCGACCTCGTTAGGTCTGGGAGCCCTAGCTTCCTCGCGAATCGGCACCCCTCTATCGCCTTGGCTAGGGCCGCAACGGTGTAGGTCTTGGCTTCCCCCGGTGGCGATATCACGAGCATGTCAGTTCGGGTGAGGAGGCAGGCTATCAGCGCAGTCTTGAGCCTGTCCTGCCCCAGAACAGCCCTGTCGAGCTCGTTCTTGAGCCTCCTAGCGACGCTCCTAGCCAGATCGATCGTGGGGGCGATGGTCTGGGGAGCTCTCGCTAGCTCGGCCCTCTGCTCCTCCTCCTTCCTCTGCACCTCCTCTCGAATCACCTCCATCTGCCTACTCTCCTTCTTCAGCTCTTCTCTCCCGAACACGTCTAGCCACGACATGACTTCACCTCCCACAGCGTCGAAGCCGAGCCTTATTTGAGTGAGTGCAGATATAGCTCGGCTCGAACAGGTTGGCGGTGCCGAGATATGGACGTGGTTAGGAGGGCTCTCGGAGCCGTGTGCGCACAGCTACCTCCGAACAGCTACGTGTGGAGCAACTGGAGGAGGTTCGCGAGAGACCCTAGGCGCTTCATCGAGGAGGTGTCTAGGACTTGGGGAGACTACCCTAGGGAGAAGGCGTTCGTCGTCTACGCCGATGGAGGCATTGAGCTGTTCTACGGAACCACTAGCTACGTCACTATGCCCATAGACCTATCGAGGAGACCCGTCGCGAAGATCCACGTGCATCCCCTGTTCGTTCCGTGCCCGTCGCTCCCCGATATCGAGGCGGCTCTAGCGCTGGCGAGGGTCGTGCCGGACATACAGTGCTTCGTGTGCACGAGGGTGGATCTGGGCACGGCTCTCTGCGCTCGGTACTACCCGTGCAGGAACCTGAAGGAGCTGGTCGAGCTATCGAAGCGCGTGGCGATACACCGGGAAACGACGATCGTTAGGGACGAGAGCGGGGAGATCATAGCAGTAGTGATGAGTAGGAGGGGGTTCGAGGAGGTCGTGAAGGAGCTGAAAAAGGTCGTTGACCTGATCGAGGTGGGGGTTCCGGTAGCTATAAGGCACCCGCTAGACGTTTTCGAGGCTACCTAGCTAGAGCTGGCTCCGGTGCTCTGATCCTCCTAGTCCTATCGAGGTTTCGGAGCAGGTCTTCGAGAGTCTCGAACCCTATGAGCCTCCATATCGGCTAAGCTAACCGCTGAAGAGGGGTAAAAATGCGGTGCGGAGCTGATCGGAAGACGATGCGAGGTGCTAGATGATCGGTCTGTAGGATCGGCACGTTCCTTGCTGGAGACCGAGCTTGCAGCTCCTCGCCGTGAGCGTGACGGCGGCTAGGGGACTGACGCTAACTGGAACCGGTGCTGAGAAGGCACAGTGTTTGCGGTCTAGGGGCTGATGGTTTCGAGTAGCTCGAGTGCCTTCCTGCCCTCCGGGGTTACTACCCATCTCATTCCGTCTTCGTCGGAGACTAGCCTGATGGCTCCAGCCCCCCTCAGCACCATGAGGTCTTGCCAGACGTGGTTCGCTGCTCTGTACCCGATTCTCTTGCCGCATTCGAGAACCTCCTGAGTCGTTCTGCCGTCCACGCACTCGCGGAGGAGCTTAGCCATGAGAGAGCCCTTCACTAGCCTGAGAACGGGTGCGAGACTCCGAGGGATCTCGACGCTCATCGTCTCCACCAACGACTTATTGGTGCGACGACCCGTTTTATGCGCGGGAGTAGCTGGGTTGGGTGCCGGCGTTGTCGAGGAAGGCCGCTATCGCTGCTGGTGCTCTAGCCGCTGCTCTGGCTAGCTTCGTTACTCTCTACCCCGTGGCAGCGTCGGTGATCGTCGGCGACCCCGGGTCTTGGCTCCTGGGCCCCCTCCCAACGGTTCTACCCCTCTACAATCTGACGACAGCGTTCCTAGTATCGCCGAACAGAACAGAGCTCGGGGTATTCGTCGAGGCTAGTAGCACTACGCAGAGCCTCGTCTACGGAACCTTCGACATCGGTGTCGATGGCTGGAGGTACAACGAGACTGATCCAGATAACCTCCTGTACTGGGTATGGGTCAACGATAGCGGGTATCGAGACTGGGGATACACGGGATTCGTGGCTCTAAACATACCCAGTAGCCTACTCAACGCGGGCTCTCAGTACGGGTACCAAGCGATATTCGTCAACTTTACGGTTCCTAGCGATGCTATCAATGCGTCGCTTAGCTTCGCTTACTACTTCTGGTCTTCGGCAGTCCTTCTATTCGGCGCAACAGCGTTTGTAGGTGTTTACGACTGGTCTACGGGTAACCTCACGATAGTTGCTACAGCAACCTTCAACCTTCCGCAAGGGACTAGCCCCCTGCCTTCAGCTACTGACTGGAGGGTTGCGACTCTCAACTTGACTAGCTACGTATCGCCGGGCAAGACCTACGCTCTAGTGATAGGGATAGCGTGGTACGAGCAGATCTTCAGGACGTACAACGCAACGTTCTTCATAGACGACGTGAACCTAACGGTGTACAGGTCTACCTATGCGTTTAGTGGGGACGTTGCTCTCGCTAACTACAGCTACTCATCAACGCTCTCGGTGAGGATAGAGCTAGACAAGCTCTACTGCCTCAACTCCTCAGCCCTGATATACCTAGTTACTGGGTTAGGAAGGTCTCAGCCAGCCATAAACATCACTAACTGCACTGTGTACCAACCAGCTAGCGGATGGGTAACAGTCTCGAACAGCGTTCTCCAAAACACTCTGTACGTCGAGGTTCAGTACAGCGGCTATCAAGGCGGGTACCTAAACGCATCCCTGAGAATAGTCGCCGTTAGCGGTGGTCACGAAGTCGTAGAGAAGCTCTACATAAACGCGTCGGCAGGATGAAAAACTCACGCTGGGAGGAGGCCTCGCTCTACGACCACGGATCTCTCGCGTCTCCTTATCCTCAGCACCTCCACGACCTCTCTGTAGCCGCACCTCGGACACCTCCTGATCATCTCCACGGTCTTCCCGTACCCGTCGTCTGACTCGATCCACAGAGTCTCTAGGTTCGTTCCGCACCTCGGGCACGGCATCATTCTCGCCTCACCGCGTGGAGCGTGCGTGGCTCCGGGATTTATGCTGTGAGCGCCGCTCTTTCGAGACGCTTCCTCCTCTCCAGCCTTCTCCACGCTCTCGCCACCTCCTCGGCGTCTAGCGACGCGCTCCACGGCCTCGGCAGGAGCCTCGCCTCGAACGGGTTTATGCCGGTGATGGGAGGCGCTGGGGTCACGGCAACGATGCCGGTTCTGGGGTCTGCGGGCCTCGCTCTGGGCTCGGCCCTCCTCAGCTCGTAGAATCTCATCGGCGTCGTCCTGCCCCAGATCCACCCTATTCCGAGCCACAGGGATCTGAAGAAATCGAGATCCTTGACGCTGGGCAGCGAGTCGATCACGATGGGGGTGTGGCCGAAGGGCATGAACGCTACCTTCCTTCCGAAGCCCCACTCCACCATCTTGTAGTGAACCCTCGTGTATATCTTGGTCGGCACGTACGTGTCGCCGACCTTCTCCAGCTCTATCACCACCGGCTCGATCTCGCTCTCGCTCTTCGGTGGGTCTGTTGGAAACACGGGGTAGAGCGTCGCTAGGTACCTCCCGCTCCCTCCGTACTCGACCCACGCGCATACCTTGACGCGGTGCTCCCTACCGTTCGGAACCCCGATCTCTATCGGCAGCGCTGACTCGATGACTCTGGCGCTCCACCTCCCTAGCCTCTCTATGCTTCTGGCGAACCTCTTTGCGCAGTCCCTCGGGCTACCTCCCCTAGCGATGCACTCGACGACGTCCCTCTTCAGCAGGTAGATGGCTGCTGGACTCACCCTAGCGGTCTCGGCATCGGCAACGCCCTGGCTCGCGATTGCTCTGGCGACCCTAGCCACTATGGTTCTAGCCACCCTCACGCCATAGCCCCTCCCGACGCTGGGCAGAACGTGGTATATGGTCGTGAGGAGGGAGAGGGCGTCCATCACCGAGCTCATCGAGGAGCACCGCGTAGAGACGAGAAAAACCCCTATTTTTGCCGGGGAGCCCGATGCAAGGGATCTCACTGGTGTGGCGGGATGACTACGCAGTTGCCGCTCCACAGCTCGTCGAAGCTCTTCGCTAGCTCGGCGGCGATCCTATCGGAGTACATCTCTATTCCTGCTCCGACGCTGTGCGCTAGGTCTCTGTCCGTCCAGCTCTGGCTCCCGATTATCACCGCCTTCCCATCGACGATAACGAGGCTGGCGCTCAGAGACCACAGCGATCCGCAGCTAGCCCAGAGCTTCACCTGCACACCGCATCTCTGGAGGTACTCGATGGCCTGCGGATGCATCTGGTACGCTGAGTAGCTCGTCAAGACCCTAACGTCCACGCCCTTCCTCCTGAGGCTGCACAGCTCGTGCAGCAGGACGTAGGGCTTGCTCCACGGCCCCGAGCCGCTCTCGATATCCGTAACCATCACGTAGACGTACCGCTTAGCCGACTCGATGAGGAACCTAGCGAAGTCGTAGTAGTCTGCACCGATGAACGGCGTAGCCACCTTCACCTCTGAGCCCTCCCTAACAGTAATCGTAACGGTCTTCGTCACCGTAGCCGTCTGGATGTGTCCGCAGATCTGAACGAGGTAGATGGACACCATCGATGCAGCGAAACCGAATATCGCTCCAACTATTCCGATAGCTAGATACAGCCCTCTTCTATCCACATTCGCACCCGTTCCCGCTAGATAACGATCGAGAAATAAAGGCGGTGTAACTAAGCGAGGAGCTATGTAACCGGAGCTACGCGGACTATGGTGGGGCAACAAAGGCGCTAGCGCTGGGCGTAAACGCACATCTGCTACTCCATAGCTCGTCGAAGTACTGGGTGAGCATCCTCGCTATTATAGGTGCGTTCAAGGCTATGCTAACCTCGATGTTGTGACTGAGGGCACTATACGTCCAGTTGTGGCTACCTATCACCACTATAGAGCCATCAACTATTATCACCTTCGCGTGCAGCCTCCACGTACTACCGCACTCCCTCCAAACCTTTACTGGTACTCCGCACTCCTCTAGGTAACGAATCGTCTGTGGATACTCGCTGTAGGTCGTGTAATCGACTAGAACTCTGACATCCAAGCCCTTTTTGTGGTCTTGGCACAGCTCGTGGATTAGCTGGTTCACTTCGCTCCACGGATACGATGGATAGTACTTCATGGCGAACATCATCACGTAGACATAGCCCTTTGCAATTCCGAGGAGCCACTTCACGTAGCTGTAGTACTGGTTTCCAACAAGGAGCTGCACGCCACGTACTATACCGGGAGTCTCCACGGTTACGGTTCTAGTCACCGTTGGAATGACGGTAGCTGTTGTCGTCACGGTCTCTGTGCATAGGCGCTGCGTTACGGTCGCCCTTCTCGTTACCGTTCGCCAAACCGTGAGAGGTACCGTAACTGTGCGGGTCGTCGTTTCGGTCAGAGTATACGGCGTTATGAATGTCGAAACCACGACGGACGTCACTGTCCTGCTGATAGTAGCTGTAACGGTTTTGGTAGCAGTTCTGGTCGTTGTCGATACCTTGGTTACTAGCACGTACTTGGTTACCGTCTTCGGCTTAACAGTAACAGCGAAGTGTATCGCCGCAGCTACAGCAGATAGAGCAATGGACACACCAATGATAGCGATCACCAAAGCAACGAGCTCAGACCCTCTCATGTAGACACCGATGACGTAGATATCGAGCAGAGGAAATAAGGATGCGATAGAGATATCGACGATAAAAAGAACTTTACTTAGACGACTGAAGGTACTTAGATAGATCAACGCTGAACGTAACATTGTAGTTGGTGTCGTATCCCTCTATCTCTATTGTTAACTTCGTCTTCAACTTCTTCGCTACACACATACTAGGTGATATGATGATCGTTTTCTGAGTATGTGGTAGTACGACAACTTCGTTACCCTCTACAGTTGCTAGGGGGCACTGTTTTTCGTCCACATACACCTTGATATTAGTATTGGTTATGTAGAGCGGTACGTCCCCTACGTTCTTCACGAGTAGTTTCATGCTCTCTACGCTGTATCCAACCCACGTCATGTTTTCGACAGATATGCCCAACAACCTTATCTCTGGCTTAGCTCCCAGTACACGGATCTCCCTACTATAAATCTGCCGATCTCCGTAGAACACCTTTAACGTGTAGGTATGCGGTCTAAAGATGTTCTTGTAGCAACCGTAGGGTATCAACATTAGTGTTACTCCTGTTTGACCCTCGGTTGGAAATGCCTCATCCGCTAGCGTACCGTTTTCGGTGAAGAGCTTTATGGATAGCAGGGTGTACTTGGTCGTGTTGAACCTTACGTAGAGCGATGGGTAGCAACCATCGTGGTTAACTATCTTGGTCTCCAGAACCTCGAATCTCGACGGCGGACTCTCGACTTCCTTAAGCCCCTCGTATACGCCTACGTACAGCGATATTATTCCGTATATCGCTAGTATCCCTAGGATGATCACGATCACGAGAGCTACCTTCGCAAGCTTACCCATTCTCCCGCCCACCTCGAACATTGTCACCGTAAAAAAACTACGTAGATATCCGATGTAAATCAACTACCATCTTCCCAGCTATTAGCAGTGTATTTGTAGTACCATGGATATGGTGCGAAGAGCGTTGCGTATGCCTCGACTAGTCGATACACGGTTCTGAGATCGGGATACCTGAACGTTTCTTGAATCCTTTTCAAGAGCTCGTACGGTAGGTAAGACTCCACTTCGCTAGACATCGTCACCGGATCATGGATCTCTATCCCGAGCACTACGCTGACTAAAACCATGATCATCACCTTAGCGCCTCGAAGCACTCTATCCTACCAGCCTCTATCACATACCGCTTGACGTACTTACCGAGCTCGATAGTCTTGACCGGCACGGCTCTCGAGCTCCCGAGCTTCATCACCTTCACGACGTCGTACCTACCCCTCACGACGTTGCCGAGGCCGTATCTGAGCAGGGCGCTGGCTGGCACACCGACCGAGAGTGATTCTCCTACTTCAGCCACCGGGAGCTCCATTAGCTCATCTACCGGCACTACCATGTAGTCAATGTGCTCGTAGTACGCGTCGACGACCATCGCGTACCTACCGAACCACCTTTCGATCACTACGATGACCGCTTCCTCGCTATCCGTCAGCCTAACAGCGACGACATGTTCTCCGTGCTCGATGCTGATATCGAAGTAGTCGAAGCGCTTCATGAGATCCCGCGCCATCGGTGTCAGCGCAATGCTAAGCCTCCCGTTCTCGTCGTTCAAACGCACGAGATCTCTCAGCCTGAGGATCATGCTTCTCGCCCGTTCTAATAATTAGAACAGAGTGATATAAAAACTTTTCTCTATATCCCGATGGTTGGCTGCTAGGAGGCGACTTTATGTAGCTTGGCTGCGATCTACGTGATGGGATCGGTAATGGGAGTGGTATCACCCCTGGCTCTGATTATCGTGTGTGTTGTTGTTTCCGTGGCTGTAGGCATGGTCATCACGAGCTATCTGCGAAATACGTGGAGCGAAATGGTTGCGACTCCCAGAGTCGTTCATCCGCTGATATCGAGAGTGTCTATGATGGAGCTCGACGGGTATCCCGTTCTCGTCGCGTCCTACGACCCCTCGCACGTATCGAGCGTTGCGTACCTAGATCTAGAGGCTTTTGATGTCTTCGGACACCGGCTGAAGCTCCTTGCCGTAGCACCCAACCAAACCACGTATATCTGGATAGCTGCTCTAGATACGCCAACATATTCAACGCTACGTTCGTGGTAGAGGCTGTGTGGAGCGTCGGTAGCACCGTGCTCGAAAGCAGGGAGGTGAGCTTCGGAGCTAGGCCCGTCGTGAAGCTACTGAGGATCGGCGTGGTGAGGAACGGCAGCGCTTACAGAGTTACGCAGGTGGAGCTCCTCATCGGAAACGCTGGAAACGCTCCGCTGTTCATAGCTCCGAGCACCGCTTCAGTATCGGTTGGAGGCACCTTGTGCGCAGCTCGACTAGAGCCGCTCGTCGTGTTTCCCGGAAGTGAGTACGCGGTCGATCTACATCTATCACGGTGCCTCGTGCACACCTTGGAGAACGTGCCGATAGTGATTGCGATCCGGGGATATCCACGTGGCTACGTAGCGAACTTCAGCGCGGATCTAGCTAGGTACGTAGCGAGGTAGCGCAGATAGGTCTGTGCAACACCGTATTTTTCAGGCTTTTGATACGTAGTGCTTCTCGGGTGCTATGATGCGCATCGTTGCTGTATGCGTTGATGAGTCCACGGTTCTCGCGCTATGGTGCCTAAGAAAGTACTCGTTCATCGGCTACCTCGTCAGCGACGACCTAGAGACGTACCTGCTGCTCAACGCGTCTCCGAAGGAGGTAGCTATCTTCGCTGAGTACATGGGTGATCAGAAGCTTCTCAGTAGAGATGAGGAGGTGTCGAGGCTGTCTGAGGACTGGATCGCTGTGCCGGTCATCGGCGAGCTACCCGAGGCTCCTCGAAGCGTGTGGGCGCGAGACGTCGAGGTGCGTAGGGATCTGGGGATACACGTCGTTGGCGAGATCCTGCTCCGGCTACCCTACACAGCCATAGCTGCCGCGGAGCTGAGAGGAGGGAAGTGCGTAGAGGTGCTGGCCCCGCTAGATCCCCAGACAAAGGCTTCGAGGCTAGGCATCTGTAGCTACCTGAACGACGCTCTGGGAAGGGACTTCCTAGACGTTGCGGACGTAGCGCACGAGATCCGCAGAACGGTTCGAGACCTAGGCAGATCCAGCAACTGGATTCCGAGAGCAATCATCGCCTCCTTCGGAGACCTAGAAGGTGCGGCGATGTACGTTGCCCGCTCAGGAGCGGTGGTTGCTAGACTAGAGGTTGATCTCGGAGCTGGGTACCTACTGAGAAACGCTACCGAAAACGATGTCCTCTTCGTTATGAGGGAGGCGATAAGGAGCGGAGCCGATATAGAGGAGTCGTTCCTCACGAGATACAACCTCGCTCAGAAGCCACCGAAGCTGCTCTCGGAAACGATGAAGGATGAGGAAGCGGTGAGGAGACTGGCTGAGGCGTCACGCAAGGATTGGCTCGTCGTACCCGCGCGCAATGTGGATAGATTATACGAGAACCTAGAGAAGTACTTCGCTGACTCAGTGAGATGGGACGAGGAAACACGCATAGGCACAGCTAGAAGCGTCTATACACCACCGCCGTACCGAGGAATAGCAGTCGTCGAGCGAATAGATCAGCAGAGATACAGAAGACTGCTGATTCCATCGAATCCGTCCACATCAGTAGTTCTAGAGAATCGTAGCTGCGGACAGAAATGCATAGATAGCTGGAAGATAGGGCACTTCGAGGGCTATATGATAGTCACCACGATAGGTAGATTCGTGGGTGACGAGCCATGAAAACGCTGTGGTCAAAACGCGATAAAAAGGATATGTACATACAAGGCATCGATGTGACGAGACAAGTGATGAGACCACTCGTCAATCAGTCAAGCGAGTTACGTCACAAAAGAGTGTTGCACATTCTTCTTCGAGGAATGGAGACGCAGATAGCAACAGAAAGAAGCCCTCCGATTATTCTTGCACCCGAGACATGGGATGTTGAGATCTACGAGCAACTTAGTAGGAAGCTTCCTGTTAGAAGCTCATCGAGGCTGTGGAAGATACGAAGAGCGTTGGCACGTACAGAGTTCCTTACCTTAAACAAGGTTATGAGCGGGTTTTCACAGAGGCTAATAAAGTTGATGAATCAGAGGGTTGTGACAAACACGTGGATCTCTGAGTTCGGTCGCGCAACGATCATGTCTAGGAAGCTACTTGATTGGGATGAGTGGCTGCTTCAGTGCTTTGATTATCTCGTCTGGGTCTGATGGCACTACCGCGACAGGTATGTAGATCTTGCCTGCTTCTCGCAGCACATTGATTGCTGCCTCTAGCTTTCTCCTCGTTCTCTCCCTGCCGCTCACCACGACGATGTATTTTCTGGCGAGCCCCGCGCTGAGTATCGAGGCCTTTCTAGCGATCCAGTAGATCTCCGTCGGCGTCGGGTCATATACGACATCGATTGCAGCCCAGATGCGCTCGCCTAGCCTCTGTGCAACGATCCGAGCTCCCCGGAGTCCCATAGCTAGCGCTCTTCTCCATGCGCTTTCGAGAGTCTCTCTATCCGTGATGGCGAGATCGATGAATAGCTCGCCGTATACCACGTTCTCGCCCAATCTCAGCTCCCCGTCTGCCTCCAGAGCCTTCTGCATCTCTAGGCGCGCAGCACAGTATGCGTCATGGGCTCTGGCTCGTGCTCTGAGTGCCCGTAGCTGATCGTGGATGGCGTGGATCAGTAGCGTGATGGTATCTGACGGGCCGTAGAGTACGTACTGCGGGAGATCGTAGCGCGACTCTTCGTGATCTAGCTGGACGGGTGGAAACCACCACGAAGAGCCGAGACACCTTATCTCGATGCCTATCGGTAGCAGGACACGGTTTATCGCCACGTACGGGCTCTCTTTTTGCTGATCTCGCTTCTGGAGGAAGTGGTACATGTACAGCGGGAGCTCTACGGGGTAGCCCGGTGTCTGCGCTAGGAGCAGAACGAACTCCAAGAGTGTTCTCGGATCGCCGAAATGCCGAGACACCTCCCTTATCCGAATTGCGCTCACCTGCACGAGCTCCCTCCTCATCTTATCTAGCTCTTCCTCACGCGATCTCTCACGCGATCTCCTGAAGCGGAGGAAGCCGAGCATTTCTCTCACCTATAGAAAAGTGAATGTAAGGAATATATAAAGTTTGATCGGCCGGCGCGCTCTTCATCACGGGCTCGGCCTCAGCGAGGGCGTGTATCGTCATGGAGCCGATGCTCATAGTGGTGCTAGTCTTCGCGCATCTTCTTCTCTTCGCAGCACCTCCTCTATGACTGTTGCGACCGTTCCTGCTACGGCTGCGTCGAGTACGGAGAAGGCTATGTCTGCAACGATCTTTCTGTCCTTGAGCCTCTCGAAGGTGTGTGCGGGGTCTCTGTCGTCCTCGATGACTGCCTTGAGTACTCCTCCGCTGGTGTCTATCCTTAGCCTCGCTGTTGGCGGCAGGTCATCCTCTATCATCTGCCTGACGAGATCCTCCTCGCCCTCGACAATGCTGGCAACCACACTTGGCGCTACGTGCTTGGAGAGGATCTCGACTGCGCGCCTCTCGTCGATTTCGTGGAGCCTCTTCAGGGCTTCGAGCAGGTCTGGGTCGTTCGCGACGATCTTTGGTATCTGCCTAGCTATCCCCTCGATGCTCCCGACGATGATGGTGGCGCGCACTCTCCTTATCTCGCCTCTCTCGAGCTCTAGCTCGTAGACTGTGTTGGGGGTCTCGACAACGATTCTGCCGCTCGCAAAGGATCTGTATAGCCGCGCCTTTTCGAGGAGCCTGCGGAGCCTGCGGAGCTCCGGCTCGATCGATTCTATGCTGGGTGCCCTGATGAGGCACGAGCCGTCCCTAGCGATGACACCGGTTCCTAGACATAGGGCCTCTAGGTGGAAGGGGAGGATGAACAGGTTCTCGCCCACTCGACCACCCGATTAT
>JAADCV010000021.1 GCA_013154235.1 Thermoproteota archaeon | reverse complement strand
AGGGGAGAAAAGCTTGGTGGGCCCGCGGGGATTCGAACCCCGGACCACCCGGTTATGAGCCGGGCGCTCTACCGGGCTGAGCTACGGGCCCACGTGCTTCCGAGAGACTCTGCTTATCGGCGCCGCCTATTAGCTTTAATCCTCTTGCGCCCTCTATTCGAAGACCTTGCTCTACCCCCTCTAATACCCTCGAGGATGTGCCTCACGTAGGCTCTCCACGATCTAAATACACGGCCGCAACGAGGGCACTTGTACAGGGCTCTCCCCTACGCTTCTTGCTGATTTAAAAGGTGCGAGTGCAACTATGTGATGTAGCTCAGAGGGATTACTACATGATAAAGGTTGTAGCTTCTGTGCACACTCTTCCTGCAGGGAACATAGCTATCGCTGGATTTCCAGGAATGGGACTTGTTGGGAAGACCGCTGCTGAGTTCATAGCTAAGGCTCTTCGCGCGAGACACGTAGCTAGCATATACTGCACCGGGTTTCCAGCACACTTGCTTATAAGAGGGCGAGGCTCTTCATCGTTGATAAAGATCGATATCTACCACGCTGCAGTCGACAGCAAGGGGATCTTTATCGTGACCAGCGATGCGCAGCCTATGGAGGATAGGTTTCAGAACGAACTGAGCTACGCAATAGTGACTTTCCTGAAAGAGAGAGGAGTGGAGAGAGTTGTAGCGGGTGCAGCGTACGTAACAGAGGCTGTGGTTCCTAGCAGGAGAGTGTTTGTAGCAGGCTCCACGGATCTCGTGAAGGAGTTTGCTGAAAGAGCTGATGCTGTACCACTAGAAGAGGGGGTTATCAGCGGTATGAACGGCGTTATCGTTGGGTGGGCCCAAGTCGAGGGAATGTCATCGGTGTGCGTCCTTGGTGAGACGTGGCGCAGCATCGTCGAGATGGAGCAGGTTGACTATGGCGCTGCTAGGGTCGTGATAGACGCTGTTAGCAAGGTGTTCGGGCTTAACGTCGATACGTCTGAGCTTGCTAACTATGCTTCACGCATAGAAAAAGAGGTTCTGGAGCGCTTAGGCAGGTTCGCTAAGTCTGGGCAGGAGGGAAGGAGGTCCTACTACATAACTTAATTAACGTGCTTCAGTCGCTGAGCCCCAGCGTTCTCCTTATCTCTCCCTCCATGTTGTTGATGAAGCTCTTGTACGCTGCTATGCTTTTAGTTGCAAGGGGATCTATTCCAGCTATCTCAGCAACCTTAACGCTAGCTAGGCCCGCTACAAGAGATCCGTAGAGCACTCTAGGAACCACACCGTCTCCTATCAAGCGGAGCATCTCAACCTCGAATCCTACGTCCGTTAGGATCTCCGTATACAGCTTTAGGTACTCGACTTCGTACGGAATGTCGCTCTCTACCACTATAGCTCTATCGCTATAGAGCTTGCGCTCCCACCCAACGATATCGTTGTGGAATAGCTCTGGCGCTATCTCGACCTTGGCTGGCATCTTAGCATTTTCGTTAAGCTCATTCTTTATCCTCGTTGCTAGCACTGCATACCTAGCGCTCGCAACGATTAGGGGCATTCGAGCCCTCCTAAGGAAAGATGCTAGGCTAGCTGCATCGAACTCAGCTTTCCTAACCTCCTTAAGCACATCGAACCATCGTTCTAGAGTACTGCTTTCACACATGCTAACGCCCACGGTGAGGAGCCCTTTCATAGCAGCCGCGTAGAGAGCTGGCAGAGCTGTTCGAGGAGCTAGACCACGCCTAACCTTAACGAATGGAATACCTCTCTTCATCGCGTACTCCTCTAAGAGCCCCCCAGAGCTAACAGCAACGATTTTCGATGTTCTCTTAGAGCATAGCTCTAGCGAGAGCAGTGTCTCTCTAGTGTTTCCAGAGTAGCTTATCGCTAGAACAAGGGTTCTGTCGTTGACTACAGGCTTAGGAACGTAGAAGTCCTTAACTACCGTAACGAATGCAGACCCTGTCTCTAGACCTGTTAGCGCCACTAGGTCTCCAGCTATCCCGCTCCCACCCATGCCCAGAACCACGATTCTATCAACATCCTTGTACTCGCGCGGATTAGCAACCTCTTGCCTAAGAGCCTCCATAGCAAGCTCGTGCCATCCGAGGTAGACCTCTCTCATCATTCATCACCTAGGGGATCCCCGCTAATTCGATGCGGTGCAATACCTTATATAGTCCGAACAAAATGGTGGCGGCGGGTGAAGCTATGCCCATATTCGTTAGCGATGAACAGAAGTTTCTCGAAATAGCTAGGAGGGCAACGGAGTGCAGAATCAAGAGGCTAGAGAAGGAGGGGAAGGCCAAGATAAAAGCTAGGACGAAGAGATACCTCTACACCTACATAGTGCCTTTAGAGCGCTTGGACGAGGTACTTGCAAAGGTTAGGGAGGTCTGCAAGAACGTTGTTGAGCTGTGATGAGTTTACAACCCCGTCTGAATCACCTAGATTCGCTAGATGATGAGGGCTGGCGCTTCTGAAAGAACTTTTCAAGTCCTTGCCCTTCTCCACGGACTTCCACTATAGCGTACGAGGCTTTGTCTATCTCCACGCTAATAGCCTTCTTAGGGCAAATAACCATGCAGCCCAAGCAGGCCATGCAGTAACCTATTTGCTTGACTAAGCCGTTGGCTAGCTCTAGAGCTCCGCATGGGCATAATTCTACGCACTTACCACAACCATCGCATCTGTCTGCCTCTACGGTCACCACCCCGCTTATAGGACCAACCACGAGCTACCGCCTAGAGAGATATCCTTGCCCAACTCTTAATAGCTAGACGTCTAGACTACTCTATGCTTGCAGGAGGTGAGTACAGATGATACTGCCCTTCAAGAAGGGCGCTTCTAGAGATGCCGACGTGTTTGACAAGCTAGCGAATCACTTGTCGCTAAGCATAGAGGCTGCAAACCTTGTAGAGAAAGAGCTTGCGCCAAGCGTGAATCCCCACGAAGTCGAGAGGATAGCGGCACAGGTAATAGCTCTAGAGAAGAGAGGTGATGAGCTGGCATCCGAAATCACTAAGCTCTTAGCGAGGAGCACCTTGCCTCTAACTATGCATGGAGAGCTCGAGAGGATTCTCGATCTGATAGATGATATTCTGGATGAGCTATACTTCGTCTCGCAGGAGCTAGCGCGAGGGAGGAAGCATGGCGTGTCTGCTAACCCTAGGGTAGCTGAGCTCTATCGGGATCTAGCTGCGATGAGCTCTGTTGCGAAGCTAGCCATACAAAAGCTTCGGGATCTGATAGCTACAGCTATGCACGATACTAGGAAAGCGGAGGAGCTCAACATAGAGATAGATGCATTCGAGGACAGAGTCGACGAAATGAGGAACTCCGTTCTAAATCGTGTTTACGAGAGCAGACACGACTTCGACGCTATAGCTCTATTTCATATCATAGAGGTTGCTAGAGCAATAGACAGGATTGTGGATACCTGTAAGGACGTTGCACACATGATACTGAGCATAGTTAGCGGGGCGCTAGGCTAGAGGCATGACAGCTGCAAGCATTTTAATGGCAGCTATAGTCGCTGCTATAGCTCTATTCACGAGCGCCTCCCACGTAGGTATATGCGTAGGCCCAGCTGTAGGCGCCGGCTTTATCCGTCGCCGAGCCTCGCTTGCCGTATACGTAGCTGGAGTACTACTCGGCGCCTATACTCAAGGAGCGCTTATGAGCAGAGCGGTATTCAATCCCTCTATATGCACTCTAGCCACGACTACAGCTATAGCTGTGGTCCCATCGCTTGCAGGAATACCGCTCTCGCTAAACTTCGCGCTGTATACGTCGCAAATAGGCTGCTCGCTTCTTCGAGGATTGGGTAAGCTAGCTACAGCTTCCATCTACTGGGTCACTCTCCTAACTCTAACTGCGCTCCTATCGCTTGCTATCACGCAGGCGCTGCGCGCAAGACTATCCTCGTGCAGAAAGCCTGCTGTAGCGCTTCGCGCGTCTCGATTGACAGTATACGCGCTGTCGGCCTTGATGAGCTACGTTGTGGGAGCTAACACTTTCGGATTCCTTATCCACTTCACAAGCAACTCCGTAGCAACGCAAGCACTGCTCATACTAGCCATTGCGATAGGAGCCCTAGCTATGCACGCCAAGAGCCTCGAGCGAGTCGCCTACAGGTTCTTTAGGATCGGGCCTATCCACGCTATCACCTGCTACTCCGTCTCGATATCGCTACTAGAAATCGCGACCCTCCTATCGATACCACTACCCGCATCTCTAACCATAACCACCGCGCTCTACTTCTCCGGACGCGCTGCTCCCTTCAAGCTCATGAGGACAAGAAGCTACCTAACATACCTGCTCGTTCAATCTATCTCTATCCCAGCAGCGCTGGGAACTGGGGTCTTAATCGCCTTGCTGCTGCCCTAGCCTATTATACGAAGTACGCTTAATAGGTACGTTTACAAACGAACTTATGCTGGTGCTACCCCTATGGTTATCGATATTGCTAAAAAGTTCATAGATTACATATACGATGAGCTAGTTAAGGCTCCAGCAATCGAGAGCTACGTAAATCAAGCGTTGATTCCTCGCGACCTAGCGTATAGGTACGCAAACATGTACCAAGATGATGTCATAGCAGATCTATCTAGACGAGGAATAAAGCCCCTCGATAGCAGTGCGCTGGAAGAGCTCGTGTATGCACTTTACGACGGTGGCGTGGCTTATATCGGTAAAGGTACTGCAGGCGCGCTATACGTAGACTCCCTAATGCCGAGCACGATGGCTAGAAACGTCGTTGCAATGCTACACACGCATCCTGTACCTATCCCGATACCTACCCCGGAGGATCTGGCTAGCGCAGCTAACATCGGGTATAGAACAGAGTGTGTAGCATCAAGGGATTCCAAACACGTAGACATCGTATGCGTTACACCGCGACGCAAGTGGAGTGAAGCTGTAGAGGCATGCTCTAAGCTCGGTAGATCCGTACTGTCCGTAGAGCGCTTTCTAGTCATTGGTAATAGTGAGGGAATAGCTTTCGTACCTATGCCATCACCTAGGGAGAAGGATCTCTTGATAGAAGACATGATTACAGCGATGAGCCCGGTAGCAAAGGTTGAGGTCGTTAGAGTGTAAAGGACCCCGCACTCATCCTCCGGCATCTTAAGCGCCGGTGTTGTGCGGTGTCGCGGGCACCACAGCTTTGCCTATCTACCTAAAACTAGGCTATACGCTTTTCACTTTCTCTAGCAGCGCATAGAAGAAGCCTAACGTGCCATGCTTATGCGGCCACGCTCTCATGGTTCCCGGAAGAAACCCCTCATCCATAGGTCCCCTCAGCGGAACAAGCTTTATGACTCCCTCGTATTCACGCAGAATCTTCGATATCACATCCTCATTCTCTTCCTTAAACAGCGAGCACGTCGTGTAGAGAATCCTTCCGCCAGGCTTAGCTAGCTTTATGGCCGTACGTAGCAGCTCTAGCTGTAGCTTAGCCATTTCTTGTATCTTTCTCTCCTGTATCCTCCACCTAAGCTCGTGATTCTTAGCTATTGTTCCGCTAGACGTACATGGAGCATCGAGAAGAACTTTGTCAGCCACCTCCTCCCCTAGTATCTTAGGAGCCTTACGAACGTCCTCACGGTAAATCCTCGCGATAGATATTCCAGCTCTCTTGAGAAGCATCTTCATTCTCCTTATTCTAACAGGATCTATATCGAATGCGTGTATAACTCCATTGTTCCTCATTAGCTCCCCCATATGCTCGGTTTTGCCTCCGGGTGCTGCACACATATCGATAACTACCTCTCCAGGCTTAGGATCTAGTAGAATTGATGCGAGAGCCGCAGCCTCGTCTTGAATCACTATCTTTCCGGATCTATAGAGCTGAGACCTGTCGAAGTCGTAAGGTCCTCGGAACTTTAGCACTGTATCGACATACCTTCCTCTAATGGGGTTAACTCCCTCCCTCTTCAACTCTTTAATTACTTCGTCGACGGTTGCTTTAAGCACGTTAACTCTAACACTTATGGGCGGGACTTGGTTGAAGGCTCGCAGTATCTTCTTGGTTTCTTCCCTTCCCACGAGACTAATCAAGCGCTTTATTATTGTTCTAGATACGAGGTATCGAAGCTCCCACCTTTCTATAACGTCGCTAGGCTCGAATCTGTACTGAGCAATTTTATCAACTAGGTCCCAGAAGAACATGCCTACGTAGGGATGTGTCTCCTCTGAAAGAAGCTTGCTGACTCTACCTTTCAAGTACTTTATGACTAGGTTGCGCGCATCCTTAGCGCTACTCCTTAGATGCCTCTCGAAAATTAGGAGCTCTATTGCTACTCTCAGCGCTGCCCTCAGCCAAGGATCGAGAATAGCGACATTGCTAACTCCAACAATCTCAGCGCCTACTCGATCTATAATACCTATCCTCTTCCAAAGATCGTAGTATATCGCTGTTAGAACCCTATCCTTGTAAGTGCCCGTTATTCCGTATTGGCTAAACACATCCCTTTTAGCTTGCTGGCTAGGCTTTACTTCCTCACCTAGCTTAACGGCCTTAACTAGTGCTTCGATATCTCTAGCAGTTATCGTTAGGTAGCTCATTACACTCCCTCGCAACCTAGTGACTTCGCTAAGCAACTTAAAGCGCTTGAAGATAGTTAGTGTTGGGTAGCCCTCCATTGACGAACATGCTAGATAACTACAAGATAGTTAAGGATCCAATCTACGGCTATGTGAGGATATATGAACACGAGCTTCCGATCATCGACACGCTCGCCTTCCAGAGGCTTAGAAGGATAAAACAGCTTGCGGTAGCGGATCTCGTGTACCCTGGAGCCGTACACACGCGCTTTAGTCATTCTCTAGGAGTTGCATACCTAACGCAAGTATTTGTCGAGGAAGCTCTTCGGCGAAGCGAGGTTCCGAAGAGCGATATAGAGCAGTACGTTGTATTCATGAGGCTCTTAGCGCTGCTACACGACATCGGCCACGGGCCGTACAGCCACATATTTGAGGACTTCGTACTCGTCAAGAGGAGCACTAGCCACGAGGTGCTAGGAGCAAAGATTGCTAGGGAATCGCAAGAGCTAGCCGAAGCTTTGGAAAACGCGCTGGCAGAATCTGGATTCGATCTAAAGACCTTGGCTAGTGCACTAGAGGGAGTCACAATAGATAGGTGGCCCCTGAAAGGTGGCCTCGGTAGGGGGTCGGAGGAAGCTCTATTCTACATTTTGAGAGGAGCCTTCAGCACCGACATCATAGACTACCTCCTTCGGGACTCGTACTACACTGGTGTAGGGTATGGCAAGGGAATAGACTGGATGAGAATAGCTCACTGTATATCTGTGGAGGGGAGAAAGCTCGTTATCGAGAGCAAGGCTGCGGAGGTTCTAGATCAGCTAATAATTGCACGGCTCTGGATGTTCTCCACCGTGTACTATCACAAGACTGTTAGAGCTGCCACTAGGTACGTAGGAAACCTTCTTCAGAGAATAGATAGCGAGAAGATCATAGACTTCGACTCAGCTATAAGCGATGTCAGCAAATATCTTGCGCTAGACGATAGCTACGTACTGATAAAGGCTCTCGAAAGGGGGTTCGAGGAAGCTACTAACATAGCCTCTAGGAGAATTCCGTATAAGGCGATAGCTGAGCATAGAATATCGATGCCCAATGTAGCAAAGCCTCTAGAGGTTCTGCTAACGATGAGCGGCACAATCATAGAGGATAGCATCTGGGAATCCCTAAAGAGAAGAGGCATCGAATTAGAGAAAGGACGGGACTTCTTTGTCGACACGCCCAGACTTCCTTTAAATCCCATGCTCGGAGACGACACTATATATGTTCAGGATGCAGCTACGGGAGAGATCGTGAGGAAGAGCGTGCTGGAGCTAACATGGTTCCACATACCTAAGACCGTGGCCGTGATAAGACTCTACGCTGATAGAACTAAGGTGAGGGAGCCCAAGGTTCTAATAGACGCGTTTAGGGAGGTTCTGAAGGGCTCAGAGCTCAGATCGTTCTACTAGTGGCTTCACATGAGTATCAGACGATCGCGGCCTCCTCATTGCGCTAGCTCAGCATATAGCCCGATCATCACTATAGTAGGAAGGCGTCATAGAGGGTTATTAGCACCTCGGCTGTCTGCGGCGTCAGCTCATACACTCGGGGTTTAGCAACATCGAATATCATTATCGAGTGAACGCACGCTCTTCGCAACGCTTCAACGCTATCAATATCTATTGGAAAGTATCGCCGAGTAATGTAGACTAGCTCCCTGAGCCTATCTATGCTCCTAGCGCTAGGCGGTCTAAGAAGATCTATAGGTATTGACGGGACGCAGTATCGTGGGTAGGCAAACGATATCAGAACCTCGGGGCAGGATGATATTGAGAGAACCTTCTTTACATGCCTAGCCACTAGGTACTCGCTAGCTTCAGATGCATACTGCGGGGGAACGAAGTTGAACTCGATCTCGACGCATATACGAAGCGACCCGCCTTCTGCATACACGTCGCAGCTGTGCCTACCAACACTCCTCTCTATATCTACTTTCTCGAAGCCTCGCTCGAACCTTAGGTAGTGCCCTAGCAGCACCTCTGCTAGAACGTGATTCAACGGAATATTCTTTCGAGAGTATAGCGCTATAGCGCGCGATATGAGGTTGCTATCCTTGGGGTAGCTCAGCTTGGAGATGAGACCATCGATATCCAGTCTCAGACTATCCACGTCCAAGATCTAGACCTCTATGGTATCTCCGTTCGCTGGCACCGAGACGTCTACACCAACCTCTTCTCTAATCCTGTACGCGAGCTCATAGGCTACAGCATCGTTTCCGTGTATCACAATAACCTTCTCGAGCCCTTTAACTTGCTTAACTAGCTTCATCAAACCCGAGGCTCCCGCATGGCTGCTGAAATCGAACCAGAACAGCTTCGCCTTAATCTTACTCGTCCCCTCCTCTATAACGCCCTCATTTAGGAGCTTTCTCCCTGGAGTCGATGGCGCTTGGTAGCTCACTAGGAATACAGCGCTCTTCTTATCGTCCCAAAGCCTCTTTATGTAGTACATCGATGGACCTCCCTTCAGCATACCAGCCGGGGTTACTATTATGGCGCCCCTCTCTCTGAGGATCTTTCTCCTCATGCCGGTTCCCTGAACAGGCGTGAATATCTGCGCTGCCTTCCTAAGCAGGTCTATTCTATTTATGTACTTGGGATAGCTGAGCATGAGATCCATCATCCTCCGCGACATGCCGTCGTAGTAAACTTCGGCGTAGGGCATTCTCTCTGCGAGGAGCGCTAGTATCTCCTGCGATCTGCCGAGCGCGAACGCCGGTATAAGCACGTTTCCACCGTCCTCAATAACGCTCTTGACTGCGTCTATGAACTTCTCCTCGACTTCTCTCCTATCGGGATGGTCTACGTTTCCATACGTCGACTCTATTATCATCACGTTAGCCTCGACGCCGCTCAGATCGGCTCCCTTAACAAGCCTTGTATCGATTGTATTCACGTCTCCCGTGTACAGCACGCTCGTTCCGTCGATATCTATCTTAACCATGGTGCTTCCAGGTATGTGGCCGGCATTAATGAACTCCATCTTTACCCCGTCTATCCAGACCTCGGAACCTATGCTAACGGTCTTAGTATTGGCCAGCATGGTTTCTAGCTCTGGGTGTTCAAAAGGTAGATAGTACCCCGCTAGCCTCATCATATCCTCTATCAGCAGCTTAGCGAACTCCATAGTTAGCTCCGTCATTACCACGGGCTTTCTCACCGATACAAAGAGCATTGGAACAGCACCAACGTGATCTAGGTGCGCATGCGTAACAGCTATGGCCTTCAGTTTGCTCGGCTTAACGCTTAGTGGAAACACTGGTACATCGGTTTCGTCGAAGGCTACGCCGTAGTCTAGCAGCAGCGTATCTCCGTTACCTCCCTCTAGCAGTACCGCTGCCCTACCTACCTCTCTCCCTGCCCCTAGGACAGTTATTTTCAAGCCCATTTCCTCCACCTACCTTTTTATGTACCGCATCTATTGCTATGCTTAGGAGGTCGCTATGCTCCCTATAAATCCTAGAGACCTTCAACGACAGCTACGCCAGCTAAAGAGACTAGGCATAAAGATGGAGCCCGTGGAGGGCGTTGAGAGGGTCGTTATAGAGCTTGGGGAGAAGGCTATTATAGTAGAGAGCCCGCAGGTGGTCTCTATGGAGTTCGGGGGCCAGAGAGTCTTCTACGTAATGGGGCAGAGCGTTAGGGAAGAGGCGCTCGTTAAGGCTAAGGAGGCTGAAGCTCCTCAACCATCTGCTGTAGGCATATCTGAGGATGATGTTAAGTTTGTAGCTGAGTACGCTGGAGTTGATGAGGATAGAGCTCGCAGAGCACTCGAGAAAGCTGGTGGAGACATTGCTAAAGCTATAGAGCTTCTTCAGAGCGGCGACGCTTAAGAACCTCGATAAGCATTGAGCAAACGACCTCGATAAGCCTTCGCAGCTCCTCATCGTCTACAGCGCTGTACATCCCCTTCTCTATCGCAGCGGCTACTCTGCTTAGCCTCTCATAGACTCCTGGATCAATGCTTAGACCAGCATCGCTAAGGCACTTGAACACACCTAGAGCAACATACCTAATCCAGTACCTAGAGGCTGGCGTCTTCGCATCGAGCACCCTGGGGCAAGCCTCTAGGTACGTAACCAACCTTGCAAGTGCAGCACTCTTCTCTTCGTCACATGGGGGCAGCCGTTTTTTGCTCATTACTGCACCCAGCCTTACTGTGAGCGTGGAGTAAATTGCTGATAGTTAAGAGGTTAGTCGTTCACCCAAGAATTAGGGGCTACCGGCGTAACTTAAGGATTAGACTCGGACTATTCGAGGTGCGCGAAGCGAGTGTATACGTGCATGAAGTTATTGATGCGTCCCTAGAGCTCATCTGCTTGACGCGAAGCAATGTTCTTATCCTTAAGCCTGGAACCATTGTTAGGTTTCGCAGACCCGCGCTGACCTACCGTAGCTGCAACGGCGAGGTGATCGCTAGCGTAGTTAAGCACAACAATGTGCTGAGTATTTCGTTGAAGCGCGAGCTATGCGGGCGCCGCGCACTCTTCAACGGGTTCTGCGCAGTTCATAGAGCTAGCGAGTATCGTGCTTATCTAGACATAGTATTTGGGCGAAGTGGTAGCAAGCGTGTAGGTCTAGCGATGATTCCCCACATGCTCTACGCTATGTACGTAGGGGGATCTAGCGTAAAGGTCGGGATAGCAAACGGTGTTAAGAATACTGCTAGGCTGTTTGAGCAAGTATTCATATGTTCGTCAATTCTAGGCTTCTTACCAACAGCGTACGACGCCCGTAGAGTTGAAGCAGAGCTAGGTCGCCTACCGCACGTAACCGAGAGGATAAGTGTTAGAGATAGGCTGCGGCACGTAAGTACCGCAGTATCGTCAGAGCAAGCGCTACACATCTTCGTGCACCTTTTACTAACATCTCTCGCTCCAACACTGAGGAAAACTGTTGGAGCGGGCAATAGAGGAGTTATTCCCGTGATAAAGTTCAGTGATTCAATGCTAGGCGTGCTACGCTCCTCTAAAGCGATAGCAAGCGAGGAAGCCCTGAGTGGAATCGAGGGCGAGTACGAGATCATTACCTACGCTCCTGGAGGCCTCATCCTGAGCCCGAGAAACAGCTCTTCAAGAATATTCATTCCGTATCAACTGCTTCGCAACGCTGCACTAAACGCGCAGCTACTTAGCTAAGTGTAACGCTGTGAGCAGGAACGACTTTGATAACTGTGAACTCGCCATACCCCGTGAGAACCTTGTAGTACCCGCTAAGTCTCTCGTCCAGCTTGGGATCACCGCTATCTATAATTAGGAATCTAAGCTTAGCTATCTTCCTAGGAGTAGCAACTATCAATATCTCCTCCTTACGGAACAGCGATAGTACCTCTGGAGTAAGCTGCTTATTGCCACGCCCAATAAGGAACCCCTGGCCTCCTATAGGTGTGATTACAAGCATCTTTCTATCGATGAACTTCTTGACTATGGCAATGAACTGCTTACCCCACAGATCCCTAGCGATAACCCTCTTGTTCAACACTGCATCGAATCCAAGAAGCGTCTTCTCGATTCCTAGCTCATCAGCTATGGCCTTTACTGTAGACCCGGGCCCTAGGATAAAGAGTCTCGAGGGATCGTAGATGTGCTCCGCGAAGTACTTGGCTATAGCCTTCTTACTCTCCTCCTCACCAATTGTCGCCTCCTTCGATGGGGTTAGGAGGTTCTCGATCGCTACGGTCTTAGCGATTCCATAGACTCTAGCTCTAAGAACATCTCTCCTAAATGCATCTTCATCTATATCTGCAACCTCAGCCTCGCAGATGCTCGCTTCGCCACGTAGGTAGGCGCAAACAATAGATGCTGCAGCCTCTGGAGAGACCGCAAAGACACCACTATACATCTTGACCCCCGAGGGGACTCCAAGTATCGGAACCTTCTGATCCACAGCCTCAAGAACATCTCTAGCAGTACCGTCACCCCCAACAAACACTATGAGCTTCACACCGAGTTCCACCATTCTCCTAGCACATCTCTTAGTATCGTCAGCAGTAGTAGGCTCACTGATATCGACATCTACGACTCTGAACCTCAGGCTGCTCTCCTTTAGATACTCTTCACCCATAATTCCAGGAGCAGAAATGATGTTTCCGCTCGCGAGCTCCAAGCATAGCTTCTCTAGGGACTTCACGAATCTCCTAGCAATTGCTGGTGAAACAGGTTTAGCGCCTCGCTTAACTGCTTCTACATACGCGTCCCCATCAGTACCCTTGAGACCCACCGACCCACCCATACCCGCAATGGGGTTCACTATGAAGCCTATCAAAATGGGTCCCTATGGCTATTAGCGTTGCTGAGCTATAGGTCTATACTAGGAGAGAGTCTTGATTATAGGGGTTCTAGGCGATATTCATGGGGGTATCTCGGCACTTCGTAGGGCGCTAAACTGGCTCCTAGGCTATGATCTAGAGGCATTGCTGTGCGTAGGTGATTTCGTACCGCTTGCGAGCGACTTAGATGTTCTTCAGGAGCTTTACGTTCTGGAGGAGGTAATGGAGCTTCTCAATGATGTAGGGGTTCCAGTTATGTACGTGTGGGGGAACCGGGATCTCGAGTTATTTGAGCGCGTTGTATCTCTCGAGGATCTTAGCTCTAGGCGTGAATGCTTGAAGGTGATAGATAGGATTATCAAGATGCGTAACCTCATTGAAGTACCTAGAGACACTAGGATACGACTTGGTGACACTATATACGTTACTAGAAATCCCATGCTGCTCGATTCTAGAACTATATACCTAACTCACTACGATAACTATCTTCGCAGCTGCCTACTCCATGTAGAGGGGCATGTTCACTACGCCCAGATAGCTAAGGGATACATAAACGCTGGGTACATTCACCGAAACCTTCCTAAGGGAGCATACGCTGACGGAATGGTGATAGCTGCAGACATAGCGGGGAGCAACAATGTTAGGGTCCTAGTCAAGCCCTTAGGAGCTGTGAAGCCGTTGATCTGCGCGAAGCACATCTCTGAGGGGGTATTCTTCGTACCTTCTAACTGGAGGCTGTGCCCAGTATGCTACGACTTTGCTAAAGCTAAGGTTAGCAGGGTGGCGCTGCATATCTAAAAGCTGGCTTAGCACTAGGGGTGTATGGATGGGGTACTTGGGAACCTATAGAGTGAAGAGGATGCTGCAGAAGATACTGACTGAGTATGGCCCAAGCTTAGGAATATCTTACGCCCTACTGTACAAACCATACAGGTCCTCTAACCATGTACTGATACTCAAGTTTCTTGAGAGCGTGCCTAGAGACCACGCATTCGAGATAAGGCTGGATTTCGCCACGCTGCTTCCCCCAATGAGGCTAGACATCTATGATGCTAGAGACGTACCTCGTGACTTACTAAAGCACATATTTAAGCATGGCGAGATACTGTACATAGGCAACTACGACGAGTACATAAAGGACCTAGAATCCTCATTCATCTCAAGGGAGCAAAACGTTAGCGGGTGGAGAGAGACCGAGCTCCTAAACTATGTATAGACCCGTCTCATCCACGCCTACGCTCTTCTATCAGCTTCCTTACCTTCGCAGCAAACTTCTCTCTGTCAACAATGTACCTCTCATGAACGCCCTCTCCAATAGTTAGATCCTTCCACGTAGCCCTAACCTCGAATACGAGCTTCCTACCCTCCTGCTTAACTAGCTTTGCAGTAACCTCAACTTCTTCACCAACGGGAACCGGATTCATGTGCTTCACGTCCACGCGAACCCCAACAGTCGTCATGTGCTGAGGTAGGTGCTTCTGGGCTAGCTCAAGCGCTGTCGACTCCATGAACAGTATCATGCTTGGCGTGGAAAGCACCTCTACCTCGCCGCTTCCAATATGCTTGGCAGTGTGCTCTTCGGTAACCAAGAACTTCTTAGCGTGCGTCTCACCTACAGGAATTGAAGGTGCCGACATGCCTCTGTCCCAGGGGTAGAAGGTCGGTGGAAAGTATAAAGCTTACCAGGGAACGCTCTTCAGCCCTAGCTTGTATGCTATAGCATTAGTAGAGAAGTGGAGTAGTGGTGTTAACACTACTAGGAACAGTACCTGGCCTAGTGATATCGTTAGGGTGCCTCCCACATAGGCTAGTAGGAGCGCGAAGATGAGAAACGTTAGCTGGTCTAGCAAGGGAGCTGGTTTACCAGACTCTAACCCTATTCTCCTCTTGATGAATGAACCTACGCAATCTCCGATCATCGCTCCTAGGCCTAGGAGAAGCCCTCTCCAAGCTCCTTGCCATGGACTCCCCACAGCGAAACCCTCGAGGAGTCCTGTGAGGGCCCCTATCGCTACGCCGAAGATGAAGCCCTCGATGCTTTTGCTATCTCCCAGAATCCTCCTACCATCTATAAACTTAGCGCCGCAGTCTATGGGATGCCTTCGCTTGACAAAGCGAGCAAGTAGGACTGGAGCTCCATTAGCGGTGTAGGCTGGTAGTATGAACCATATCGCTAGCGCTATCCACCGCAGCCAATCCATTGTCTAGCCCCAGCCGGCTTCGCTCTACAGCTATTAGCATTGGAGAGATAGGCAATATTAGCCTCTTTCTAACCGGAACCTCTGTGGATGGTGTGGGTTGGAATCCTCATCTTCGTCCATGCGAAGGCCTAGGATAAGCTTCTCTGAGATCAGGAGGTTTTTCATCGATAGCGACGTGAAGAGTGTTGCAAGGAGGCTCTTTGTGACTAACGCTGTAGACTCGCTACTCGCGTACGCTGGTGCCGTGGTTGGCAACTATGCTTCCGGGAACACCAATCCCTACAGCTACATTGCTACAGGCATCGGTTTAGCTCTATCGATAAGCCTTCTAAGCAACTTCCTAGCGGTGTTCTTTGTGGAGGAGGCTGAGAGGCGCGTTGAGCTGATTTCGGTCTCTAAGCACATGCTTAAGAACCTAGATAGATCCGTTCTTGGGAAAGCCCCACGTGTTGTAGCTCTGTACGTCGCTATGTGGTCAGCTATCGGAGCGTTCTCGTTCCCGGCGATGGCCTCGCTAGCGTTCCTACCAGCCTTGCTGTACGCTGTCCCTATTCACGCATGCGTAATTACATCTCTAGCAACAGTTGTCGGAATAATGTTTGGCCTAGGCCTATACCTAGGTAAGTTGATAGGGAAGGGGGCTCTTTCATGGGGCGCAAGGTTCGCGTTGATAGGAGTGATTCCCCTGATCCTGAGCCTCGTGATGAGGTAGCGGATCAGACGAAACCTCCGCGATCACACGTCACATCACTACGGGATCATCATCTCCGCGTAGCTGCAGCGGTCTCGATACTGCGGCTATACCACGCTCTAGCACCTAATCGCTTCAAGCGCTTCTGCGGTCTATCAGTATTCATTCCGCGGGGAGTCTTCGACCCAACTGTATCAGTTTCGACAAGCCTCATGATATCCGCTCTGAGAACCCTACAGCGCGTTCTACCTAGGGGTAAGGCTATCGACTATGGCTGTGGAAGCGGGGCTATAGGCATCTACATAGCTAAATACATGGGGTTCGAAGAGGTTCATCTACTTGACGTAGATACCCTCGCTCTAGCAACCGCGAGAATCAATGCATTCATAAACGGTGTACTCGACAAGGTTAGGATAGTATCCTCGCCTCTATACAACGATTACGACCTTGCTGTATCTAACCCGCCGTATCTTCCTCTAGATCCCCAGATCGATATTGATAGGTGCTGGTGCGGAGGTTCAACCCTCGAAACCTATAGAAGCATCGTGCGTAGCTGCATCAAGAGCCTTAGAAGAGGAGGAGTACTGCTGATATCGTTCTCGAGCTTAACCTACGGAGCTCCTAGAGTGCTGAAGTCTCTATGCGCTAGCTACACAATAGTTAGATCTGCACGAACCCCCTTCGACACTATTTACGTGGCTGCATGCGTAAAGGGCTCTACTTAACAACCTCGACCCTCCTTCTAGATGCTTGCCTAAGCACCTCTACTGCATAGCTACTTACCCTCCCCCTAACTACCAGCCTTGAATAGTCTATGGTTTCGCATCTAGCCCTCGAACCTATCATCTCTAGAAACTCATTAACATCACTTTCCGTTATCTTAGGTTCGCGCCTACGATCTCCGCACGGCCCGAATCGGCACGCAGCGCAGTACTGGCCATGGCTCCACACGTTAGCTTGACACGCTGAATCAAAGAACAGAAACCCTTTTTCCACCGCTATCCTCCGCACCATGCTCTTCAGGTCGCTGCATCGAATCGCAACCTGGTCCCTACCTCCTCGTGGGATGCGAGGCGCTCTGCTAACTATCTTTGAGATCTCTATTCCAGCTCTGGCTAACCTATCTAGAATGCCTTTGGTTATCCTTAGGGAGCCAGCTACCACGCTATTAATGCCGAAGCCGCTCGCTAGCTCTAGTATTGCTCTAGCTTCGTACTCTACAACACTTGGAATCAACGGTCTTAGGAATAGCGATGGTGCAACTCCTTTGCTTAGCGCTCTTCTAGCGCTTTCCAATCTAGCTTCGGGTGGCGGAGCCCTAGGCTCTAATATACTTGCTCTAGCTATGGTAACTACAGTGACTAGGAGGCTGAGCTTTGGATCAGCGCGAGATACCTCGTCCAGCAACTCGTCGCTTAGCACCATCTTTGTAGAGACTTGGCAAGGCAGCTTCAAGTGCTCTCTAACGAGGCGTATGCATCTGGCAGTATAGGCAGCTGTACGCGGAAGAAATGGTTCTACAACTGAGCCAAATGCTGCAAACGTTCTCTCGGGAACGACGTATGGGTTTAGTGCTAGCGCTAAAACGAGCTCCTCTGGAGAGAGAGGATAGGGCTCGTCAACACTAGGAAAACCCATGTCTATAGCGTAACAGTACAAGCAAGAGTTCGTGCACCCTCTTCCGGTATGGATAGTTATTCCGCAGGGGCGCGGTCTTCTCTTACTGTGGTGATCTAACCTCGCTCTAGAGACACCCTTCTCCCCTACAACATCGCTGAGCGCCTCAACAGCTCTCTTCTTAGCTTCGAGCAACCTCGCTAGGTAGCCCAAGGGTGCATCAGCCTCGGGTTCCCTCATCACTTCTCAGAAGCGGACCTTCACATCACCTACCTCTAGGTAGCTCACGCGAGATATATCAGCTCTACGCAGCTAGAGCACGAACATTATTCAACCTCTATCACGTATAGACCTTGGCGTAGTGTGCAGAACCATGCTCTTCGACGAGATTGAGCGTAGGCTCATCAACTCGGGACTACTTATAGAGAAGGACTTCGAGGTGAAGATGATTGTCGCTAGCCTAGTCGCTGAGGGACACGTGTTGCTAGAGGGCGTGCCGGGCGTGGCCAAGACCTCCATGGCCAAGGCTGTAGCTAAGCTGCTAGACCTCGAGTTCAAGCGAATCCAGATGACTCCAGACCTCCTACCGATGGATATCATAGGGTTCTACATGTATGATCAGCGAACTGGCGAGTTCAAGCTTAAGAAGGGGCCTATATTCACAAACATTCTCCTAGCGGACGAGATAAACCGCGCCTCACCGAGAACGCAGTCAGCTCTTCTTGAGGCTATGCAAGAGAGGCAGGTTACTATCGAGGGTAATACTCTTGCTCTTCCAAGGCCGTTCATGGTTATAGCTACCCAGAACCCCATAGAGATGGAGGGAA
>JAADCV010000022.1 GCA_013154235.1 Thermoproteota archaeon | reverse complement strand
CCTTGCTGGAGCGGTGGTTTGGGTGATGAGGTGCTTCTCGTGTGGTGGTGGGTTTGGTGCTGTAGGGAGCTAGCGCGCTATCTGAGGATCGGTGTTTCGCGAGCTGTGAACTAGGTAGAGACCCTTCGATGACCGAGGCGCCTATGCTTGGCGGTGCTCCGAGGCTCTGCGCACCTTCTCTACGCGGGAGGAATTCACTGGCTTAGTCAGCAGCGCTTTTCCGATGAGTTCCTATCTTGGGGGTAGCGATTGGGGGTTGATGTTTCGTTGCTAGCTGCGCTCTGCGTGTCTACTGACAGTGCTAGTCGTCGTAGAACCAGAGGTCGTGATCTCCGGTTCTCCTCAGTCGCTCTATCTTCGCCCTGTCAATCGCTTTGATGGCCTCGATCGCGGCTCTCCTAACCTCGGGGTTCTTGAGCGCTTCCATCGTTGCTCTCCACGATTCCTCGACCCACTTGCTGCTCCAGTCGAGGCCGTGCCTGAGAACCATCTCGGCGTTCCACCTAGCCCACCGAATGATGTCCTCAAGGTTCTTCCTCCTCTCGATACGGATCTCCTCTTCGATCTCAGCGCGATCGAGTGCCTCCGCCATCAACAGATCACCCCAACGATTCCGCAGTCGACGCCCAGTATTTTGCACCATTTACACAGCTCGTTAATGTCCATGCGTCTTCCGAAGATCGTTGCTAGGTAGACGGCGTCACCGATGTCCTTGTCGCTACCGAGCTTCAGTTTGTACGCTATCTGTAGCTCTATCGGCGATATTCTCAGTTGGTGCCTCCCGTTGATTACGACAACGACGCTGCGATCAATGGCGATTCTGTGGATTCTCGTGGCGGGCTTCTTGAACTCGATGCTAGGAATAGCAGTGTTACTGAGAACGAACCGGACTCCTAGACCCTCCCTCAAGTAGTTTTGATACACCGCCTTTACGGAGCTCTCCGACTCGATATCGCCTTGCATCAACTCGAATCCTCTCCTTCGAGCCTCTTTACACAGCTCGACGAATGTCACCTCGTCTACGTCGGCTAAGACATCAACGTCGTCGCTTCTCCTATTCCTACCGAAGAGGATGGCTATGTAGCCCGCAACGTACGCGTACCTTATTCCTAGAGCTTCGAGAGCCTCAGCAAACCTTATAGCAATAGCGTCCTCGGGAGCTAGAAACCTCTTCCGCACGGAGATCATGCCGTTGATTACGTCCACAGTTATCGTGGCAGCATCATCTATCGCGATACTCATATCTATCCCGAGAAGAGTACCGCTTCGTTCCTTATCTGCACCGCTCCGGGTCGAACCCCCTTCCACAGCTCTCGACGAGCTCGCGCTGTAGAGGCTCCGATCTGCGGATCTCTCATGCTCTACGCATCGAGATCCTAGCCAAGCGTGTTCCTCTGCGGCTCTGCGCATCTTCTCTGCTCTGAGGTGCTCGTGTTTCGGCGCTGAGCGCTCTCTAGCTCTTCTCTGCTGCGCTGCGCACCGATAGCTTTATCAATGACTCTAGCCTATGCACCTCCACTAGCTAGGTCTGCGCGTCTAGCGTGCTTGGATGAGGACTACCGCAATAGATAGTTCGAGGCTACCACGTCGATGAGTAGAGCCAAGATGGCGTGAAGCTGAGTTCGTTCGACTCCTTCGGTATTTGCGACTAGTACCCAGCAACTCTACTGCGGTTTATTGAGGAGGAAAGAGTGTTGGTAGGGTGGAAACCTGCTAGGTAGCTGAGAATTGATCGAGGATACTTGGAGAAGGGTCTAGCCCGTGCTCATCGCTTTGCACGCGTATCGAAGGATCTCTCGATCACTTAGCTCGATCGGTGGTGCTCCGTGCCTCTTCCTAAACCCCTTCGCTACCAGCTCTTGGAATCTCCAGATGCATTCCCATGGCGAAAGCGTTTCGAGGGATTTGAGGAGGTTCGCCCATTCATCCATCGTGTACCCCTCTCCGAAGGCGATTCTCCATACGAGAGAAGCTATGCGCTCCGCAACCTCCCTAGATCCTACTGCTCTCGCGATCTCTTCTAGGACTTCCTCCTCGGGTCTAGGATCGACCATGTACTTAGCCGCGGCTACGAGAAGGATCTCGCGTCTGCTAATGAGAGCGCGCTCGCTAAGCAAGGTACGCCGCCACCTCCTTGAGCTTAGGGTGCTGCGTCCTAGCTAATATGCTCATCGCGTTGATCTTCACGACCTCTCCCATACCGATCCTTCGAAGGATCTCGAAGACCTTGCCGATGTCTACCCTATCGACCGCCTTTTCCAGCCTCCTCAAGTTCCTCTCGTCTACACCGTTCGAATCTGCTAGCCGCGGTTCATCAGCTAGGTTAGAGTCTTTTCTTCATAGTTTCTAAATGTATGCTATGCACGAGACGGTGTCAAGCGCTGTGGTCTCTTACTTCGTCAGTAACACCTTTTGAAAGACCTAAGCTTTTTATCTCGGGGAGCAGTGTATAATAATGCGGGTTAATGATGGGAGGATAGTACTGAGGGTGGTGACTGCCTTATGGCTAGCTACGTACCTGATATCTCTGCGGCTCTAGAGGTGCTAATGGACGACCCCAGGATTAGGGAGGCCATAAATGCGATCAAGGAGGGTAGGGTTAGTGAGGGAATTGAGAAGCTAGCACGTGCTGGGCTATCTACGGATGCTATAGCGTACATAGTTGCGCACATCTGCGATATGGATGTTAATGAGGCACTCAATATTGTTGGGAGTAAGAGTGTTGGTACTAGGCGTCCTATAATCGAAGGGGTATACATATGGTACTTACCCGATAGAAGAGTCTCCATCTCACTTCCATATAGTTATGATACTATAGACCTTGAGAGACTTGCGTATCAGAAAGAGCCTTATCCGTTCAGATATCTAACTAGATCTGCGTTGGCTGGTTGACAATGGCTACACTTACACCGCTTAGAACAATACTTCTTTCTATGGTAGCTTCACGCCCTATACCAAAGATTATCATTGAGCCTCCAGTTATTGTAGAGGTGTACTCATATCACACCTTAGTTACACCATTTGCAATAGAGAAGACGTATATTGGCGAGAAGATAACAGTTGAATCTGAAGTTGGTGTGACAATGATAGTAAGGAGTAAGAACTCTAGCAATCGCTATAAGATCTTCGAAGCTAAGCTCACATTTCTGCACATTTTCGATATGAAGGAAGAGATCATGAGACTAGTTAATGTGGCTCCGAATGACATACCTAAGGAGGTAATAGATCAGTTAGCATCGATATCGTTTTCCAAAGCAATAGCTGTACTAATATCATTACAAGACAGAATGGAAATACCGTCCCTTGTACCAATACCGACCCTTAAATCTGAGGAGGAAAATAATGCTCAAAAAGCATAGATGGTTTTTAGATGCAAACATATTTGTAGATTTGATCGTTGCCGATAGCATCATGAGAAAAATACTAGATACGAGCCCCGGAGACCTTATCTCTAGAATTTTTAATGGTTTGAGAGAGCGTGGAATTAGTATTGTAACTAGCAAAAAGGCATTTAATGAAGTCTTAAAAGTAATTAGGCACTACGTGAGTAAAAAGGAGGTAGACATATACAAGGAGCTGCTGAAGAATAATGTAGAGTTTGTGGATACTGAAGAGAAAGAGCGTTGGGTAGAGAAGAAGGTTAAGGAGTTAATGATTAACCTAGACAGAAAAGATATTCACATTATAGCGGGTGTTATAGAGGCAGGAGCTAGATGGTTCTTCACTAATGAGCTTGCACTATACAATGTTGCATATCGTTTGGTTTGCGAGCACCAACATAATATGGCAGATCGTGGTATAGGTAGTATAGCGACAGGTGATATAGCATCGTTTCTAGACAACCTAGTACCTCTTAATATCTTGAGTCATGCGGAGAGAATAGCTATAGAGGTATGCATTGTTACGGATAGGGTCTTTAAGTATGCTGTAGAGCGTTGCTTACAGTGTGCTAATGATGAGTGTCGAAAACATGAAATGGAATACTTTGAACAGCTTATCCGAAGGCTCATACCTTTAGAATCCCTTTTGCGAAAGATTAGCAACAATACTGCTAAATGAACTCTATGCGTCTTTCGCACACCTCGCCCTGGATGCTCTCGTTGTGCATTGTTACTGTCACTCCAGTTAGCTTCTCTCTGGTGTGCTGCGCACCGATGCGACTTGTTTTGAACTGGATTCGTTTCGCGCTTCGATGTGTTTCGGGGTTGTGTGAGGGGTTGAGGCTCCTCATCTC
>JAADCV010000015.1 GCA_013154235.1 Thermoproteota archaeon | reverse complement strand
GTTCATGGTTATAGCTACCCAGAACCCCATAGAGATGGAGGGAACATTCCCACTACCAGAAGCACAACTAGACAGATTCCTAGCAAAGATAGTGGTGGAGGAGCCTAGCGTTGACGAGCTTGTGGAGATAATGAGGCGGTACCACGATATTGTCAGCGCTAAGCTAAGCCCAGTGCTCCTGCCTAGCGATGTCGTTGAGGCTATAGAGGCGGTGAAGAGGGTTTACGTGGAGAGCAACGTGATGAAGTACATGGCCTACATAGTCGACGATATACGTAGGAACCCCCTCGTTAGGCTAGGGCCTTCTCCCAGAGGTGCGCTAGCGCTATACCTACTCTCTAAATCTGTAGCGTTCATGAGGGGGCGCGACTACGTGATTCCAGACGACGTAAAGTATGTTGCGATGCCAGCACTGAGGCACAGGATCGTGCTTAGGCCAGAGGCTAGGCTAAGCGGTAGAGCGCCAGAGGACGTTATTTCTGAAGCCCTATCGAGGGTAGAGCCCCCGTGAGGATAACTATTGTTGGTGCGTCAGCGATAGCTGTATCCATAGTGTCACTGCTCTACGCAATCGCTAGGAGTAGTGCTGTAGCTGCAGCTGTTGCTATAGCGATCCTCAGCATAGTTGTCTACGACTACTACTCGGCTAAGTCTATCAGCGGAAAGATTGTGGGCGTTAGAAGGATACTGGGCTCCGAGTACGTTAGCGAGCTAGGTCTGCTCGACGTAGCTATAGAGGTTGAGAATAGGCTGGGTAGATACATACCCTTGGTGGAGGTCGAGGATATTCTTCCTCCGATGATAGAGCCCGCTTCGAGAAGCCGCTTCTCGATATCCCTACCGCCGGGCTACGTGGCTAAGGTTAGGTACAGCGCTAAGGTGAAGGTTCCAGGGGAGCACTGCCTAGACCTCGTGTCGGTATGTGTCTACAGCCCCTTCCTAATGTTCGTGAACTGCTTCGACTCTAGGCAGCGAAGCTACCTTGTTGCCGTGCCGCTATCGCCTAAGATCAGCTTCAGCATTCGTTCGCTCTCCAGGCTAGTTGGGTTAGTGCGAGGTCTCTCGATGCACGGTCTATACGATCTGGAGAGCTTCCGCGACTACGTTCACGGGGACGACGTTAGGAAGGTTGTATGGAAGGTTCTAGCTAGGGATAGAAGGCTCGTTGTTAGAGTTGATAGAGGCGAGTCCACCGCTAGGATAGCCGTGATCCTGCTCCTGCGCAGGTACGCATGGGTCGTGGGCGAGCCTCCTAACACTCTCGCACAGCGGGTTCTGAGAGCCTTTCAATCCGTTATAGATACACTATCGCTTCCGGGGGTCGAGCTAGACGCGTACTTCCTAACCTCCGGGGTTCCAAGGTTCGTAAAGAGCGTTAGGAGGGGTGATCCGAGGATGCACAGCAGCTACTCCTGGGTTTCCTACCTCTCGGGGTTCTCTAAGTCAGTTAGCGAGCTTCTAGACCTATGCAGCTCCCTGGGAATAGATCTCGAGAGGTACGACTTTGCGATACTCGTAACGGATCTATACACGCTGGCGCGTGAGCTAGACGAGGTTGTGAAGACACTCGCTAGAACTAGGAGAGGGTTGGTCATAGCAGCTCTAGACAGCTCCGTAGACGTTGATCACGTAGCGCTAGCGTCTAGATGCTCTAGAAGGCTAGATGCTATCAACTACGATCTAGCTCTCGTATCGAGGGAGCTAGAGGTGCTAACGCAATGAGCGTCAACTTGCTACTGCTAGCAGCATGCATAGCTATCGCAGCTACATCGGCTAGGGTGCCGTGGGCCTCAGTTGGTCAGGTACCCATAGCGGTGCTAGCGGCATCGCTATTCCATGACTGGGTAACGCTGACAGCATCGATGCTTAGCTTTCTAGTGCCCTCGATAGCGAGAGCTGTGTCGGTAGCCCGGAGATTCGGTGTTACCGAGGGCCTATCATCCCTCGGTAGGGTAGCAGCGCTCTTCTTCGCAATATCTGTAGCGGTGGGGATTGTCGTTACGCGCTTCAGCGCCTCGCACATATCGTTCGCGCCGCTGCTATACGTGTCAACACTACTTCTATCGCTAGCTATAGCGCGTGGCTTCGCCGAGGGGTTCCCGGATCTGCCCAAGGCTCTCGAGATATCGGGCTTTATTGTAGCGCTCGTAGCGTCGTCTATAGCGCTAGGCAGAGGATTTTGGACACCGCTAGCGCTAGTCCTAGCATCTATCTGCGCTAGAGCTGCGATTCCGAAGAAGTTCGGGAGGATATGGGGATCTGCTGTAGCAGCTACATTACTAGCGCTAGCTCTAGCACTAATGATTGGGGGAGCGCAGCATTGAGATGCAGAGGCGTTGTATACGCTCTAGCAGCGTTCTCTCTAGCAGCTCTAGCAGCATCTATAGCTCTAGCGTACCTCGGCAGAGCACTACCCTCCCTAATGTCTCTAGCTGCCGGACTCGTAGCCCTAGCGTCGCTGGCATACGCCTACAGATCCCCTACCCCCGAAGCCGAGCAAACTACCTAAGCTCCCCCAAGACCCTCCTAGCAGCACCACTAGGATCGCGCGCAGCCACCCTATCGATAACATCGATGCATCTAGAGCCCTCGATACCCACGGACCTCAGAAGCTCTAGGAATACTCTGCAGTACCTCCCGAACCTGCTTGTCGCAACGCATAGCACGGACCCTCGGTATCTCCTAAGCTCGCGCTTAACGAAGCTAGTCATTGGAGGAGCAACCCTCCCTATCCATATCGGGGCTGCTAGAACCAGCGCACTACACGTAGATAGGTTAAGCGGGGGCTCGACACGCACGTCGACAAGCTTTGATCCAAGGGTATCGCTCCAGAGCCTAGGATTTAGGTGAAGAGGCTTGGAGTACTCCTTTACTGGCCTAACCCTATGAAGAGATGCCTCGATCCCTAGCTCCTCCCTAGCTAAGCTAGCTATTGCACTAGCTAGCTTCTCAGTAACTCCAGTCCTAGAGTAGTAGACTATGCACAGGCTCAAGGCTCTCCAATGGAGAGAAGGAGTAGAAGGTAAAAGGAGTAGGGTTACGCGTTTGTCGCCCTCACAGGCTTCTTCGGATGGGCGACGACGCTCACTATGGTTTTAGCTAGGCTGCTCAGATTCCTTATGTTCACCTGGCTGAACTGGGTCTCTATTATATCGATTCCTTTGCTGACACCATCGATCCATACCTCCATAGCTCTAAGGGCCTTCTCAGCTAGCCTGTTGAGGATCTTTGCTATCAGTGGGTTCCTAACCCTTACCAAGCGATGTATTATGGTTCTGGAGAAGCTTAGGCTAAGTCTCCATCCCTCCACTAAGCAGTCTATAGCTTCCCTAGGCAGCTTCTTGAGCTGGAGGAACTGCGCCTCCTTCTCTATGAGTGTTCCACCCATCGGTATTAGTAGGAGCGGGAACGTCCATCCCTTAAACCCCTCGTCTCTAAGCCTATCGAGTAGCTCTATCGTCTTGATGTAGTCATCGGGGGTAGCGTCTGGGAACCCTATTATGTAGGTGTAGCACGGGTACCAGTAAGCATCGTTGAACAGCTTCGAAGCCTCGACTATCACGTTAGGCCAGTCCTCAGGGCTCCACGGATATGCCTTGCCCCTAAAGTACTTCGCAACGATCCTCGGGCTCCCGGACTCTAGACCTATCTGTGGGAACAGGGGCTTAGAGTCCGAGAGACCCTCGAGGTCGCTTATGTACTTGACAACGTCCTTAACCACTAAGGCTGAGGCACACGAGACGTGGCTAAAGCCTACGGTGTCCACGCCGTACTTGCTCGCGAGCTTAACGGTTTCGTCGAAGAGCTTCTTGATAGCATCTGGGTTCAGCTTTAGCCCGTTAGCGCCGTAGAGCAGCACGTCCTCAGTTACGAAGCCAACGCTTTTGAATCCAGCATCTAGGTTGAACTTGACTTCCTTCAGTATCTGTTCGAGAGGAATAGATCTGAACCTCCACATTGTTGGGCTGCAGAACCTGCACCTACGTGGGCAGCCCCTAGTTATCTGCACCTGGCCGTTTCTAGAGGGAGTCACTATCAAGGGTATAGCCTCTGGGGGCGGAGGCTCCCCTCTAACGTACCTAGGAACCTCCTCGCCGTTGAGCAGCTTCTTCACAACTATGGGGAACGTTAGCTCTGACTCGCCATCGTATAGAACATCTATCTCGTACTTATCCTCCCAGCCGCGAAGC
Organism: Thermoproteota archaeon; assembly: GCA_013154235.1. Classification (GTDB taxonomy): domain Archaea; phylum Thermoproteota; class Thermoprotei_A; order Sulfolobales; family Ignisphaeraceae; genus JAADCV01. Next base: position 14,175 of record JAADCV010000015.1, on the reverse strand, counting down.
TGCCAGGAGCCGGGCCCTCCCACAACCAGCTTGAACCGATATCTATGCTTTAGCTCGAGCACCACCTTCATGAGGTTCTCGAACTCTAGCTCAGTGCAGCTCGTGCCGCCGCCAGAGATGGCTTTCAGCGTCCATGTTACGGGGGCTAGCCCCTTCGGGTCTAGCACGTGGACAGCAACTATAGCCGTGTCCTTATCCACAGCCTTTCTCAAGGCGTGTGGAGGCACTATAGCTACCTCCTCGCGCTTGAAGCCAGCTGCTAGCAGCGCTGCCTCGGTCTTGCATATGCCTAGAGGTGCGAACCTAGCTCTGACCCCATCTACTGTGGGCGCCCTAGGGGCGAGAACCATGTACTCTACGAACTTAGGTACGAGCCTGTAGGGCATGCAGAGCCCGAAGCCGAAGAGATCAGCGCCATGGTAATCGGTGAACACAGCTCTATCTGCGGTTAAAACTATCTTCACCAAGCTCTCTACCCAATATATACGCTTATGCGAATAGATATTCCTACTCTCTATAACTAGCTATAACCGATAGTAATGATTAGGTGGTGGGAGAACCATTCCCATTCCCGTCCCGAGACCGCCAACCACCACCTTATCTCTCTGAGACCACAGCATTCCTCAGCGGTGAGGTGATTTGGGGAAGAGGGTCTATGTAGCTAGCGCGCTGCTGGTGCTCGGAATCGTGGTAGCCAGCGTCGTGCTCCTCGCAGTACCTACAGCGCTAGCTGCTAGAGGCACTGGATCCGAAAGCGCGAGTAGCAGTAGTGGCAAGCCTATGCAGTGCGCTGACCCCGGCAAATGCTTCGCTGTATCGGTATGCTCAAGGATAGGAGCCTTGCTAGCTAGCACGAACGTTAGCTCGCTGCCTAGCAGAGCTAGAGCCACAGTATCCAGAGTAGAGAACCTGTGTAGAGAGGCTGTGAGGAGCAGCGGCGCAACAGCATTTCGGAGCGCGCTGGCTGCAGCCAAGCTCTTCGGATTAGTAGCGCCGCTAGTTGTTAAGCACATCAATAGAACCGAGCTAGCGAGCCTAGAGTACAGGATTATCGCGAGGGGAGTAGAGCTCAGGATGAGCGTTATAGAGAAGCTAGAGATAGCCGCCTCTCAGCTCGCTAGGTTCAACGCAACGCGAGGAATCGCTAAGCAGCTCTATGCAGAGCTCGAGAAAGCTAAGCAGCTGCTAAACCAGTCTCTAGCGCTAGCTAGAAACGGATCCATTGTTCGCGCTGAGGAGAAGCTAGCTTACGCAACATCGATAATAGTTAGGTGCGGAAGGCTAGTCAACGCTGTTCTGATGCGCGCTAGAATGCTCTTAGCAATAGGGTTCAGACGCGTAGCTATAGCAGCTAGGGCGATCTCGATAGCTGCGAGAGCCTTGAGAGAGTACAATGCTAGCAGCCGACTAGCTCTGCTAAAGGTTGCTGAGAGCGCTCTATCGCTAGCTGATAAGGAGCTTAGAGCTTTAGGGACTGGGCTTCAGATCCTAGGGCTATACAACGCCTCTAGGGCTATCCAGAGCGTAGTTACGAACGTGAGCCGCTCTAAGAGCCTTGTGGCAATGGCGATAAGCTGCGCGGAGAAGGGCAACTCCACAGCAGCTAGAGAGCTAGCTGAGAAGGCCCTTAGAGAGATAGAGACTGTTATCACGGTTGCTAGGCACCGAAGACTAGCTACTCCAGCAGCCCTACATAGGTTGCTAGCTAGCGCTAGGAGAAGTATCGCTCTATGCGTATCCGACGAGCTTGGGAGCCTAGCGCTAGCTAGATCGATGCTCTTAGCGATAGCTAGGCACTCTCGGAACCCTAGCGCTAGGCTAGAGGCGCAGCTGCTGCTACTAATAATAGATAGCTATGTAAGGAACATCGCTGCGCACCCACCGCATCACTCGCCGTGCCACTGGGTCCCGCACCCTACGCACCACGGATGCAGGTGTCACCATCACCACGCGCCCTAGCCTTAAAAGTACAAAACCTTTTTCCGCATCTACGTAGCTTGGCACCAAGCGCATGAGGTGACCTCTACTGCGTGGAGCTGCAATAGCTCTAGTAGCAATCCTCCTGCTAGCAGCGCCGCTTCTCAGCGCTTCGCAGCAGCTAGTGCAGGTGCTGAAGGTTTCCGTAGATGGGTCGGTTACCGTAGAGATAAACGCGAGCCCTACCTCCGGCCAGATGGTTATAGACGCTGTAGCTCCCCCAGTCGACATCAACGTTCTCGGATGCCCTAACGCAACCGTGTATGCTGTCAACACGTCGATAGTTGTCTATGCTCCTAACTGCAGCGAGATTACGCTTAGGTACCTAACTCTAAGCGCGACCTCCAAGAATGGCTCTACATGGATACTAAGGGTGAGAACCCCCTACAGAACCATTGTTCTGCTGCCTAGCAACGCTATACCGATAGATACGGAGCCTACGCCAACCCCAGTATCCTTCGGAGGTACGTGGGGGCTCGAGTTCCCTCCGGGAGAGCTAGTTGTTAAGTACATCGAGGTGCCCTCCTCTAGACCCCAAGCACTATCCTCACGAGCAACCTCCGTAGCTACTCACGCTAGTAGCTCTGGAGGAGGTGGAATAGATTCAGCTACAGCTATTGGAGTAACAGGGGCTGTGCTGCTGGGCCTCGCCATAGCCCTAAAGCTGCTTAGGGGGAGGAGAACTACCTCAGAGTCTAAGCATGTAGCTATGCGAGTGCTGGACGATGTGGATAGGAGGATCATCGAGGCTTTGCGTAGGTACGGGCAGCAGACAGCGAGGGAGCTTATGGAGAGGACGGGAGTTCCTAAGTCAACTCTGTATAGAAGGCTCGCTAAGCTGAGAGATCTGGGAGTAATCGAGTCTGTAACCATAGGTGGAGCCACGGTGTATAGGCTTAGGAGCGGGCTAGAGAAGGAGTCTGGAGAGGAACGAGGCTAGCTGGCTAAGGCTCTCGAATGGATGGCATGGAACTACCCCGCTTCTTCTACGGCACGCTATAGGGATCTCCATCTCGTAGGCGTATCTAAGGAGCTCCTCGTTATGCCTATAAACGTCGCTTAGCGGAAATCCCGAGTCTATAACAGCTTCGCTACTCTCGATAAGCCGGGCGGCCTCCTCAATGACGCTGCTATCTATCGCTTCAGGAGAGGGGGCGTGGAGAACGCGGTGAGCTACCCTCATACACAGCCTGTAATCTATATCTAGATCTAGGAGTATCCCGATAGAGACCCTCAGCCCCTGCCTAGCTAGAAACCTGCAGAGCTTAGCTGCAGTACCGTAGCCCCCAACAACGAATACAGCTCGCTCCCCCTCCTTCTCCGGACCGAGCTCAACGCACCCCGTATCCTCGTCGAAAGCGCCTCGAGGAAGCTCGTAGACCTCCGAAACCATGTCCTCCGTAAGCACGTCCTCCGGGAAACCGCTAGCAACGACGTGACCCTCCTTCACTAGAACAACCCGGTCGCAAACCCTCATAGCTAGAGATATATCGTGCATGGTTGCAACGATGCTTATCCTCTTCTCGCGAGCTAGCTTGCGAAGAAGCCTCGCGATCTCTATCCGGTGCCTAAGATCTAGGAACGTGGTTGGCTCGTCCAGCACGAGAATCCTAGGCTCTTGAGCTAGAGCTCTAGCTATCAGAACCTTCTGCCTCTCGCCATCAGATAGCTCGCTGAAGAGCTTGTTCCTTAGGTGCCGAGCCCCCACGAGCTCTAGGCACTCCTCAACGATGTCTAGATCCCGCTCGCTCATCCTCGATAAGGGGCCCGTATGGGGGTACCTTCCAAGAGCAACGACCTCCCAAACGCGCAGCATTCCTGGATCCGCCCTCTCGGTTAAGACAGCTGAAACTCTCTTAGCTAGCTCCCTAGGCTTGTACTCGTAAACGCTCTTCCCGTTTACTAGGACAGCTCCCTCCATGGGCTTTAGCAGCCCTAGAATGCATCGAAGTACAGTTGTTTTCCCAGCACCGTTCGGGCCAACGATGCATAGGAACTCCCCTTTCCTAACCTCTATGGAGACGCCATCGACGACTATGCGCTTCCCGTACCCTGCCCTCAGATCCCTAACCTCGAGGATCCTCATAGCCTCACCCTCCTCCTCACCAGCATGTAGGCGAGGAGCGGGGCTCCGAAAAGCGAAGTCACCGTGCTTATAGGCATCTCTACACCCATGAACGCGACCCTGGCAGCTACATCGCATAGGCAGGTTACGGAGGCTCCTAGAAGCGCTACAGCTGGTATGAGCACAGCGTTGTTGCTGGTCTTCAGCAGCGCTCTAGCCATTAGGGGCACTGCCATCCCTATGAAGGCTACGGGGCCAGCGAAGCTTGTTATGACTGCTGTGAGAGCGCTGGATAGACCCACTATGGCGACTCTAGCTAAGCGCGTGTTCACACCCATGGTTCTAGCGTAGCTCTCGCCCATGAGCAGCGCGTTGAGCTGCCTATACATGGCGAAGGAGGCTATGAGCAGCGGTACGCAGGCAGCGTACGTAACGATAACCTGGCTCCACATGTAGGAGGAGAAGGATCCGAAGGTCCAGAGAATGAACTCGTGTACCCGGCGCTGCTGAGCGAACACTATCATTATGTTCGTTACAGCGCTGCAGAAGTACCCGATCATGAGTCCTAGCACTAGCAGAGTGACTATAGATGGAACTAGAGATGCTGCAACTAGGATCAGCAGCGACGCTACTAGCGAGCCTATGAATGAGGCTAGCACTATGGTGTAGGGGCCTAGGTTCCCTAGGCCGAAGGTGTAGCCTAGGAGTATCGCGATACCGACGAAAAGCATAGCGCTAGACGATATCCCGAGCACGTAGGGGCCAACAATAGGGTTCCTAAAAAGCACCTGCAGCATTAGTCCAGCTACAGCTAGCGCAGCGCCTCCCACGAGCGCTGCTAGGGTTCTCGGCTCCCGTATCCCTACCACGATCTCGTAGTAGACGCTGGAGACGCATTGCGTATGGCGATGTGTTAGGGCTGATGCTATCTGGCTCCACAGAACCTTCAGCACGGTGCTTAGGGGTATGTGGACAGGCCCCACGGATATTCCTAGTAGTAGCGATAGCACTACGAGACCGCACAACCCTGCTAGAGCTGAGGCAGTCCTGCATCTCTGCACGACTAGCACCTATCTATCGAGGTAACTAGGAGGTGGCTAGAGAAAAATGTGGTTAGGGTAGCCTAGCGAAGAACCTTGGGGTGTAGTGCGGGTATAGCGATGGGTGTAGGCACGCTGCTAGATCCTTAGCTAAGGTTCCTGGCTCGCTTAGTGCGTAGAACAGGATGTATAGCCCGAGACCCGCAATAACCCGGTGGCTCTTGATTGCAGCTACCGTAGCTAGCTGAGGATAGTGGCGCTCCAGAGACGATATGTTGGCGAATCGCGGGTAGAGCACGATTAGTACCTGGGCGCTGCTGAACTTCTTAGCGAAGGAGCTCAGACTCATGGTCTCCCACGGTGATCTAGCTCTAGCTAGGTACCTTGCTCCAGCTGCCTCAGCTAGCTGCGCGATGATGCTTGCGTTTGTGGCTACATGCACGATTCTCCCAGTTATGTAGATACATACGGCGCTAGCCTTAGGGACTAGAGATGTTGATGCCCTAACGCTTGTGAGCAGCGCCTGCTGATAGCTAACGTAGCTCTGAGCTAGGTAGTCTAGGTCTAGCAGCGCGCCCATCACCTTTATCGCGTCTAGCGCTGTAGCGATGCTGCTAGCAGAGGGTAGGGACACGATCGCCACGCCGCTAACCCTAGCCTCAAGCTCTCTAGCGATAGGCTCGCTAGCTACCACGAGCGAAACGCCTAGCTTCCTCAGCTCGGAGTATGTTACAGAAGAGGGGCTCTCAACGCTCTTCACAGCCTCTAGCAGGCTTGGAGGTACTAGGCTCCTATTGTATGTAGCTACCAGCGCAACCCTAGAGCTGAGGCCTAGGGCGTAGGCCGCTGCTAGCCCCTCTAGATCCGTTGCTATGCGCTTAACTGGAAGCTCTATGAATCCGCTAGCGCTCTTAGCCACGCTCTTAGGCACGTAGCTAGCTAGGTCGAATGGAACCACGATCCACTTCCTCCCGCTAGCATCCCTAATCACCTTGTAGAACCCCTCGTAGGTTATCGATACGCCAGCTACAGAGATAGATACACCCTTCCTCCAGAGGTGGTGGAAGAACGTTCTCTCGTATCCCCTGAGTATGGGTGCGCTAGGGTACATTATCGATGCTAGATCCTTGAGCACTAGCTCGGTGTATGCGTAGCCTAGCTGCCAGTACGATGGTGAGTAGAAGTAGACTCGGTGGTTCTCTACAGCTGGACACTTGTAGATCCAGCTCCCTAGAACCTTCGCTATGTCGTCGATGCTATCTATGTAGGGTGGGCTCCCAGATATTATCCATACGTCAGCCTTGCAGGCAACCTTCGCTATAAGCTCCTTGTTTATAGGTGTTGAGCCAGTGCCGTTAGGTACGTAGCTTGCTAGGACGTACCTAGCGCCGATGCTCTCGAGGTACTTGATAGGGTATGCGCCTCTCTTTGGAGCCCATATACCCCACTTTAGGGACGGGTAGAACCATAGGAACGTAGGGTGCTTCCCTGTGATCTCGGCGTACTGCCTTAGCGCTAGGACTAGCTCGTTGTGTATCTCAGCCACGTGGTTAAAGATCTCTATTGCCTTCTCTAGAGCCTTAGGACCGTAGAACGCTGCTATGAACTTTATCCACTCGAACCTAGCTAGGTAGCTATTCTCAAGCCACTCGTTGTCGACAGCCACCTTCAGACCCAAGGACTCGAGCTTAGCTAGAGCTTTCTCCATCGCAGGAAAGCCCGTGTACATGAACACCACGTCTGGCTTCAGCGCTAGGATCGCCTCGTAGTTCACGCCGCTGTAGGTAGCTACCACCTTAGCTCTTCCGCTCTTCAGCAGCTGTGGGATTACTGGGATCCACCACTGACTGTAGCTAACACCAACAACAGTGTCGAGCATGCTGAGGTTACCCATAGCCTTAGCTACCCTGTAGAGGAGCGCTACCTCAGTCGTAGATAGGAACACTCCTCTCTCGATAGGAACCCTCACGACAAAGATCCTGCGGGGCTTTATGCCGAGGCCCTTAACCACAGCGCTTATCGTGGCATTGCTAGGTGCTCTAGATCCTCTTGGAACGAGTATGAAGAGCTGGTGCTCAGCGTCCTCAGCTATTATGAACTTCGTGGCGTTCCAGAGCTTGAATAGGTGAGCGTAGATAACGGGGATCTCTCTAACGACCACGCCACCGATCGTCACAGTCCTAATCCTAGTTGCCGTAACTGTGGACACGGAGGTCACGGTCTTTGTCGCTAGAAGCGTTCTAGTAACGGTTGTCCTAGAAGTTGAGGTGACTGTCGCGGGAACGGTTGTCGTAGCTGTCTTGAGCACGGTGCTCGTCACGGTCTTGGTCACGGTTCTAGTTACCGTAGTCGGCACGGTCACGGTTCGAGGGAGCGGGTGATAGACGTGGCTGTATATACCTATCGTGGCTAGGCACGAGACCACGATAGCGACTATTATCGAGGCTGCGAACACCCCTCGGCTAACAGCCTTCACCTACCACCACCCGCAACCGTGTGGACAGGCTAGCCATATAAAGCCTTACGAAGCAACAGCAAAATTACTTACATCTAAACGCGTAGAGAAGCGAGAAGCTAAAGTGCTAGGCGATGAGCGAGGCGAGAAGATGGATAGGATAAAAAGACGCTACGAGTATAGCCAGCACGCTACGTAGTGACCCTTGCTGTACTCGATGAGCTTAGGCTCCTCCTTCTTACACCTATCCTTAGCGAACGGGCATCTTGGGTGGAACCTGCATCCCGGAGGCGGGTTTATGGGATTCGGGGGCTCTCCCTGTATCATTAGCTTCTTCCTCTTCCTCGCCTGGAACGGGTCTGGCACTGGTATCAGCGAGATGAGGGCTCTCGTGTAGGGGTGCAGCGGCGACTCGAAGATCTCCTCGGCATCACCTATCTCAACTATCTTCCCTAGGTACATCACCGCGATCCTGTGGCTCATGTATCTAACGACCGCTAGGTTGTGGCTTATGAAGAGGTACGTTAGATTATACTTCTTCTGAAGATCCTTGAGGAGGTTCAGTATCTGCGCTTGGACAGAGACGTCTAGAGCAGACGTAGGCTCGTCTAAAACTATGAACTTTGGCCGTAGCGCTAGAACCCTAGCTATAGCTATCCTCTGCCTCTGACCACCGGAGAACTCGTGGGGGTACCTATACATGTGGCTCTCGTTCAGCCCAACCTCGTACAGCAGCTTCAGCACGTACTGCTCTGGATCGCCAACATCTATCTTGTGAACCCTGATAGGCTCCATAATTATGTCGAAGACAGTCATCCTAGGGTCTAGGCTGGTGTACGGATCCTGGAACACGATGTTCGCCTTTCTCCTAAACTCCTTGAGCTCCCTCCCCCTAAGCTTGTAGATGTTCTTGCCCTCGAAAAGCACCTTTCCATCCGTAGGCTCCTCCAACCTGAGCAGGAGTCTAGCTGTCGTGCTCTTCCCACAGCCGCTCTCCCCTACAAGACCAAGGGTCTCTCCTTCGTATATCTCGAAGCTAACACCATCAACAGCCTTAACCCACTGCTTAACTAGCAGCTTGCCACCAACGGGGAAGTACTTCTTGAGGTTCTCAACCTGTATAAGAGCGGGCATAAGTAATCACCTCTTTGCGTAGAGCCAACAAGCTACCCTGTGCCTCTCCTCAACCTCTATCATCTTTGGTCTCTCGCGCTTGCAGATATCCATCGCGTAGGGGCATCTTGGGTGGAACCTGCATCCCGGAGGCGGGCTAGCTAGGTTAGGAACGTTTCCAGGTATCGGCTCGAGCTTTAGCATCCTCCTTGTTGGGTTGGGCACAGCCCTTAGCAGCGCCTGGGTATAGGGATGGAGCGGGTTCATGAATATCCTGTCGACTGGCCCTATCTCCGCTAGATGCCCAGCGTAGAGAACAGCCACCCTATCGCACATCTCTGCAACTACACCCATGTCGTGCGTTATCATGAGCAGCGTCAACCCCCTCTTCTCCTTCAGCTGCCTGAGTAGCTCTAGGATCTGCGCTTGGACAGAGACGTCTAGGTAGGAGGTAGGCTCGTCAGCTATGAGAAGCCTAGGCATGTTGCTGAGGCCTATGCCTATCACAGCCCTCTGCTTCATTCCTCCCGACAGCTCGTGGGGATAGTTCTTGACTCTCACCTCTGGTGCTGGCATTGCGACCTCTCTCAGTAGCTCTATCGCTCTCTCGATACCCTCCTTGTTGCTGCGTATAGTTCCGTGGTCCCTCATCGTCTCGATGAAGTGGTACCCTATGGTGTATAGAGGGTCTAGCGCTGCAGCTGGGTCCTGGAAGATGTAGGCGATCTCCTTCCCTCTCATCTCGCGCAGGGTCTCCTCGTCGAGCTCAAGCATGTTTATGTATCTACCGCTCCTATCCTTGAACAGCACCTTTCCTCCAGCTATCCTCCCCGGAGGATCTATCAGCTTGGTTAGAGCTCTCGAGGTCACGCTCTTTCCACAGCCTGTCTCGCCGACTATGCAGAACGTCTCTCCTTCGTATATCTCGAAGCTAACACCATCAACAGCCCTGACTACGCCGGCATAGGTATAGAAGTAGACCTTTAGGTCCTCAACTATGACTATGGGCTCGGGCATGCTCATCACCTGAACTCGATGCTTCTCCTCGTTCTAGGATCGAGAATGTCTCTCAGCGCGTCGCCGAAGAGGTTCCATCCTAGCACTGCTAGCAGGATTGCTAGACCCGGGAATATCAGGAGCCACCAGGCTCCGTTCACTAGGTACTGAGAACCGTGCTGCACTATAGCTCCCCACTCCGGGATCTTGATCTGGCCGCCCATCAGGAAGCTCAGCCCAGCCTCGACCAGTATCACGTTGCCGACGTCGAGGGTCATGAATACTAGGAGGGGGCCCAGTATGTTGGGCAGTATATGCTTGAACATTATCTCCCTAGAGCTCATTCCGAGCGCCTGCGCAGCCATCACGAATACGTTGCCCTTCTGCTGCAGAGTCATGCCCCTCACGAGCCTAGCGTAACCTGGCCACCAGACTAGCCAGAGGGCAACGATGATAGCTAGAGTTGGGGCTATGTTCAGCGCGTCGCTTGGCTTTAGCGCGAACACCGCTGAGACGAAGCTGGTTAGCCACGGGTTGTTCGCTATAGCATAGGCGATTCTCATCGTTAGGGCGGATGTGAGTGCTAGAGCGAGTATCAGCCCTGGGAATGCTAGGAAGATGTCTGTTACTCTCATTATAGCCTCGTCTACAGCACCTCCGTAGTACCCTGCTAGCAGGCCTAGGATTACTCCTATCGATATTCCTACGGGTAGCACGAGCGCGACCACGACAAGCGATATTCTTGCGCCGTAGAGTAGCTGGCTCAGCAGATCCCTACCGAGATCATCGGTTCCCAGTATGGCTCCTCCGGTTCCAGGGGGCGCTAGCCAGTAGAGCTTGTACTTCCCGGTCGCCGCTATGTATGAGAAGTCGTAGCTGTGGGGAGCTATGTAGGGGCCGAAGATCCCTATGAATACGAAGCCCATCGCTAGTATAAGCCCAGCTATCCCGGTCGGCGACCTGTTGAGCGCGTACAGCATCAGCCTCCATTCCTCTAGCTTATACCTGTTCCTCTCTAGCCATTTCGGGTTGACTCTAGTCATTACCCTCGCGATCAGGCTGATGAATGCATCAGATAACCTATCTAGGGGGTGCCCCGGCATCAGTACCTCACCCTAGGATCTATGAATGCGTAGAGGATGTCAACGATCAGGTTCGTGACGACGTAGATTATCGCTATCATGAAAGTGCCTGCGATCAGCACGGGGAAGTCTAGGCTGAATATCGCTTGTACCATAGCCCTACCCATTCCCGGAATTCCGAACACTGTCTCAGTTATCGGAACACCTCCTAGCAGCCCTCCGAACTGTAGTCCTAGCACGGTCACCAGAGGAACCATGGTGTTCTTTAGTGCGTGGCCGTAGACTCTAAGCTTCTTGAGCCCTCTAGCCTTGGCGAACAGCACGTAGTCCGAGTTGAGCGCATCTAGGAACGCGTTTCTAGTTAGCCTAGCTACCACGCCTATGCTAGCGAAGCCCAGTGTGAAGCCAGGCAGTATGAACCTCTTGATGTTCTCTATCACTACCGGCCACGCACCCTCGAGTATAGCGTCTATTATCGGGACTCCGGTTATCGTCTTAGGTGGGTACGGTATTCCAGCTATGGTTATCCATCCCAGCTTGTAGAAGAATATGTAGATGAAGATGTATCCTAGCCAGAATATCGGTACTGATACACCTATCAGGCTCCATACCCTTACTAGCGCGTCCACCCACGTGTCTCTCTTCAGCGCCGAGATTATTCCTAGGGGTATCCCCAGCACTACCGTGAAGAAGAAGCCGAATAGCGCTAGCTGGAACGTTATCGGGAACCTCGACAGTATGTAGCTCATTACGTGGTACCCTGTCACTGGATCTATCATGCTGTTCGTGAGTATGCCCTTCATGAAGTAGTAGTACTGCACGTACCACGGGTCGTTGAGGTGGTACTCGTGGATTATCATCTGGATTACGTCGGGCCTAGCCTTGAGACCCCCAGCCCAGAACCGGGCTGGGTTAGCAGGTATGATGAATGCTATGACGTAGGTTAGGAGGGTTACGCCTATGAGAGTGGGAATAAAGGTAAGGAATCTCCTAATTAAAAATCGTTTTAGGTTGGTCATGGGTCACACCCCTTAGGGCTTGTATCCGTAGAGCTTGAGCCAGAGGGTGGAGTTCCAGTAGTACGGGTTGATCTTCAGTATTATGTACGAGCCTCTCTTGTATCCCGCAATGTAGTATGGCCCGGTCCCTATCAAGTACTTGTTTAGGAATACGTGCGTTGGGTCGCTCTCGCCAGGCTTGATGTAGGCTGCCCACGCTGCTGGGTTCTTACCCCACTCAGCAGCCTTCATAGCCTGCAGGTACTTGCCCTTTAGCTGGGGCACGTTGTCGAATAGGTACTTGGCGGGTATTATCATAGTGAACGGGTCTGCTAGTATGTTCAGGATGGCTGCGTACGGCTTGTATAGCTTCAGCATTACCACTCCAGCTGTCGGACCGCTGTAGCCGAAGAACTGTAGTAGCTGCTTTAGGCTAGTGACCGTTATGGTCTTACCCATGTAGTTAGCTATCATCGGGTGGGTCTTGAGGTACTGGTTGAACTCCTGCTCGGTTAGCACCTTGCTGTGGTTCACATCGATGAAGCTCGTGATCATCCAGGATGGGTCTAGCCTTAGCCTAGCTATCCTCCATATCGTGAACAGCACGTCGGTAGCGTTGATTGGATACAGCTTGTGGTGCCATGGATCGTAGGCCTTTACGCCTCCCCTAATCACGAAGAACCATATGGTGCCGTTCTTGTTGTGGCACCAAGCTACCGCTAGGTCTGGCACTACGTGCGTGAAGTCGCTCTTCCAGTAGGTTACTAGAGTGTCTCCAACCTGGTGGAATATCTGCCATCCGAAGGTCTCGTAGTCCTTAGCTGGGTCGAAGCTCTGCGGCCATCCAATGGTCGAGATCACGAATGTTGATGGGTTGTTCACGTAGTTGCCGATTCCTATAGCTGGTGTCGAGGGTGCTTTAGTCTCGTAAACTAGGTCGAACCTTATTCCAAGCACTGGGTTCACATACATTCCGTGTACCCAGCTCCAGTAGACCTGAACAACCTTGTACTGGCCTAGCCATATGATCGGTATCTCGTGGTTGCTCAGTATCTCGACAGCCTGGTAGATGGGCTCTCTGATCACCGGGTTGGTTATGTCTCTACCCGCTATGATGAGGGCGTCGATCGTTACGTTCCTGTAGAACGCTGGGTTGATGGTTACGAAGGCTGTGCAGTTCTGCGGAGGTATCTGCTTCTTAGCTAGCTTGTACTGCACGACGATTATGGGCTTGTTCTTAGGTAGGGATACCTTAGCTCCAGTACCTACCGGACCCACTATCACGTAGTACTTCGGGGTGTCGATGATTCTAGCGCTAGCTAGGTACTTACCGACCTCGCTCGGGGCAACGTTGGTGTAGACCTTGACGAAGTCGAACTTGGTTCCTCCATACATCATTGGGCCAGCGTAGTCGTCTGGATCAACGAAGTCTGGAGCCCATCCAATGATGTATACATCGAATGCGGGCTTCTCGGTCTTCTCTAGCAGCTGTGGCCACGATAGTGCCTGCACCATTACCTTGAAGCCTAGGTAGCCCCAGTACGTGGATAGGATGGTAGCTACCTTAGCTCTAGCGGTGTTGCCCTGGTTGTAGTAGATAACTATGGTGTACTTGCTTGGGTTGATACCAGCCTTCTTGAGGAGCTCCCTAGCCTTCGTTAGGTTAAACGTGTAGTGTATAACGTTGTAGTCAGTCCATCCAAGCATGCCCTTTGGTATCACTCCGACTAGCCCGACAACGGTGTTGTGGTAGACAGTCTCCCAGATCATCTTGTAGGGTATAGCGTATGCTAGGGCTCTCCTAACGAGCAGGTTGTTGAACGGTGGCTTGAGGGTGTTTAGAACTATGTAGACGATGTCGAAGGATAGCCCTCTCTCAACAACCTTAACCTCGTAGTTACCCATCTTCGTTCCGTTCACAGCAGATAGCTGGTCCGGAGGTATCACAGCCATGTCGGCCACTCCTCTCTTTAGCGTGAACACTCTAGCGCTAGCGTCGTTCTGTATCAGGTAGATGACCGTCGTGTGCAGGTACTTGCCGTAGGGTGCGGCTGTTAGGGTAGCGGTCGTCGTGTGCGTTGTGGTTGTTGTGTGAGTTGTAGTCGTAGTGATGGGGGTCGTTGTTGTGTGGGTGGTTGTCGTCGTGGTTGTTACAGCTGGCGGTACGGTGGCGGTAGCGGTGGTGGTCTTGGTCGTTACGATGGTCGAGGTTATGGTCTTGGTGATAACCTTCGTTACCGTCGTAGGGACTGTAACCGTCTTAGCCTGGCTCATTCCGTAGTAACCGATTGCAGCGCCTATGATTATGCCTATAATGGCTATTATGATTCCAACAGCTACACTTCGGGCTACAGCGGTTCGTAAACTCACCCAGGCATCACCTCGTGGTAGCAACAACTTTATGTGGTTTAAAAAGCCTTTGAGTGGTCATGATCTAACTCGTTTATAA
>JAADCV010000106.1 GCA_013154235.1 Thermoproteota archaeon | reverse complement strand
CTCTTCCTTCTTCTCTTCTTCCTCCTCTTTCTTCTCCTCTGCTGGCTGCTGAGCAGGAGCAGCACCAGCAGGAGCAACAGCCGGAGCTACCTGGAGGAACTGACCTAGGTCAGGGTTCTTGGCTACCAGTGCGCTAGCTAGAGCAAGTGCCTTAGCTATCGTTCCACGTACTACAACCTCTGCTGTCTCCGGTGTTACAAATCCAGCCTCTGTGGCAAGCGCGCTAGCTCTAGCGAAGGCCTTTCTGACAGAGAGCTCTATAACCAGCGGCTCAGGTATCGCGATCTCGCTCGCTAGATTTAGGGCAGCGTTAGCAGCTTCTAGAAGGTTGCTTCGGTACTCCTCTAGGTTTATGGAGAGCTGGTCTCCGCTTATTATCAGACCCGCGTCGTATGCAAACTTCACCTTTGGCTTAAACGTTGTCGGTACTATACCTAGCTTATCCAGCAGCGAGAGCAGCTCTGGAGTTATGGTGTCTCCCGCCTTAGCTATAGTGGTCTCCCTGGCTATCCAGATAACACCCTCTCTAACTTGGGTAGGTATCCTAAACCTTCCTAGAAGGCTCATTATTGGTCCTGGCTTTAGCTCTGTTCTCATGGGTGGTACAACTATATCCTTCTCTAGTGTCATGCCCGGCTTAGGCCTTATCGGAATCTCTAGCTTGTCTAGCAGAAGCTTAAGCTCGAAGGGATTCATGTTGGTGAATATCGCTATCTGTTGACCTTCTAAGAGCTTCTTTAGCTCATCTGCGTTAGGAACTCCAGCCTTATCAACAGCTCTTCTAAGCAGCGTACACTTTATCAGCTTGATAACTCCCTTGCCCTCTAGTGCTTTTCTAAGCTGGACCAGTGCTTTGGCTGGGGTACCGGCTAGGTCAAGGAATAGCACAGTATGGTACTTCCTAAGTAGGTCAGCAGCCTCCTCAACGATCTTTTTCTTCTCCTCTGGGATCCTCCGCTCTCTAATCCTTATCCTCAGACCCGTCCTAGCCTCTGCCTTCATAACTTTGTCAAACTCGGACTTAAGCCATGACTTCACGCTATATCACCTCTATAGCGGGGCTGCTCGTAGTCTTCACATATATCTTTGAGAAAGTTGTGAGGGGCCTCTTAACTTTATTCTCTATGTGGTTCAGCACAGTTATCGCGTTATCCACTAGATGCTCTATCGGCATCGTTTCAGCACCTATCTTGCATGCAACGAACGGTTGGTCTCTAGAGAACAGCCTTGTGGTGCTCTTGTACTGCTCTACGAGCTTTGCGATATCAGCGTTCGGGGGAACTGGGATAGGTGACTTACCTCTAGGGCCTAGCGCGGGGCCTAGAATTCTTCCCGCAATACCCATGATATCGGCCCTGATAAGGACCCAGTCGCATTCTTGGGCAAGCTTCTTCGCAGCCTTCTTGTCGAACTTCGAGATCTCTTCTCTTGAAAGAACTTTGTAGGCACCCGCATTCTTAGCCTGCTCCGCCATGGGTCCGTCAGCTACAACGCAGACCCGAACCTCCTTACCTAGGCCGTGTGGAAGGAGTACAGCGTCCCTAAATCTGAACTCCGGATGCTTCCTAATGTCTATCCCTCGGAAAGCTACGATAAGCTCAACGCTCTGGGTGTACTTCCAAGGCTTCTTCGCAAGTATAGCGTACCTTATTGCCTTAGCTAGATCCTCCCTAATGCTCTCTACTGAGCTCATACCGATACACCTGAGTACGCCTTAGCCCACTCCTCCTCATATCTCTTAAGTAGCTCGTCGTGAGCTCCCTCCTCAACTTCCTTCAAGACATCCTTCGGATCCTTGCCATTGACTGTTAGGCCTATAGCTCTTGCGGTGCCGAGAATCGTCTTCACGGCAGCTTTAAGCGATTTAGCAGTAAGCTGAGGCTTCTTCATTATGGCAACTTTCACAACATCCTCCAGCTTTATGTCTCCAACCTTGTTATGCATGGGGTCTCCCGATGGTTCTGATGCACCTGCGAACTTTAGGAGCAGGCTTGTGGTTGTTGGCAGCCCTAGCTCTATTCGGTACCTCTTCGTGTCCAGGTCTACGAATATCTTCACGTCTACTGTAAGACCTTCGTAAGGTTTGGTCATCTCGTTTATCTTAGCTACTACCTCTGCTGGATCTAGTCCTACTTCCGTGAGTGCCGGTCCTAGGGGAGGCGCTGTGGAGGCCTTACCCCCCTCGATTTGGACTTTTATCATCTTTGTCCTAGGCACTTGAGCCCACCTTCTTCACGGGTTTGATGTAGTCTACCGGTACAGTAATCGTAAGGGGATAGCTAGCCTCTAAAACGTTTAGAGAGACCTCCTTACGAGCCTTATCGATGCTTATCACCTTAGCCCTCATTCCCTTGAATGGGCCTGCTACAATCTCGACTTCCTCACCAACCTGCAGCATCTCTATCAGCGGCTTTGGCTTCAGCATCTTCTCAAGATCTTCCCATCGAAGAGTTCCAGATGCTCTACCCCTAACGTGCTTGAGGCCTCTGATAGCCTCGTATACGATGTGGAGGCCGGGAACCTCCATTATTATGTACCCGCGGATCTCGGGCGGAACAACTATTGCGTAGACAGGAAGTTTTTTCACTCTTGCATGGGCCTCTATCATCATAGCAACGTTCATCTCCTGCCTTGCAGTTGTTCTTATTACGAAGAAGAGTGATTGCGGCATCTTAACCTCGATCTTTACGCCCTCGGATCTCTCCTTATCTTCGCTCATTCGCTTCACCTCTAACCTCCTTTAGCATACATGAGTAGCAGTGTTATGGCGGTACGTATGGCAAAGGCTATCCCGCCCGTTAGAAACATGCCTGCGAGAATGAGCTTAAGCATGTTTAGAAACTCGTCTCTGCTCGGGCGCTGAGCTAGGCGGAGTATTCGTCGAATGCCCTCAATAATGTTGCTATACTTTCCCATGAATGAGCACCAAAGCTACGTAATTCCGTTTAAAGTCGGTTATTCGCCAAATATAAGCTTTAGTATGTACTTAGGATCGTACGGCACTAAATCATCGTATCCCTGGCCGATGCCTAGGTAGGCGATGGGGCGCTCTATCGAAAGTATAACAGATAGCGCTGCACCCCCACGGCTATCAGCATCGACCTTCGTCAGAATTACGCAGTCCACCCCAACGGACTCGTGGAAAGCCTTAGCTTGCTCAACCGCATCGTTGCCCGTCAGCGCATCTAGCACTAGCACACGTAGGTTAGGCTTGACAACTCTAACAACCTTCCTAAGCTCATTCATTAGATCTGCGTCTACGTGCATCCTTCCAGCAGTATCTATCAGTACAGCTGGGTACCCCCGCTTCTTAGCATAGCTTACTCCATCGTACGCTACAGCAGCTGGGTCACTACCGTACTTGCCTCCTACGAACGGAAGCCCTAGGTTCTCACTGTGTTTACGCAGCTGCTCTTGGGCGGCTGCTCTAAAGGTGTCTGCAGCAACAATAACGGACTTTATCCCGTGTTTCTTCAAGAGGTTCGCAACCTTTGCTATAGTAGTTGTCTTACCAACGCCGTTAACCCCCATGAACACTATCCTAAATGGTTTCTCCTCGCTCTTCCTCACGAGCTCGACGAGATCCTCTGCGAATCGTCCTCGCTCTAGTATCTCCAAGAGTTTCTCTCTAATAATGCTCTCAACATGCTTTCGTGCATCCGAGCCTCTAGGTATCTTGAGATTCGATAGTGCGCTCTCTAGCTGTTCTCGCAACTTTTCAGCTACGTCGTAAGCTACGTCAGCCTCTAGAAGCTTGAGCTCTAGGTCCTCCAGAAGGTTCCTCAGCTCCTCTTGACTAAGGGTCTTGTACTTCAGCGTCTCGCTGACACTGTCAACGAACTTCTTAAAAATGGACTTTATCTTCGAGAACATAGCTGTCTTCAGCCAGAGCTGCTCTGGGTCTGCGCTAGAATAGAGAGATACTCCCTGAGTTTGCGATTAAGCTGATTATATAGCTCTAGAAGCTTCCTTAGATCAGCTTCAGCATCCCTTAGCGCTGACATAAGCTCTTTCTCTCTCGATGATAGCACGCTCTTTGCCTTATCTATGGGTAGCTCTACTACGTAGTCTCTGCCAATAGACACAAGTATCTTAGGAGGATTTGAGAGGTTTGCTTTGACGAAAGCGTAACCGCGTCTATCAAGGGCAACGATAGTGTCCTCAGAGGAGCGCTTCTCTATCCATGATAGCGACTCGTAAGAAGCTCTTACCTCCTCGATCTCGCTAGCTATCGAGGATACCCTATTCTGCGCTATCTCGATATACGATTTTATCTCCTCTAGCTGCTCAGCTAGCTGACGCACGGTCTGCTCGAGCTTCTCGCGATCTACCTGCTGCGTGCTCATGGTTAGTCTACCACCATGTAAGTAAGCTTGGAAAGCTCTTGAATGTACCTATCCTGAGCCTCTTCAGGCTTTATCTCCTCAACCTTGAGGATCTTTATGTTGCTTCTCTTAACCTTGTGCTTGCTACCAAGCTCAGAATACAGCTTCTCTATAGCATCACTAAGCTTGGCGGCTCGGATCTCCTTCACGAACTTCCTCCACTCGGGAGCATGGCTCACTCCTATGAGCATGTAGCCGTAGATCCTAAACACCTTGACATCCGAACTCATTTCTTAACACCGAATACCTGCATTATCCTCATCATCTCGGGGCCTGTAGTTTTAGACCCTACGAGTATGCCGTGACTATTAGCAACTAGGCCAGACCTTATAAACCCTACACCGAAGTTGACTGTCCCAGTAGCTATAGGGACGCTGAATAGAGAGCTAAGGTATTCGATCTCCTTATCGGTTGCGTCGGGATGCACGAGCCCAGCTACGTTGTTAACAAAGGCTGCAGACCCTACGGTGGGTATGTTGGCAATTGTTCCTCGCTCAACAACCTCTAGATCGAGTGCATCCCTCAACTCATCCTTTATATCTTGGTACGCCTCTGGATGAACTAGAGCAGCACGATCGTTTACCAGAATTATGTTTCCTAACGCTGTGTATCTAGTCTTTAGTATGCATACATTTCCATCAAATGAGCGCTTTATGGACTCTACTTCTAAGGACCTGGCAATGGATGGGATTACGATACCCTTGTTGTTTCCAGCAACTAAGGCTCCTACGATGCTCATTCCACCTATCGTTGTTGTAACAACCTTAACCCTAAGTATAGTCTCTACAGTGCTTACCTCCTTCGGCTCTACAATAGGGGGGAGTATAGCTATGTGATCGTTTGCGAAAATATATATGCCTATGTTCGGGTTTCCCCGTATCGAGAATCTCTCCACTGGTATTGAAACCATATTTACCTCCTAGCGGGTATTGCTAGCGTTGCCTTATAGACTCCTTCATCGATCCTCGTAAAGTATACAGCAATGCACCTAGGGGGCCTCTCTATCTTGCGCTTGTATATGTACACGCTTATCAAAGGATCCAGTATCACCTTTCCTCCTAAGTGCCTCTCTAGGAACTTGCGAACGTACTTAACCGCACGCTGCCCTCTATTCCTTCTGCTGCCGGCCATGTATATGCGGCGTAGAGATATTACGTATATACCCTCATTCTTATCCCTAGGCATATATCATCACCACCTCACACATCCTCTAGCTTGCTTCGCCTCCAGTGGCGTAGCCTAGGTCTCCACCTTACTTTAAACCTCGTTTTGATGACGACCCATGTTGGTATTGGTTGGTTAGACTTCGTTCTGTTGATCAACCTCAACTTCCTAGCTAACGGCTTGTAGTGCGCCATCATCTAAGCACCTCCTACTTCTCACGTATGTTAATCCTATACTCCTTCCGTGTCCGCTCGTAGACCTCAGCTAAAATCGTTTTCAGTTCCTCTTCCGTGATCTGCCTAGCGATCCTTCCTTGCAGTGCTAGTGCTACTAGATGATCCTCAACTATCTTAGCTAAGTCAGGTCTAACCAGACGCAGGTTCGCTAAGCGTTCTCGAGCCTCGGGAGTAAGTATCATTCTCAGTATCTCTTGCTTCTTTGCTTCTTCAGCCAGCTGCTGAAGCTTCCTCCGCCTCTCTAGCTCTTCACGGCGTCTGAGTAGCTCTTGATACTGCCTCTCTAACACAGCCTCCAGCTCCTCATCGTAAGACACGGTCTGCACCCCACGCTTTCTGCGTCTTCATACCATTCAACAGAGAAAAGCGTTCTTGCGTAGAATCTACTTGAGTGACCCACTTTTAACTGCGTGCTGCAGCGAAGGCGGGCCATATTTAGCTAGCTCGGGCCTCTCCTTAACGAGCTCAACGAATACCTCCCAAGCAATTCTATCTAGAAGAGCACGTCCGCGAGAGCTTAGCGTACGTCCACGCGGAGTCTTTACAACGAGCTGAGCTGCTTCTAGCTGCTGCAGTATCTTCCTAATGTGCGACCCTCCGCACTTTCTGAAGTGCGGAGGCGCTACTCCTCTCCTCTGGAGGCCTCCGTAAATCGTTCTAAAGGTCTCTATGCCTATGGGGCCCTCCGCGATGTAG
Organism: Thermoproteota archaeon; assembly: GCA_013154235.1. Taxonomy (GTDB): domain Archaea; phylum Thermoproteota; class Thermoprotei_A; order Sulfolobales; family Ignisphaeraceae; genus JAADCV01. The sequence goes on along the minus strand of JAADCV010000106.1, from coordinate 11,902 downwards.
AGCTTCCTCAAGATGCTGGCTGCACGATAATACCACCAGTCTGGGTTCTCGGGAACGCGCTCCTTGTGAGGCCCAGTCTTGGTGAAGAGAGCCCAAGCTGGAGGTTTCACGATATCTCCGAACCTCTCCTTGAGGTACTTAGCTAGCCTATCTATGAATTCGTCAGCAGGCACATCCTTTACCGTGACCATGTACAGCACCTCGACTCGCGCTACATTCTCATCGCCTTGCTGTCCTTAAAGAGCGTTTTGCTAGAATGAATGTGTAGCCCCTATGATCTATCACTAGCGCGCGAAGCTCCTCAGCGAGCCTATAGATATCCTTCTCGGAGACTATCTGACGCGCATTCTTGAGAATCCTTATCTTAACTACTCCCATTGCCTCTAGCTGGCGACGTATCTCCTCAACTAGACCCGCGTGAATTCCGTTCTTTCCTATGTTTACGTCTGCACGGTGCTGTGCAACCTTCAGCTTCTTCAGCTCCTTCAGCCTGCCTCTCAGCCTCATGGCGATCCTTACCCCTCAAGAACTCGTATCGGTGTATATATCCGCATATTAAGCAGGTTGTCACGATCCTAAGAGTCTTGCCCTCCCTTCTGATCCGGACGCGCGCTGTCAGTCCGGGAACCATAATGCATGAGCAGTTCTTGCATATCCACCTCCGGATGGAGCGAGGGATTCTAGTTCTCGAGCGAAGAGCTATAGCCCGTATCAGCTGCCCGTATCTGCACGCAAGCTCCCTATCCCCCCTAAGTAGAGCCTCTACGCCCCTTCTAAAGAGCCACCTCATGCGCTGCACAGCGAGATCCTTCAGCATGGTCCCAACCTGATAGGCAGATTAAAGCCTATAAGCCCACCCGTAGTGAAGAGGGTAGCGGTGCCGCGGTAGTATAGCCCGGCCAAGTATGCGGGCCTCTCGAGCCCGTGACGCCCGGCACGGGCGCGGGAAACCCGGGTTCAAATCCCGGCCGCGGCACCATAAAATAGTTGAGTTCTGGAGCGCGTTGCATCCAAGTGTACGCGGGGAGATCGCTACTGCTCATCTTAATCACCCTATATAATCCGGCTCAGTCGAAGGTATAGAGGTACAGCTGGTGTGACTATGGTAGAGAGAGAAGTTAGATTAAGAGTAGAGTCCGCTAAGCAGAGAGACGTTGGTAAGAAGATTGCTAGGATACCGAAGAAGGTGTTCCGCGAGCTAGGGATAGATGTTGGGGACTACATCGAGGTGAGGGGTCCTAAAGGAGTAACTGTGCTGCAAGCATGGCCCGCGTATCCCGAGGATGAGGATTACGAGATCATTAGGATAGATGGGTTCGCTAGGCAGGTACTGGGAGTTAGCGTAGGAGATGTCGTTAGCGTTAGGAAGGCTAGCGTAGCTCCAGCTAAGAGGGTTATACTGGCTCCCATTGAGGAGAAGATACCTGAGGATTACGCTAGGTACTTAGCGAGGTTTATCAAGCGCGAGCTTCTGCAGAAGCCTGTTATCCGCGGAGAGATGCTAATGGTTCCTCACTACTTTGGGTATCCGATAAGGCTACGAGTTGTCAGCACGATACCATCGCAAGCTGTATACATAACTGAGGATACGGAGATAGTTGTTAAGACTGAGCCTGTGAGGGAGCCCATAGCCGGGATACCTAGGATAACCTGGGAGGATATAGGAGACCTTGAGGAGGTTAAGGAGAGAATAAGAGAGATCGTCGAGCTTCCGATGAAGCACCCTGAACTCTTCGAGAGGCTCGCTATAGAGCCTCCCAAAGGCGTTCTTCTCTATGGTCCTCCTGGCTGTGGTAAGACGCTGCTAGCTAAGGCCCTTGCAAACGAGATAGGCGCTTACTTCATAGCGATCAACGGACCCGAGATAATGTCCAAGTACTATGGAGAGTCAGAGCAGAGGCTGAGACAGATATTTGAAGAGGCTAAGAAGAATGCACCAGCGATAATATTCATAGACGAGATAGATGCGATAGCGCCCAAGAGAGAGGAGGTTGTTGGCGAGGTAGAGAAGAGGGTAGTAGCGCAGCTCCTAACGCTTATGGACGGGCTAGAGGAGAGAGGTCGCGTGATAGTTATTGGTGCAACCAATAGACCCGACGCCGTTGATCCCGCACTGAGAAGGCCGGGCAGGTTCGATCGCGAGATAGAGGTGCCTCCGCCAGACAAGAGAGCTAGGAAAGAGATTCTGCAGGTTCACACGAGGAATGTTCCTCTAGCTGAGGACGTGGATCTCGATAAGATAGCCGAGATGACTCATGGATACACGGGTGCAGATCTAGCAGCACTCGTTAAGGAAGCTGCTATGAATGCGCTCAGGAGATTCCTTAAGGAGCACGCGATAGATCTGAACAAGCCCATACCGTCGCAGCTCCTAGAGAAGCTGAAGGTCACTATGAGCGATTTCATAGCGGCTATGAGAATGGTCTCGCCGTCACTGATGAGAGAGGTGCTGATAGAGGTTCCGGAGGTCAGGTGGGACGATATTGGAGGGCTAGAGGAGGCTAAGCAGCAGCTGAGGGAAGCAGTTGAGTGGCCTCTCAGGTACCCGCACGTCTTCGAGCAGATGGGTATTAAGCCTCCCAAGGGCATCCTTCTCTATGGTCCTCCTGGCTGTGGTAAGACGCTGCTAGCTAAGGCTGTAGCTACTGAGAGCGGTGCTAACTTCATAGCGGTTAAAGGTCCGGAGATACTGAGCAAGTGGGTTGGTGAGTCGGAGCGAGCCATAAGGGAGATATTTAGAAGGGCACGGCAAGTTGCACCCGCAGTGATATTCTTCGACGAGATAGACTCTATAGCGCCAGCCCGCGGTCTGCATCACGATACTACTGGGGTTACCGATCGCATAGTGAATCAAATGCTAACCGAGCTAGATGGTATAGAGCCTCTGCGTGGGGTCGTAGTTATAGGAGCTACAAACAGGCCAGACCTGCTAGATCCGGCGCTGCTAAGGCCAGGGAGATTCGATAGATTAATCTACGTACCGCCTCCGGATCTGAGAGCGAGGTACGAGATTCTGAAGATACACACTAGGAAAGTGCCGCTAGCTGAGGATGTGGATCTAGTTGAGCTAGCTAAGAAGACCGAGGGGTACACTGGCGCTGACTTAGAGGCGCTGGTGAGAGAGGCTGTGATGCTTAGCTTGAGAGAAGAGGCTATACCTAGACCCAAGCCAATATCGTGGAAGCACTTCATGAAGGCGATGGAGTACGTTAAGCCGAGCCTAACTAAGGATAGGCTTCAGCGGTACGAGAAGATAAAGGAGGAGCTAGCTAAGAAGATACTCTACATGTGACCCCGTAGCAACTCCCGTTTTTAGCTTGCACCCAATTCCTCCTATTGTCAAGGTGCAGGCCGTGGCAAAGAAGAGCGGGGTGAGGGTCTCTAAAGAGGAGATAAAGAGTGCCTTAACTGGGAAGTACAACGAATTCAAGTCGAGGGTATTTAACGAGTTCCTGAAGGCGTTTAAGCGGCGCCACAGGGTACTCGTCATACTGAGCGGTGATGACCCGAGAAAAGTAGGGATACTAACCGCGGACATACTCATAACCTTCATCAGGCTCTGGAGAAGGCTAAGCAGTAGGGAGGGGCCAGATATCCTCTACATGTACCACGACGAGTTCGATGATGCTGTGATGCGCGAACGGGTCACGAAGAGACTAGTGAAGAGATACATAAAGCGGCGCAAGATAGGTGCAAAGCTCGAGATAGCAGTCTATGAAGCAAGCGAAAGATACCTAGGGACGACTTACCAAGCTCTTGTAATGGATTTGAGCAACAGCCTAAAGCCAAACGACATAGGAAGGCTAGTAGGAGTTGTCGAAGGAGGAGGGCTCGTAGTTCTCCAAACGCCTAACTGGCACGATTGGCATAACAGGAAGAACCTGTTCCAGATGATGCTAGCAGTTCCTCAGTACCCCGAGCCAAGGAAAGTGTTCGTTAGATGGTTCAAAGAGATAACAATGGATTGTGAAGGAGTGTTCATCTACGATTCCGACGGCGACGAGATAGTCGTAGCTAATCCTGCGAAAACAGTTAAGGAGTCCAGAAAAGAGGTAGAGATACCTACCGAGGCTAGGTTTCCAATAGAGTTGTATAAGCTTGCACTAACGCAGGATCAGGTAAACGCTCTAAGGGTTCTCGAAGGCATCCTCGAGAAAGTCAGGGGTAGGAAAAGGCGAAGCGTTATACTGATAGCTGATAGGGGAAGAGGTAAGTCCTGTGCTATTGGAATAGCACTAGCCGGAATAATAAACGAAATGATGCAGCGCAAGCCTAAGGTTAGGATAGGTGTTACAGCTCCTTCACCCTCGAACGTGCAGCCGTTAATGAACATGGCGCTGAAAGCGCTAGAGACCATAGGGCTCAGAGGAGATGCGATAAAGCGTGGAGATAACATAATAGAGATCAGAGGATCCAGGTTCAGCATTGAGTATTGGGAGCCAGCTATAGTCCCTAGGCTTGGCGTAGATATAGCCGTAGTTGACGAGGCTGCCGGCATACCGGTACCGCTACTTCATAAGATATGGAGGAGCTACAGACGAACCATATTCGCAACGACTATACATGGATACGAGGGCGCAGGTAGAGGCTTTTCAGTAAGGTTCCTCAAGAGGATCAAGGAGGATCCAGATACGGAGCTAACAATATACGAGATGGAGGAGCCTATCAGGTACGGCAAGGACGATCCTGTCGAAAGATGGCAGTTTAGGGTCCTCTTGCTTGATGCTGAGCCGGACGAACTTGATGAGAAGGATCTTGAGCACATCGACAAGGGCGAGCTAGAGTACCTAGTGCTAGAGCCTGAAAAGCTGTTCACTAAGGAGAACGAGAAACTCCTTCGCAGCATCTTTGGAATATATGTTCTAGCACACTACCGTAACGAGCCAGACGACCTAGGCATGATGGCGGATGCGCCACACCACAGCATTAGGGCTATTAGACTGCCTACGGGGAAGATAGTTGCAGCGCTTCAGCTAGCTGAGGAAGGTCCTATACCTTTTGATTACTTAGACTCGCTGCTCAGAGGAGGGAAGATACCGGGGAACATAATACCGGATAGGCTATTGAAGCACGCTAGGATAAGGGATGTTGGAGATGGCAGGGGGTGGAGAATTGTCAGGATAGCGGTTCATCCAGCTGTACAAGGTAGGGGTATAGGGTCTTACGCCCTGCGAAAGGTTGAGGAGGAATCTAGATCTAGAGGATACAACTGGCTTGGTAGCGGCTTTGGGGCTACGGAAGAGCTCTTGAGGTTCTGGATAAAGAATGGGTTTACTCCTGTTCACATCTCTCCCGACAGAAATCCTGTGAGCGCAGAGTACACAGTTCTCGTAATAAAACCCCTTGACGCAAAGTGGAGCAGCATAGTGAAGGTTGTGAGCAGAGAGTTTAGAGAGAAGGTCTTGGCGAGCCTACACGATACTTATAGAGACTTAGAGATAGGTATCGTGCTACAGCTACTCGAGACGGAGTACGCTCCTGAAGATAAGAGGTGCTCGAAGCCTAAGCTCACTAAGATACAGGTAGATAGATTGCTTAGCTACTGCGAAGGTTACATGACGTACGAATCGTGCTGCGATGTAGTTAGAAAGCTTGCAGAGCACCACTGGAGAGAAGCTCCCAGTTGTCGGGCTGAACTTAGCGATCTGGAGAAAAAGGTCATCGTACTCAAGGTGCTTCAGGGACTTCCCTGGGATCTAACTGCAGACATTCTGAGGACGAGGAAATCTCGTGCCATCGATCTTCTTAGAAGCGCCGTGACTAAGATGGTGGAGAAGTACCTAGGGATCGCGAGAGACGAAATGGATAAGGTTCTAGGTACTGTTACCCTCAGCGATGTCCTCGAAATGAAGTAGAGCTGCTCTTTTTAGAAGCTTCGTAGAGAATGTGCGGAACTAAGTCTTCGAGTAGCACCCTTAGCGCGTGAGTAACTGCATCTGGTTTCCCTGGTACAGCAATCACTAGGGTCGGATATGGGTATCTAACAAGCTTAGCTATCGATCGTGATGCATAGGCTCTCTCACCCACGAGTTGATAGCCCGATACTCTTAGCAGCTCGCCTAGCTCCCTAAGCTCTACCCCCTCTAGCGAGGCTACTGCTGTAACTGATAGATCATGCTCGCTTACTCCTGTTCCACCTGTAAGTATCACTGTATTGCACTTACCAAGGCAGTTGCGTAGTGCATTTATTATTAGTGGGAGCGAGTTTGGAAGAACCTCGTAGTGCTTGATGGTGCAGCGAGCGTTCTTGCGGAGCTCATCTCTTAACTCATCTTGCTTCAGTCCGTAAGCTACCTTGTCGCTAGTGACTATAATGCACAGCCTAAGGTCTTCATGATCCCCTATATTCATAGAGACACCACCGTAACCTCGGGATCGGGGAAGCGGTATGGTTAGATGGAGTGAGGTAGTTAATGAAGTTTTGGAGAGGTGGAAGGAGCTTGCGGTCATTTGTGGCTGTAGAGATGATGAAGCTGAGAGTGAGGTTGCGCAGCTACCTAGGGAGCCCCCGGAGGAGCTAACCGAGCTACGCAGATGCGCAGCCTGTATCCTTAGAGAAGCGCTAGACGACAAGTATGTGGTTCAGGTTCCGCTGCGGTCCGTTGCCAGCGAGACTATGGTTTACGTGCTGGAGGACGCCCTTGTTGAGCTCAGCGATGATTGTGGGTACATAGCTTCTAGAGATAAGGCGGCAGTGCTTCTAGAAGCACTGAAGGACCTTGGCTACGAAATCGATATCCTTAGGAACTTTCTGGAAACGTCTAGAGTCTCCTAAGCTCAATTCTTTTAACTTCGAATCCCCTTAGCTCTACTAGAGCATAGAACCCGTCTCTCAAGGGCCCTGGATTAACCACAATCGTTCCATCCACTCTATCTATTGCTCTAGACTCGTGGATATGCCCGCAAAGGCATAGAAGCGGTGAGTACCTCTCTATGAATCTCCGTAGAGCTCTAGATCCCACGTGTCTACCTCCGGACGCAATATCGCACGCTGTATCGTATGGAGGTGCGTGAGATACGAGAATCACGGGACCTAGTTTAGCAGCTTCCATCCACAGAGACGATAGTGCTCTTTCTATCTCTTCCTCGCTAAGCTCGAATACTGTACCGAACGGCGTAGGTGTCGATCCGCCGATCCCAAGGAATGCATAGCCGTTCACTAATGCTATACCCTTATGTATTACGCGGATATTGTCGGTGTCGCGATAGGACTTCGGATCATCCATGTTTCCTGGAACCAGAATAACTGGTTTCTCAATAGCGTCGAGAATCCCTATAAGATAGCTAACATTCGAAGGATCGAAGTATGGTGCTGCGTCACCGCAGAAAACTACAGCGTCAACGCTATTAATTTCTCGAGCAACAACTGCGCGAAGGTTCTGCTCACCTCCGTGAGTATCCGTTAGAACTAGCATCCTAAGAGACAAAGGTGTGAAGTTCATGTTCTCGCCGCCGCTTAGTGAGTAAGGCGACTCTTTTTAGGTTCGTTAACTGCTCGCTCAGCGCAATCTGCTTGCCCGCACAGCCTCGAGTAGCTAAGTAACCATTGGGACTAGGTAAGCAGGTCGCAAACGAGAATTCTTTTAAGGGATTCACGGAACTCAAGTAGCGGTTTACTACCTGGAGAAGAATCTATCTAGCGAGCTCTTAACAGTCTTGGAAGTGAAGGACTTCGCATCGACAAATCTGAACCCCTCCTTGAGAAGCGCTACTTTTGCCTCATCGCTTATTGATGGAGCGACCAGAACCCCCTCAACATCTATTCCCTGAGATCGATAATACTCGACGTACCTCTTTAACTGTGCTACTGCTGCAATACCAGCACGCTCATTCTTAACCTCAACAACTATCAGCTTCCCGTCGGGTCTCTTGAGTAGAACATCTATTTTGCCATACGGTGTAGAAATCTCTGTACCTACTAGAGTAGCTCGCGGATCGATCAATTTGGGATTCGACGCAATGGACCGCGCTATATCCTCCTCCGTTCCTATAACAACTAGCTTTGTTGTAGCTAGATGGCAAGCTTTAACGAAAGCTACGTTATAGATATCGACTATAACCTCCTCCTTAGGCGATGTTCGAATGCTTCGAAGCCTCAGCGTATCTCCAACACATTCAAAGGAGGAGCGGGCTCCCGGAGGCTGCCAGTTAAGGGGCTCCCTCTTCTGAGACTCATGAATTAGCAGTGCGCCATCAGTCTTCATTACTAGCAGCCTTGGAGCTCGAGGGGCGTGCGATGCAGCTCTTCCATAGTACTCTATCTCCATCTCTCCAACCAGTATAAGCACTCTTCCATGCTTTGCTGCGTTAAGATCCTTAGCGAGCTCGCTGCAGGACTTGCTAATGTCAATATCTGTGCACAGATCAGCACCGTGCAAAGCGTTTAACCACCTCCTTCAGTTTAGCAACGACCTTATCGAGACTTTCGCTCGTGTAGAGCGTTAGTGATGCAGCCTCTCGGTGACCTCCATAGAAGGAGGCTCCCATGGCTTCTGCTATAGCGCGGCACAGGTCAAGAGCCTTGCCATCGGGCGACCTTATGGTTATAACGATCTTCCCCTCCTCGCCACGAACGAGGACAACAGGCTTGTGATGCTTCTTGGAGAACTCCGAGGATGCTATCCCGAACATTCCTGCATAGACTAGTGACTCTGGCGCTGTAAAGGATGATACGTACCAGCCGCATATGTTTACAGAACGCCGCTCTAGGTTTCTGACAAGCATGTTTAGAAGCCACTTCCCCCTCCTATACCTACTCTCTATCTCCTTATCGGTCCATATCTCTATCCCTTCAACGATCTTTAGGGCGGTTTGGTAAAAAGTGCTGCTGTCAGTAGGGTCTAGAGCTAGAGCAACCTTAATTCTATCTGCAGCTTGCCTAACAGTATCGTTGCACGCCTCACCCCCTTCGCAGGTGTTGGCAACGTTTATCAGAGTCTCCTCGTAGGGATTGAGGTTCTTTATTATCCTAACGAGAACAGCTGGAGTGGATATCGTGTGCTCCCAAACAACCTTAACGTTGGGTAGCTCGGCGAACTTCCGGACTATTGACGAGGATGATGCGTGGTGATCCACTATGGTGATCCTCTTGTTGCGTAGGTTAGCTGATATGAATTCGAGAAGCTCGTCGTTGAGCGCTAGATCCAGTATCACTATCTCTTCAACTTTATCAATTCCAGCGCTCTTAAGAGCGGACTCTAGATCCCTAACTATTCTCCATGGTTGAGTGAACCTCAATACGAGATTCTTTGGGTAGTAATCCATTAGGAACCTCCTTATAAATAAACCAGCAGAGATAACGCCGTCGCAGTCTCCGTGAAACACTACGAGGGCCTTCATGGTTCAACGCCTTTCCTCCTCGCAGCCTCGTTACTTAAAGCGTTCTGAACTAAGATAAAACTATCTAGCGCGTTTAACGTCTAGTCTCAGCTGGGTAAAGCGTGTGACAACGGTAAGCGAGTTCCGACGAGCTCTGCAATACCTCCGCAAGCAGAAGTATCATCTGATCGGAGGGCATAGTGCTGTCAAGAAGTGTTACTGGGTGCATAAGGCTCTGCTTGAGGGTAGGTTCTGCTATAAGGCTAAGTTCTACGGTATAGAGTCTCATAGATGCGCGCAGTTCTCACCAGCAGTACTGTGGTGCTGGAACAGCTGCTTGCATTGCTGGCGCTATAGACCTCAAGATAGGGGGTCATGGGGTGAGGTAATGCTTGAGACTGTCGATGATCCTAGGTTCATAGTCGACATGGTTGTTAAGGAGCACGCGAGAACGGTTAGCGGATACAAGATGTTTTCTAATGTAAGCGAGGATATGTATAGGGAGGCGCGAAATCCGAAGCATGTTGCTATAAGCTTAACGGGTGAGGCCACCCTCTATCCGTTGCTCGATGATCTAATCGCGGAGTTTCATAGAAGGGGAATGACAACGTTTCTCGTTACTAGAGGGGTTCGGCCTGAGGTAATCGCTAATCTGGGTGTGGAGCCGACGCAGCTCTATGTATCCATAGAAGCGTTTGACTATGAGAGCTACATAGAGTTCAATAGACCTATGAGTAAGAGCTTGTGGAAGCGTACACTTGAAAGCCTAGAGCTCCTGCCGAGCTTTACTTGCCCTACGGTAGTGAGGGTCACCATAGTAAAGAGCTTCAACGCTAACGATAGAGCGATTAGAGAGTGGTCTAGGATGCTTAGCGTGGCGCAGCCCACGTTCATAGAAGTCAAGGCGTACATGCATATAGGGGGGTCCATAGAGAGGCTTAGCAGGCAGGACATGCCTTCGCATTCAGAAGTTAGAGAAGTTGCGTTGAAGCTCGCTGACACGCTAGGCTACGAGGCTGTCTCAGAGAGTAAGCCCAGTAGAGTAGTCTTACTAACTAGGTTGAGCAAGCCTCTAGTAAGGTATGGCAATCCGCCGGTGAGCTGGTACGATAAGGATGAAGGTGATGAGTATAGCGGTGAGTACGGGTCGCCAGAAGAAGTTGTCTAGGTAGCTAAGCGCCCCACAGGATTTAGGTGCCTAGCTCTGATGACTAGAGGGGGCTGAAGCCGAGATTGCTAGGCGCTTACGTTGATAAAGCTGGAGCAGTAGTGATAGGGCCTATATGCGTGGATGGTCACCGTAGCAAGTGCTTGATTAGGGTAGTTACGCACATTCACCAAGACCACACTGTTGGTCTCGAGCGGAGCTCCAGAGAGTGTAGATACGTTGTGGCCACTCCTATAACTCACGAGCTTCTGGACGAGCTCGGATTTATGATACCTAGGAGAAAGCGTGTTGAGTTAGGGTATGGAAGTACGCTTCAGGTTCTGGATGCAGGGGTTAGGATAAGGCTTGAGTATGCGCATCATATCCCTGGCTCAGCGCAAGTAATTGTAGAAAGTGATGATGGTGCGTACGCCTACTCGGGAGACTTCAAAGGTGTGGGAACGAAGACTGTGCCCCCTAAGGGTGTTGACGTGCTTGTTGTTGACGCTACGTACGGAGATCCATCGTTTCGTAGGCCTCCCGAAGAGGTTATAGTTGACGAGCTGGTAAAGCTATTGAGAAGACTTCTTTCGCGAAAGCCCGTTACTCTCTATGCCTACTATGGTAAGGCTCAAGAGATTATGCTCATGCTCCGAGAGTATGGTGTAGATGCACCAATTATAGCGTCTACGAAGCACTGGAGGATTGCGAAGAGGCTTGAGCGCTTTGGGCTTGTTGTAAGGGATCTTCTTCTAGAGGGAACTAGAGAAGCTAACGAGGTTGTTAGAGATGGATGGTTCATTAAGGTAGATCACTTCAGCAAGTTTAGGTGCCGTAGAAACAGCATGACTGCGCACGTTGCATTAACGGGGTGGCTCTTCAACGCTCCGATAAGGTGCATAGATAGTGATACTTATGTAGTTGCATTCAGTGATCACGCTGACTTTGATGAGCTTGTAGGATACATAGAGGATGCTAAGCCCCGGCTACTGGTAGTTGACGCAGTTCGCGGGGGAGCCACTGCTCGCAAGTTTGCTGAGTATGTTCGTGAGGCACTTGGAATAGATGCTGTTGCATATCCCTAGGTGGCTTGAAAAGACTTTTAAAAGCGACTTCTAGACCACACATAGGCGAAGAGCGTAGTAGGCTAGGTGTTTGAATATGGAGTATGTGTATGCTGTACTGCTACTCCATGCAGCCAAAAAGGAGATAAATGAGGAGAACGTGAAGAAGGTCCTTGAAGCTGCCGGAATTGCTGTAGACGATGTTAGGCTCAAAGCACTTGTAGCAGCCGTTAAGGAGATCAACATAGATGAGGTTATCAAGAGCGCTGCTGTTGCTCCTGCGGTAGCTCCGGCTGTTGCTCCTGCTGGTGCTGCTCCTGCTCAGCAGCCAGCAGAGGAGAAGAAAGAGGAGGAAGAAGAGAAGAAGGAAGAG
>JAADCV010000025.1 GCA_013154235.1 Thermoproteota archaeon | reverse complement strand
AGTCTATCGGTATCCAGCCGTACCTAGGGACGTAGGCTAGGACGAAGGCGTGGGGCCCCGAGTTGTAGAAGACGTAGAGCGTGCTCTCGACGGGGAGCTTGTAGTGCAGCCCCCATATAACCACGTACCCATCCGCCATCACAGCGGGTATGCCGTAGCTCCAGAGGAGGGCTATGAGGAGCCTAGACATGTCGTCGCAGTCCCCGATCCTCTTCTCCACGATCACCTTGAGGGGCCTTGGATAGGGCGAGACCTTGTAGTGGATCCAGCTCTTGACGAACTGGGCTAGGTAGAGGGCTAGCACGAGCTTCGAGAAGTTGCTCGGTGGAGCCCCAAGCACCTTGGAGAACCATCTCTCGAACGCTGGCCTAGCAACCTCCTCAACTATCCTAGGGGTCTTCCCGAGGAACCTCGCGGCAACGTCCCTAGGTATCGAGGCGTTGACCGGCTTGAACTTGTAGGGATCCGCTAGGGCTAGAGCCTCGAGCCTGCTCATCCTAGTCATGTTGACTCCGCAGAGCTGAACCCTCGCAACGAAGTAGCCGAAGAACTTCTCGCCCTTCTTCAGCACGAACTTCATGTAGTGGGTAGCGTTGTCGAAGACCAGGTTGTGGCTAACCAGAACGTGCACGCGCTGAACAAGGCCTCCACCGAACGAGATGTTCTGGGGGGTCTCTAGGTAGAGCACGCCGCTGAAGCTAGTGTTGTAAACCTGTATCGAGTTCATGAAGTAGAGCTCTATGCACTCGCCGCCTCTAGGCGATCTAGCTGCTTGGGCGTGGATCGGTGCGGCTGCGAGCGTGAGTAGGGCTGCAGCCACTAGAGCTACAGCTAGCGCGACTACCCTCACTAGGCACCGCCTACGTAGCTAAGGGCCTCGCGAGGGGATAATGTTTTGGTCTCTCGACAAGCTTATAAGGCTCTCCGGCCCGAGGCTGTGGGACAAATCATTTGCTAAACGCGTACCAGCTCGAGGTGCTAGCGTCTCTCGCTATTCTCGTAGCTATGTGTGCTTGGGGTAGGGTTGGTAGGCACTGGGTCTCGATCGCCGTAGCTATACTCCTGCTCGCCACGGGGTGTCTAACCCCTAGGCAGTTCATCGAGGGCGTGAACTGGGACGTTATAGGCCTGGTCCTCGGCATGGGTGTGATGACAGCGTACCTAGAGCTCTCGGGAGCTATGGATCTAGCGACGAGGTTTCTTCGGAGGAGGGTGGCTAGCCCAACGCTCCTCGTCTTCACCCTGTTCATGGCGGCGGGGCTAGTTAGCGTAGCTCTCGAGAACGTTTCGGTGACGCTCCTCTTCGCACCTATAGCAGCTAGGATAGCGAGCGAGCTTGGGATGGATATAGCCCCGGTAGTAATCGGGGTGGCGCTAGCCTCGAACCTCTCTGGCTCAGCCACGATGATCGGCGACCCGCCAGCGATAATGACCGCGGGCTACTTCAACCTTGCGTTCACGGACTTCATCGTGTACCGCGGCAGGCCCTCCATGTTCTTCTACACCATAGCGGCTATGGTTGTTGCGTGCGCTGTAACAAGCGTAATGGTGACGAGGGGAAGCGCCGCGAGGATTGCCAGCAGCGTGCGCGAGGCTAGGGCTCCCGATCCCCGGATAGACACGGTGTTCGTCTACGAGGCTCTAGGCTTCCTAGGGCTCAAGATAGCGCTGCTCAGCGTTAGGCACATCGTCGAGGTTCCGCTGAGCCTAGCTGCTGCTGTCGCCGTAGGCGGCACGACGATAGCTAGGCTACTTCACGGCGATAGGAGCAGCGTTAGGAGGGCGTTTAGGGAGGGGGCTGACTGGAGGCTAGCGCTCTTCCTAGTAGGAGTGTTCGCCGTGTCGAAGGCGTTCGCCTCGACCGGGCTAGCGAGGCTGCTAGCGGTAGCGATACTTAGCCACGTTGGCCGCTCCCTAACCCTCGTGACCACAGCCCTAGTGTGGATCTCTGTAGCTGCCTCCGCATTCATGGACAACGTTCCCTACACCGCGACAATGCTCCCGGTGGTGAGCAGCATCGCTAGAGCCCTCAGGGTGGATCCCGTGCCCCTAGCGTGGGCGATGCTCCTAGGAACAACCCTCGGAGGGAACCTAACCTTCATAGGCGCCTCAGCTAACGTGACGGCTGTTAGGTACCTCGAGAGGAAGGGGATTAGGGTTAGCTTCAGCGACTTCCTAAAGATCAGCGCCCCCTTCAACACCGCTAGCGTGGTGACAGGCTGGCTCCTCTTCGAGGCGGTGTGGGGCTTCTGAGCGCACTACCCTCACTTATTCCGAGTTGCACTACCAGCTTTATCTAGGCGGGTTATTCAGCGGTTACGCGTGGCGGGTGGCTAGAGATGGCTCAGTGGATAGCTGTCGAGCCAGAGAAGTGGTACAGGATGCTCCACCCAAGGCCCGTTGTTCTCGTTGGGTCGTGCAGCGACAATCGCTGCAGCGCTATGGCCGCCTCGTGGATAATGCCCGTATCCCGATCCCCACCCATGCTAGCCGTGGCTATAGCCGAGGATCGATGCACCTACAGCCTCATTAGGGATAGCGGCCAGTTCTCGGTCATGGTCCTGCCGTGGTCTAGAGTTAGGGAGCTCCACTTCCTAGGCACCGTATCGGCTTACGAGGATCCTCAGAAGCTCGAGAAGAGCGGCCTCAGCTGGGTGGAGGGCAAGCGGCTTAGCGTGCCCGTGTGCCTAGAGGCTCTAGCTGTCGCTGAGTGCCTAGTCGAGAACGATGTTCCTAGCGGCGACCACAGGACGATCATTGGGAGGGTCGTGGAGATGTACGCAAAGCCCGGGATCGAGCTCGGCGACCCCTCTACATACGAGGTGCCTCTCCACGTGAGTGGCTCTAGATACACGAAGCCTGAGCCGAACGCTGTTCGCGTTGAGCTAGGGTAGCGTTATATCCATGCTCCCCCACCTAGGGCTGGGGTAGCGAATGGGGAGCGAGAGGCTCTTCGCTCTAGCCCTCCTAACCATGGTTGCTGCAGCCCTAGTAGCGTGCTCGCTCCACGCCTCTGTCTCGGGAAGCGGAAGGATCATCGTTTACCCGGATGGTAGTGTAGCTCTAGTAGCTAGCATAAGCGGGCTCCACACGAGCTACCCACCTATAGTGCTGAGCATACACCTCAGGGCCTCGGGGAGACTGATACTTGTAAGCATCAATGGCAGTAGCCCTAGGCCTCTCGACCCGAGAATCGTTAGGGCCTACATGGTTTCGTGGGGCGCTTATAAGTATGGAAGCAACTCCTCTAGGTACCTATCGAGGGTCGTGCTCTTCGAGGATCTCGGTAGGCAGGGATGGATCAGGATAGAGTCCAATGTCTCGAGCATCTACAACTACACAGCGCTCAAGAAGATCGATAGGATAGTGGTGAAGCTGAGCGCTCTCGGAGCTATGCGCAGCGTGGTAACCGCCTCGACACTGATAAGTAGGGAGGGTATCGAGAGCCAGCTCAGGAGATCCGGCGTAACGTGGATAAACGTGACGGAGGCTAGGGCCCGCATAGTTAATGGAAGCGCGCTGCTTAGCTTCGTAATAGTCACGGATCTACGGGGGCTAGCTAAGCACGTTGCTGAGACCCAGGGGATGAGCTTTAGCCAGGCGCTGAGGAGCCTCGCGCCTCCAGCGGTTAGCCTAAGGTACTGGATCTCGATGAACTCGAGCTCTGGCGATACAAGGATTGAGGCAGCGATAAACTCCTCGGGCGACCTTCACCAGGCTACTCTAGCGCTTAAGGACATGGTTTTCCTGCCTAGCGTAGGGGCCTCGGGAGTAGCTGTAGGGGTTTCGCTAACTAGGGGGCTCTACATAGCTATGGATCTAGCTGACTACGTTACTAGGGATCTAGAGGCTACGCACCTAGTCCTAGAGCCCTCCTCAGCCTGGATCAACGTTAGCGTTGGAGGAAGCGGGCTAGCAAATGTATCCATAGCTACGCCGCGCCTAAAGGCAGCCTCCAGCGACCCGATGGATGCTCTTAGGGCTCTCGCGATAGGTCTCTACGCTATCTCTAGGGATAGCGACCTTCCTCAGTGGGTCTCCAAAGCTGCTAGCACCCTCCTAGAGATGCGGTTCAAGCTAGTGCCTAGCTCTCCCCAGTCTAGAGTTCCAGCCAAGGAGGTTGTGCTTGGTGATCTGCTGAAGAGCTCTAGAACACTTACCGTATCCATAACGGTTCCGAGGACAAGCACCACAACTACGGTAGCTCCAGCAAAAAGCACGGCTCCAGCTAGGAGCAGCACGAGCACCACTACAAGCGTAGCGGCAACAGCTAGCTACAGCCCGAGAACGACATCGGCGAGAGCGTCTTCAGCTAGCGCAAGCATACTGCTGTGGGTCTCGATAGGGCTGATAGCGGTGTCTGCCGGAGCCATAGCAACCGCAATCATAGCAATGAGGAGGAGGTACTGAGCAGAAGCTACGGAGAAACAGCTCCCTGAGCCCATATCCGGCACGTCCCCTCTAGAGACACCATGCAAGGGCCTAGGGGGTGACTAGGGCTGCAGCTCTTCCCGAAGTGGGGGCAGTCCGTAGGCTTGGCTAGCCCAAGAATGATTTTGCTGCATAGACACCCAGGTGGGTGGTCGTGAGCCTCTGCGTCTCTAGGTAGCTTCTCTAGGGAGTACCTCTCGTAGGCATCCCACTCGCTGTACTCCTCCCTAAGATCGTACCCACTCCTAGGCACAATACCTATGCCTCTCCACAGAGCGTCTACCTCTCTAAACACTCTCCTCATAGACTCCTTAGCGAGCCTATTCCCCTCGGGCTTAACGCTCCTCCTATACTCGTTGAGTAGCTGCGGAACACCCTCGAGAACCATCTCGAGGATCTTCGCTATAGCTATGAGAACGTCCAGAGGCTCGAAACCCGCAACAACCGTAGCGACACCGAACTCCTCTGGGAGAAACCTCCAAGCATCAGAGCCTATAACCGTCGATACGTGGCCTGGCGCTATCACACCATCTACAGGCTTAGAGATCCCTCGATGAACCTCTAGAGCGTACCTCATTACCGGTGGAGTAAGCCTGACTACTGAGAGGAGGGAGAGGTTCTTGGGAACAGCGCCTCTCTCGAGAGGAATCGAGTAGCTGGGAGCAGTAGTCTCGAAGCCTATCGCTAGGAAGACCGACTCCCTCCCATCCCTAGCCCTCTCCACAGCATCGGCGAAGCTGTAGACAAGCTCGACATTCCCACCTCTAGCCCTAGCCCCGAGCAGAGTCTCCCTGCTAGACCCTATCCCTATGGGGACCCTAGCCATGTCCCCGAAGGTGAAGACCCTAACCCCCCTTAGGGAGAGATCTATAGCGTACTTAATGACGTAGCTCGGCGTTACGCACACCGGGCATCCAGGGCCAGCCACGAGCTCCACGATCTTCGGCACTACGCTTCTAATCCCGTAGTGGGTAACTACCCATTCGTGAGTACCGCAGAAGCTCATTATCTTGACTCTGGTGATTCCCTTAGCCTCCAACCTCTTGCATAGGCTCTCGATAACGCCTAGAACCTTTCTACATGCAGAGCTAGAGCTAAACACCTTCTTCAGAGCCCTAACGCTTACAGAGCTACTCATCTCGAGCTCCGCCCCGCTAGCCATGGCTGCGTAGGCTGGCTAGCATATAGCTCCACCGATGCGCTTAGGAGAAGACCTTAGAGCTCTAGCAACGCTTGATAAGGAGCTAGAGGTGAGTTACGAGTAGCTCTCGATGCAGAGCCTCGAGCCGAGGTGCGAATCGAGTGTGCTGGGGCGTGCTAGCCAAGGTGGTTAAGGTCGAGGGGCTCTACGCCGAGGTCGACTTTGGTGGGACTAGGGTTAGAGCACTCGTAGCTACCGAAGGTGTTGAGCCTGGCGACGTCGTTATCGTGCACGCTGGAGCCATAATATCCAAGGTTACTAGAGATGAGCTTGCTGAGAACCTGTGGGTGTACTTCGAGCTCATGAAGGTTCACTACGAGATGAACGGCGTCGAGCCCCAGAGGGCTAGGGAGCTCGCTAGGAGGGACATAGCTGAGCTCGGCAAGTGGCTAGGGCTTAGCGACGAAGATGTTGAGAGAGCCTTAGCTTCTAGCGGTACCTAGAGCTCCTAGCCTCTAGAGCTAGGGTAGCGATGGCTATGGCTGCCGCCGTTATCGCGAGCGCCGTAATGATGATCATTCCCCCAGCTATGTGGTGCCCTAAGCTGTTGTACGTAACCACATCCATGATCCCTAGGGATGTAGCTGCTGAAGCTAATGACGCTAGCGCTACGGAGAGCACGGCTAGGGATCTCCAGTGCTTAGGCCTTAGCCAGGGCCTGTAGAACACCTCGGGCTTCCTCACGGCCACCACACTCGTAACTATGGATAGAGCTGCTAGCGCAGCGTTTATCGATAGCAGCTGCTCCATAGCTACGAGCTTAGGCTTGAAGAGATCAGGCTCGCCCCACGCGTTGAAGTGAACAGCTATGCTACTAGGCATCTCGTTGTAGAGGAGGAGGGCGTAGGCTAGGGTCGCGGCGAAGAGGGTTAGCGATAGCAGGGCGAGAGAGCTCACTAGAGCGACGCTAGGCCTATACCTAGCAATAGGCTCGCAGCCCCCACCGCCTAGGCTAGGGTAGGCTATGAGCCTCTTCTCAGCTACTCTCTCGCCCACAACTATGGTCGCCACCACGAATGCTACGTACATCGAGGCAACGACTGCAGCCCCAGCGCTAGGAGCTACGGCGCTGACGATCGCTAGAGCCGCTCCGAAGCACATGGCTAGAGCGCTCGCTAAAGCGTTTAGAAACCTCCAGCAGTACTCGTCAACAAAGGCGTAGCCAACCCTAACACCGAGGAGCTTCAACGGCCTCGGGGCTAGGGAGACTAGCGCTAGCGCGCTCCCCAAAGCAACGAGGCTAAGCCCTATGAATCCCCACTCCGAGCCCAAGGCGATCCAGCCTCGGGGGAGATGCCTAGGATCGCGCTCAGTATAGGCTGAAGCTCCTCGAGAAGCCTTGATAGGACCTCTCTCCCTAGCTCGGTAGCCCTGTAGTACTTCCTCATCGGCCCCCCGAGCGGGCTCTCGCCCCAGAAGCTCTCGATGAGCCCCATCCTCTCCAACCTCTTGAGAGTGTCGTACACCGTGCTCTCGCTAGGCCTCGCAGCACCCCTACTCACCTCCTCAACGAGCTTTCTGATCCCGTAGCCGTGGATAGGCCCCCTCTCCACAACTATCCTAAGCATGATTATCGCGTAGAGCGCTCTAAGAGAGTCGCCCAGAAGCTTCGACACAGCCCTATCGATCGGGTCCCTACCCATGGTCCCACCGCTAGTAGTAGAGAGGCGTTGGTGCGTGGAGCGCGTAGGCTACAGCTGTCGTCACTATAGGCAGAGTTAGGTTATCCTCTATACCTAGGTTCTCAGCAACTATAGCTGCTAGCGAGATGAGTAGCGAGGTTCTTAGCGGCACCCCGCCCACGAAGAGAACCGCTGCGAACACCGAGAACGTTATGACTATGCTCCACGCGGAGTGCTTAAAGACCTTGGGGCGCGGAAGGAGCTTCGTTAGGACAGCCGAGAGGCTATCGACGACAGCTAGAGCCACTATCCCGTAAGCTACGTAGCTCCCGAATAAAGCGTAGGAGAGGGCTATCGATAGGAGAGCGAAGGTTATGGCTATGTACCCGAACTTCCTCTCGTACTCCCTCTCCACCTCGGAGATGAACCTAGTCAAGCTATCCTCAACCCTATCGAGAACCCTACCCATCTCCTCAACCTGCTTAGCGAGCCCCTCGCTACGGGGAGCTATCTGCTTAAGGTAGCCAAGGATCCTCCTCCTCATCTCCCTAGATATCGCTAGGAGCCTCTCTCGGTAGTGAGGAATCCTTATCTGAAGGCTGTTGAATAGCGCTGCCCCAAGAGCTAGAACCGCGTAGGTTAGCAAGGGAACCTGATGAGGATCAAGACCTAGCCTAGCACCCCCCTCTACGAACCACGGCGCTAGAGGTATGAGTAGGGCTAGGCAGAGGGATACGTGGAGAGCCTTCCGCTTAAGCACCTTCTGAAGAGGCTCCTCAGCTAGCCTCCTAAACTCGGTGGAGCTCAACCCTCCTCCTCCACTAGAGACTCGTAGCTAGGCATCTCGAACACTATCCTCTCGTACCCACCCGTCCTCCTACCCCTCCTACCGTATATAGCCACGATATTCTTCCCGACAACATCCCACTCCTCACCACCGCTACCCATATCGACGTCGAGAACCTTGGTTCCCGGCGGAAAGATCCAGTAGGCAGCGTAGTCGTACTCAGCTACCTCCGGCTCGTACCTATTCTCATAAACGTTTCTACCGGGCCTAACCGGAGCCCTGAACCTGATAGCGAAGACTATGAAGGGCCTCCTCCTCGAGCCCCTGAACCCAATGTCTATCATAACGACGCGAGGCCTAACCCTCTCCCCATTCACCACAACCTCCTCCTCGTCTAGGAAGCTCTGCATATTGGCCCACAGCTTCCCTACCTCAGCCTCGAACAGCCTAGGATCTCTAACCACAGCCTCGTAGTACCCGAGCGGATCATGGTAGTCGAACACTAGGTAGTAAGCTATGTACCCAAAGCCAACGAAGAAGAGCCCATGGGCGTAGACTGGCGTAACCTCCCTACTCGCCTCCTCGAGAAACCTTGGGCTAGCCACTCCCCTCCCCAAGCAAGCGGATCTAGGTATGAAGGATTAAAGGCTAGGGGCTCTGCCCTACGCAGTTTAGCGACGCTACAACGCTGCGGTTCCCGATGGCTACGGAGATCACGTAGCTACCGCTACCCACGTATATTGAGAGCAGAGCCTCGTAGCTACCGCCGCTAGCCCTAACGAGCTTGACGCTAGCGGCTTTAGCAAGCTCGAAGCTAGGTAGCTTAAACACCCTAACAGTTGCTACGGGCTCTGAGCCCCTTATCCATGCGTACGCGATGCAGGAGCTTCCAACGCTGGATACCCTCGATAGTGATAGCGATGCGCTAGGGCTAGACCCCCTAGCTACCTCTAGATCGCTAGGGTCTAGCGGAGCTGATCCAGCTACCTCTAGAGCTGGAGCCCTAACGCTGCTAGCTCTAGAAATCTCTATGTCTATCACGGCGAAGCTGCTGCCAGAGCATCTAGATACCGATAGCTCTAGGGATGCCGCGTAGCTACCTCCACTAATGCTCATAGGCTGCTCGAACCCCGCTATCGGCGAGGCGTTTCTAACGCACCTGCATCCCCTGAAGGCCATGCACGGGATCTCGATTCGATAGCTACCGCCGCTCCCCCTAAGGATTAGGGCTCCGCTAACGCTGAAGCTGCTAGAGTTTCCAAGGATCCTAACGCTGCTCACCCGAACAACTATCGTGGATCCGCTCGGTAGGGATATTCTCCCTAGAGGAACAACGGTGCTTCCGTTGCGTAGGCTGGTAGCTATTGAGAAGCTGGCTATGGGGCTAGGGCCAGGAGGAGGTACCCTAGGAACGTGTAGCAGGGCGAGGGAGGCTACGAGGATACATAGAGATGCTGCGACGATGACTATAGCTAGAAGCTTGTTCACAAGCGTAAGCACCTAGCTAGCTACCGCTACAAAGTGGATAAGTAAAGGGTTTGAACGTTTTGCAGAAGCTCTTCAGCGAGTACCGGTAGCCATCGCGAGCTCAGTGAATGGGAGCTTCATCACCTACCTATAAGCTTTCGCGTCCCTCCGCCCGAGCGAGGTTCCTAGACGCGCTATCTACTCATCGCCTAAGCTAGCTCTGTGCGGGGACTGGAAATGACTCGGGTGATAGCCCTAGCTGCTTTCTTCGCTTTAGCAGCGATTCTAGCTCCGGTAGCTGCGTCTGGAGCTAGGGTGGAAATCCCTTTCTACCCTATGCATAGCCCTACGTGCGCCGCTAGGTCGCTGCAGATGGTGCTATCGTTCTACGGCTACAACTACTCGGTATCGCTGTTGCTGCAGCTGATGGGCTGGGACTACGGCGCTTTCTACATGCCTCAGTACCACTTCGGCTACGGCATAGGTGTCTACCCAGTTAACGCTGTAATTACAGCTTGTCGCTACCTGGGGTTCAACGTAACCGTTCTTAGGTTCTCGAGCTTTAGCAAGGCTATTGAGGAGCTGAGGAGCTACCTAGCTAGCGGGGTGCCAGTAATTCTTCAGCTGAGGGGGCACACGATCGTTGCCACAGGTATTAACGGGAGCTACATCCTTGTGAATGATCCTAGCGGAGGGATATACTCGTGCAAGGTTGTTGAGCTTGCTAGCTACCTAGGTCTAGGCAAAGAGCTTGGGGACCACCTAGAGGTTCTCAAGCGCGAGTGCCGAGCTGGGGGTAAGGATCTGGCTATACCTCTCGAAAGGCTTCGCGACCTGTGGGAGTCGTGGTACGGCTACTTCACGGCGATAGTCGTGAAGCCCTCGAAGCCAGTTACGAGCCTTAGCTCCATAGACTGGAGCTCAGTGCTGGAGAGGGCTGCTGAGCTAGAGAGGGGCTCGAGCTACCCCTACGCATCTGGCGTCTACGCGTGGATGGAGTTCGCTAGGGATCTAGAGACCTACTTCACCAACGTGTCTAGCCACTCCCTAGAGCTGTTCTGGGATGCAGAGACGATGCTTGAGATAGCTAGCGCTCGCAGACTCGATGCGGCTAGCTTCCTAGAGGGGCTAGCTGCGTCTAGTGGATGCAGGGTGCTAGCTAACGCCTCCTGGGCCTTGGAAAGAGCTTCAGACTACTTCGCTAGAGCTAGGCAGCTCGTTCTGTGGGCTATCGCGCACAGGAATCATGTAGACGAGTCTCGGAAAGCTGTGCTAGAGGCAGCTAAGTACGTTAAGCTAGGTGCTGAAATGGATGCTAAGGCTGCTAGGCTTCTCGACGAGGCCTCGACATGCTTTAGGAATAGGGCTGGGGGTAGCAGCCTAGGGCTGCTAGGCTACGAGCTGATCGCTACGTGCTTAGCCATAGCAGCGGCTGCGATAGCTTTAGCACTCCTAGCAAAGAGGCTTAGGATCTAGCCACGCTTAGCCCTAGGCTCCTAGCCACCTCCTCTATAGGCCTCCTCACACTAGCCCTCATCTTCTCGAGTATAGCTACCCTAGCCCCCGGAGTCCTCTCTATCGCTAGGGTAGCTGCTCTCCGCAGGTCGTCCTCGTTGCTTAGCTCCCTCAGAACGTTCTTCGATATCATGTGACCGAAGCAGAGGTCGGTCTCGAGAGCTCTTCTAGTGAAGACAGATTGGTAGTGCGGGCCCCCAAAGCCTACCGCTGGTGTGCAGCTAGAAGCTGGGAGCTTCTCGAGAGCAGCAGCAACGGCTATCGCCACAGCCCTGTGAGCCTCTGCATCCCTCCACCTCTCCTCGTCGCTACCTATCTCCACGAAGGTTATCGGCTTCGAGATGGATGAGGGGCCGTGGTGGGTTGACTCGTAGACAACATCGTATCTATCGCTCATGCCCCTCTCGTCGACAGCTCTCCTAAGCTCGCGGATCAGCAGCCATCCTAGGAGGGGGTCTGAGGGTGGGAGCTCCCAGGGTCTTCCTCCGTAGGGTGCGCTAGGCCCTGGATTACCTGGCGTGTGCACGGAGAGTATCGGTATCCTCGATGCGCTGCTGTGCCTCGAGAGCACTAGGTATCTAGATGCCCTGGGCAGCTCGGTGTCGAGGTAGTCGAGGTAGATGACGTCGTCTTCGAAGGCTACGAGCTTGGCAGCCCCGTCGCTACACACGTACGCCTCCCTAACCCTACCAACGTGTTCCACCTCTCGGCACTGGAGTAAGTACCTTAGCTCTCTAGCGATCCCCACGCTCGCTGGGTCTACAAGCGAGTAGACTAGGGCTATGAAGCTCAAGCTCGATACACCCTACTATCAGCGTAACGACGCCTCCGGATATTAGCTAGACCATACGACTCCTAGCCTTGGGTGCCTCAATCCGTGCCCCTCGTAACAATAGTTGGCGCTGGGAGAGTAGGCGTTGAGGTCGCGGAGCACATCCTCCTGCGCGATCTAGCGGACGTTCTGCTGATAGACGTTGTTCCGGGGAGAGCCGAGGGAGAGGCTCTCGACCTAGCTCACGAGGTTGCGATGCTTGGGATAGATCGAGACGTTAGGGGGTCTATGAGCTACGACGATTGCTACGGGAGCGACGTCGTGGTGATCGTGGCTGGAGCCCCGAGGAAGCACGGAATGACTAGGGAGGATCTTCTTCACGTGAACGCTAGCATAGTTAGGGATGTCGCTAGCAAGGTTGCCGAGAAGTGCCCTAAGGCAAAGATAGTTGTGGTTACGAACCCCGTCAACGCCATGACCTACGTTGCGTGGAGGGTCAGCGGCTTCGACAGGAGCAGGGTCGTGGGCTTTGGACCGCTGCTAGACTCGGCTAGGCTGAGGTACGTGCTAGCTAAGATGCTCGGCAAGCCCCCTAGAGCTATCCAGCCCCTCGTCATTGGGCAGCACGGGGAGGCTATGGTGCCAGTGCTCAGCAGCACCTTTGTCGAGGGTAAGAGGGCGAGTGATCTCCTTAGCGAGGAGGAGAGGAAGAGGGTTTGGGAGGAGGTGAAGAGGGCTGGCGCGAAGATAATCGAGCTCCGTGGCTACTCGGCTAACCACGCTCCGGGTCTAGGCGTGGCGATGATTGTAGAGGCTATGCTTAGGAGCAACCCCATTCTTGTTCCAGCTATAGCGATTCTAGACGGTGAGTACGGTGTTAGGGGGCTGCCCCTAGGAGTTCCATGCATAGTTGGTGGAAGGGGGTTGGAGAGGGTTATCGAGGTTGAGCTTAGCGAGGAGGAGAGGAGGGAGTTCGCTAGAGCTGCTGAGAGGATTCGGCAGCTGCTCCTCGAGCTTCCTCCCGAGATCAGGCCTAGCGAAAGCGATGTGGAGATACGTCTATAGCTTAAGCTCCTCTTCTCCTCGCTAGCGCTAGAGCTACGCCTACGAAAGCTGCTGCAAGAATCGCTAGAGGGTAGAGCATTTCTGAGCTCGCGTAGCCACCTAGCGTACTCCCAGCTCCTCCACCAGCTTGCGCTGCGCTAGGCCCTAGAACAACGAGGGTTACGGTAGTCGATGGATCTACCAGTACCTCAACAAGGGTTTCTCCGCTAGCTAGCTTCTTAGAGTACCAGCCCTCGCTAGAGAACGAAGGTGTTGAGAAGCGCTTTAGCGGTACACCGTTCTTTAGAACGCTCCTCACGTCGGGTATGGGTAGCACCACGCTGCAGTTAACTAGGTAGCTCTTCCCGCTCGGCACGCTGAGAACAATCACTGCCCTCGATGAGCTCACAGCCATTCTAGTCACTATCGGGTAGTAGCTGCTGTAGGCTGCGTAGCTATCGAATATCGTTGGCGTTGGGACGTATAGCCTAGACACGGTGAATGCGCTGGTAACCGAATCATCGTTCCAGCTGTAGACAGTCGCTATAACGATCCTAGTCTTGCCTAGGGTGTACACGGTGCTAGGGAGCTCGACCTCTATCCTCAGGGTGCTACCCGACGCAACCTCCCTTATCGGGATAGCCCCTAGATCGCTCCAGGACCAAGTGGTTCCAGAGCCGCTGTAGTTATAGAGATGGGCTGTTCCATCAGCGTAGACCTCTACGAGGTAGTCAGCCCCGATACCGTAGATGCTGTACCCAGTGGAGGAGTCTCCATCGCTATCTATGTAGATGTGGAGAACGCCATCGGTTGTGGGTATGGAGCTCCACGTACTCTCAACGAATATGTAGAGGTGCTGCGGGGTTGCGGTGTAGCCGTAGAGTGCTATCTTTGAGTAGGTGCCAGCGCTAGCGCTCGTAAACGTCGTGTAGCAAGGGTCTAGGTACCCATCTAGCTGTACCCCGGGGACGTAGCTGAAGGGGAGCTTTACGCTCGCGCTAAGTATGTTAACCGTGACGTTCCCCACGGTGAAGAGCCTCGAGACCGTTCCCGCGCTAGGGTCTATCGATGGTGGGGTCAGCGGCTGCCCAACCTCGTACACGGGAGCAGTCAAAACATCGCCTCCATTAGCGTAGATATCCCCAGGTGCGAAAGCCCAGCCAGCTAGGCCTAGTACTCTAGCAGCGTAGTAGGCAGCGATAGCGTAGCTGAGGTGGCTAGGATCTGCGTAGCTAAGGGCTATGGTTCTGCTTAGCAGGTTGTGCTGCTTTAGATACTCGTACTTAGCTAGGCCGTTAACCCACTGGTAGGGGTTGGTGCTAGAGGATGTGAAGAAGCTTGTGTCTAGGCTGTAGCTACCTGTGCTAGGGTTGTAGGTTGCTACGAAGTCCTCCCATAGGTAGTAGTCGCCGAGAGATGCGTAGGCTCTAACGCCGTTTATGAAGACCTTTAGCCCTAGGCTGTGAGCGTAGCTAACGATCTGCTTCAGCGCCTCGCTGAACTCCTTAACGTAGGTGTTGCTAGGGTTCGTGTAGCCGAAGTAGCTCGGGTCGCACTCGTCTAGAAACACTCCGGTGAGGATCCTGCCGTGGCTATCGCTCCACGCTGCGTACTCGCGTATCAGCCCTTCTATGAAGCTCTTCCAGTAGGCTACCCTCTGCTCTAGGGTTCCGCTGCTGTTGTCGACGACCATCGTCTTGAACGTCTCGCCGAGGCCAATGGGATTGCCGCTGTTGTCGTGTAGGTAGACGTAGAGCTGCACGCCCTTGCTGTGAAGCTCCTCGAGGATGCTTAGCCACGTGCTTAGGTTGCTAACGCTCCCAGCGAAGACCAGTATATCGAAGGATATCGTGGGGAGGTTCCTAGCTGTGTTGAGCCAGCCGTAGTAAAAGATAACTCTCTTGAAGTGCGTCACGCTAACGTCTATAGCTATAGGGGTTGGGCTCGAGACTGCGGTAGCTGGAGCTAGTGACGCTAGTAGAGCTGTGGAGATAGCTAGCGTTAGCAGAGCTATGCGAAGGCGCAAAAAGCCTCGCCCCCGCTGCTACCGCTGCCGAGGTATATAGAGGTGTCGAGGAGCGCGCCTATCTTCTCCTAGAGCTAGCTCTAGAGATCGCTAGCGCTATCGGTGCGAGCACTATGGTTAGCAGCACGACCTCCGAGACCCTCTCTATGGCTGCTCCACCTACTCCAGCAGCCCTAGCTATCGTGTCCATCGCTACCAGCGCTGCGAGAGCTGCAGCGCTGCTCAGCGCAACCTCTTTAACCACCTTCCTATCCATGGTCTCCGCACACCTTTGGTCAGCTCGATGCTACCCCGCTATACCGCCTATAACCCTACCGCTGCTAAGGCTAAGCGCGTCTGCACTAGCTCCACTCCAAGCGGTGTTTAGCACGAGCGCTATCCTAGCCTCGAGGGGTGGGTGGAGAGATGGTTTCGGCGATAGGATTGATAGGGCTGCGCGGGCTAGGGAGAAGGAGCTTGCAAGAGCTGCAGCAACGCTCGGGCTCTCTAGAGCAGCTAGGGGAGCGAAGGCGCATAGCTTTCCGAGCCTAGCGCATGCATAGACCTTTATCAGCGATGTGCATAGCTCGAGCCCCCTACCTCTAGAGGCTGCGTAGCGATCAGCTAGGTGCTCGAAGATCCACGTCGAGCTCTTTATGGATGTTAGGCACGCGTAGGCGCTCAGCGCCACGGGCAGGGCTACGGAGGGTGATGGGTAGGATAGCACGGATAGAGCTGATAGGGATAGGCACAGCGTTGCTAGAGCAGCTACAGCGAGGTTCACAACCCTATACGGATCCCTCTGGTGCCCGTACTCGTGGAGAGCGACAGCCTCTAGCTCCCTCCTCCCCAAAAGCGTTGATAGCGCTCTCGACAGAAACACCCTCTTCATAGGGTAGAACGTGAACGCGGGCCTCCTAGAGATGCACAAGTATATCGGAACACCATCGACCTCACCAACAACCTCAGCGCTCCTCATAGCGGCCCTAACCTGGGCGAAGGCCACAGCTAGGGATAGGCCTATGCCTAGGGGATAGGCTATGGCTAGGAGCTCTAGGAGCTCAGCTTCCCTAAGCAGCGGCTGGAGCATCGACACGAGCAGGATCGATAGAGCGCCTACAACAACCCCTCCGCTAACCCTCGCGCCGCTGCACGCGAAGAGAACGTAGCTAGCTACCGAGGCCGCTACGCAGGAGCACGATGCTGCTGCCGCTGCTAGCCACCACTCGCTCAGCATCTCAGCAGCCTAGGCTTAGGGTGGGAGCTAGGGGATATCTACGTTGCTAGTGAAGCCCCTACAGAACTATAATCCCGGGTCAGGTGAGGGTGGGCGGGATGTGCGGTGCTCGTGGGTATCTGATAGGTGATGAGCGTTCCCCTTAGCGAACCACGTGAACGCTAAGCTATGCCCCAAAGACCCTCTTCAAGAGGTAGAGGTCTTCTAGCTCGGCACACCACTCGCCTTGGTGAGCGTGGTTTGTCTAGCGGTGGAGGCCCGCCTCCGTGGAGCGGGGGCAGGGGTGGAGGAAGAGGTAGAGGAGCTGGCGGAGGATGGGGGAGAGGAAGAGGCTGGGGAGGATGGGGTCCGCCGCCCCCACCACCGCAGCTACCCCAGGTTCCTCCGCCAGCCCCCGGAGTGGTTAGGGTAGCGGTTGCAACTGTTGATCCTAGCGGGCTGAGCTCGATGGTCTCTCCGAGATTCGCTAGAGCACCGTACATAACCCTCGTCGACGTTGCTAACGGTAGCGTCATCTGGCTCTACCCCGTTAAGAACCCCTTCGAGACGTTTCCTAGGGGAGCTGGGGTATCGCTTGCCCAGTGGCTCATCCAGGTAGGGTGTAGGGTTGCTGTAGGCACTAGGTTCGGGCCCAACATAGCTGCTGTGCTTAGCCAGGCTGGCGTGGAGATGAGGGTTGTGCCTCCTGGGACTAGGGTTGTAGACGCTCTTAGGCTCCTAGGCCTAGTTAGGTGATCGAGTCTTTGGAGATAGCTGTCGCTAGCGGCAAGGGTGGGACTGGAAAGACCTTTGTATCCTCAAACCTTCTCTACTACCTAGATAGGTTCGTCTCTAGGAGCGTTGGGGTAGATGCTGATGCTGAAGCGCCGGACCTAGCTATCGCTTGCGGTGGCTCTAAGAGGGTTGTTAGGGAGGAGGCTATCTACGAGTCCTACAAGGCTAGGATAGATAGGTCTAGGTGCGTCAAGTGTCTTAGGTGCGTCGAGGTCTGCGCCTTTAGCGCCATAGAGGTTGAGGACTCGCTTCCTAGAGTTGATGAGGTGCTATGCGAGGGGTGTGGGGCATGTGCTTTCGTCTGCCCAGCTAGATGCATAGAGATATACAGCGTTCTCACCGGAAGGATAAGGGTTGAGGAGACCCGCTTGGGAATAACGGTTGTTTCCGCGGATCTAGAGGTTGGTGCTAGGTCTACTGGTCACCTCGTGTATAGGTGTAGGGAGGTAGCTTCGGAGGTTGCTCGGAGCGCTGGTGCTAGGCATCTCGTTATAGATGTTGCTGCTGGCATAGGCTGCGCGGTTGTCTCAGCTATAGCTAGCGTGGATAAGCTGATCGTTGTTGTCGAGCCCCTCCCACCGTCGATAGCTGGGGCTAGGAGGCTAGTCGAGCTAGCTAGGAGGTTCGGCATAGAGCCTATCGCCATAGTCAACAAGTTCGATCTAGACCCATCGCTAGCTAGGAGGGTAGGAGATGAGCTCGGTGTTGAGGTAGCTGGCTACGTACCGTTCGACCCCCTGGTCTTCGAGAGCTACGCTAGAATGGAGCCGGTTCTCCATAGATACCCCGACTCACCCTCGTCTAGGGCCCTCAGAGAGATCTTCTCCTCGGTGGTGTAGAGTTGGATAGGGTAGCCATATGCGTGGCTGGCGGCAAGGGAGGGGTTGGAAAGACGTTCATCGCCATAAACATCGCTCGCCTAGCTGCGGAGAGGCTGGGTAGGGTTCTCATTGTGGACGCTGACGTCGATAACCCATCTACACCGCACTTCCTAGGATGCGTTCCCCAGAGGGTTGCTACGGTAAGCATATTCGTTCCTAGAATAGATAGCTCTAGGTGCCGAGCGTGCGGAAGATGCGTTGAGTACTGCCCAGAGCACGCTCTAGCCCTAGTCCCTAGCAAGGGAGTGATTCTCTTGGAGGACCTGTGCAGCGGGTGCCGCCTATGCAAGCTAGTGTGCCCCCACCAGGCTATCGGAGATGGGTCGAAGATTGAGGGGTGGATAGAGCTCTGCGAGACCAGCTGGGCGAAAGCCGTAGTCGGCGAGCTCGCTGTCGGCAGCAGGAGGGAGGCTATAGTGATCAAGAGGCTAGCTGACTACGCCGCTAGCTACGTAGCTAATCACCGAGTTTCAGTCGTAGACTCGCCGCCGGGAACCGGGGCAAAGCTCTACCCCCTCATCAAGATGTGTAGCGTTGTAGCTATAGTCACAGAGCCAACGCCCCTAGGACTAAGCGACTACCTAAAGTTTCTCGAATTCCTAGATAGGGTCGCTCCGGGAAAGAGGTTCGTAACCATAGCGAACAAGTGGGGAGTCTCGAGAGAGGTTCAGGATAGGATAGAGAGAGTAGCCCGAGAGCGAAACTCGCTCCTCGTAAAGATCCCCTATAGCAGCGAGGTTCCTAGGTCTGTAGCGCGCAGAGAGATATACGTTGAGAGCAGGAGGGACGAGGTTACGGAAGCTCTAGAGAGAGCGCTTAGCGAGATCCTCGAGGCGA
>JAADCV010000052.1 GCA_013154235.1 Thermoproteota archaeon | reverse complement strand
CCCCACTCATAGCAGAACGCGCTTGATGAACCTGGAAAAAGATAGATCCATAGATAGCAAGCACAATAGCAGCAACCGAAATAACTATAGCCACAACGGATAGAGCTAGAGCCGACACACGCAGATCACGCACCACATCCAGCACCCATCAAAAGAAGCACATACTAGAGATAAGAGGCAACGCCTAGAACACACCGTTAAAACACATTAACACCCAACAAAACAATAGCAAAACATCGAAGAATCATAAACACAGAAAACAAAGATATTAGCATCTAACCACAAGATATCGACACCCGGCGAAAACATGAGCAGCAAGAAGGCTCTTGGTATAGGGATCGTGATCGGGCTAGTCATAGGCTTCGCCCTAGCTATCGCAGCTGGGTACCTATCGCCGTCAACCGGAGCTAGGATCGGGCTAGTTAGATACTCAACCGTAACAATGCCTGTGTTCGCAGGAGTCAAAACAGTTACGGTACCAACAACCACAACCCTAACCAAGTACCTAGGAGGAAAGGTAGTTACGGTAACCAGAACCGAGACAGAGACAAGCACCGTAACACAGACAAGAACCATACTACCAAAACTACTGACAACAACCATAAGCGGAACCACCATACCACTATGGGCATCACTCAACGGAGGAATAGCACCAGCAGGCGAGATCAAGCTACACAACCACACCATATACATAATGATCAAGACCGTTACCAAAGTATACAAGAAGTATGTTGGTAGCGCTATAACGGTTCCGAAGGAGGGATTCCTTGTTTATCCATATGCTGTGCTGCCTCCGCCGGGTGGTAAGCCCTATGCTAAGTACATAGATGCTCTGCTATCTAACGCAAAGATAGTGATTGCCGTTGGTACTCCTCCGCCTCAATCCATGATTCCAGAGATCGTTACGGCTCCTAAGGCTGGTGTGATACTGAGTCTCAGAGCTTGCGAGTCGTATCTAACTGCCGAGGCTATATGGGCAAGGACATACATGGGTTCCTCTGCAAGCGGGATTAAGCAAATGCTGCTCGGCACAATAAGGATCTGGAAGAGGGAGATGGGGTCAATAAACGTTCCGACGCTCTATTGCACGGCTGTCCACATAATAAATAGGATGCTCACACCATCGGTGAGCTTCGTAGTAATAACCGACAAGTACGTGATAATACTAACCTCCTATTTCAGCGACTACTGTAGAGCTCGTAGCTGCGCCGTCGTACCTCTAGCTATCGTTGGAACGACTCAGTACGTGCTTAACCTAACGAAGCTGACCGGTGTCTATGAAGAGCTCGCAAGCGCGCTAGAGCAGCACGGTATATACGACTACTTCGCTGGCTGCATCAATCCCATGAGCCCAAGCAAGTTCTGGGAGAAGCTAGAGACATTCGCTTCAAACATTGCACAAGCTATAGGTAACAGCTAATAGAGCTAAAAAGAACTTTGTTTTTAAGTTTTTAAGTAGGTTATGGCCACGGTGGATTTACTGTCGGTAGAACATATGTTGATCCATCGGTGTGCGTGTAGATCTGCGTGTTTGGGAAGCTTATCTCTATCACTATCTCTTGGCTAACAGTTGCCTTACCTATCGCTCCGAAGGCGTTAGTGCTTGTCTGAGTCTCAAAGTACAGCGCTGACGTAACTAGGCTCCATTCTGTGGCAGTCACGCTTATGGTCGAGGTTGTTGATAACCATACCGTGACCCAGACCGGTAGCGGATACCACGGAGCGTACGGTACTTGCGCATATATGGCAAAGGCTCCAATCATCAGCGGTGTTACGTAGCTATATCTAACGTGTTCATCGCTTGCCCAATACCATATTGTCCAATACAATACGGTGCGGTAGGTAGCATAGGTAACAGAGTATGTAAGTGCCACGGGTTCAGCTCCGTACACATCGTCGCTAACAGATATGAATGTTGCGTAAAGTGCTATGGTATCAGAGAGTGTATAGTGATATAGCGCGACGAATCCTTTAACCGTAGACTCCGAGACAGAGCTGTGGTATAGCGGTGCCTTAGTGGATGATGCTACTAGGCTACTGACTCTATACGGTATTGTGTACTTACCTATGTTTTTGCTGTCTAGCTTTGTGTAGCCTGTGTTGAGTACGTAGGCATCTACTGTGAAGGTTCCTGGGCCTAGGGATCCAAAGTCGTGCTTTATGGTGAAGACAACCGCTTTCTGAGCTCCAGCAGCTACATACACAGTTGTCTCCGCAGGCGACACATAGACATTCTCGCCCGGTGCATAGGCATTGACCTTTACGGTAACGATAGAACATCGATGTTGCTATAGCTATCTAAGCGATGGATTCGCTAGAGCTTCCAAGCGCTACTAACCAATATCTTAACAATTGCATAATGCTTTAGGGATCTGTGCATATGTAGAGCGGCTGTTGACGCGTTTGTCTAGCACTCTTATCGTAGTGCACTACCGTGATAGCGTATTTACTCGGTGATTTTTGGCAATAGTGCGATAGTTCTTGAAGTGCATCACATAGAGCTGTGTCTTCAGTCCATAGTTCTAGCGATGTGCATTGCCTAGACTTTAAGAGGGTGTATATTGATGCGATTATTATCAAGTCCTGCGTCCCTATTCCACCCCTTCGTTTAACGATTCCGAGATTCCTGCATTTGACGTAGAGCTCGAGGATTGCCTTAATCACTTCGGGTTGTGTATAGTCGAGTACTACTACGTATTCATATTCTTTCAGGTAGTCGAGTTGCTCAATAAAGGTCTTGCATGCATTGATAAGTGCAACAACATCGTTAGGGTCTATTCTTGGCGCTCTCCTTATCGCCTCATTAAGCGTTGCACGTATGAGTTCTACTTCAAGCTGAAAGCTGCTTACACAGATAGCTTCTTCACCTCCTTTCGCAAGTACTGTGCGGAGCAGCTTATCGAAGTCACTTGCAACTCTCTGCTTAAACGGGTCTGATTTGCCGGGGACGTACTTTCCGTACAGTGCATCCGTGAATATGTTGGTGTCTACGAAGATGCAGTGCTTGCTAGTCCTCTTTGGCATTCCCCTCGGCCTCTCGCTGGAGCACAGCTGCGCGCTCTTCCTCGCGTATCTCTTCTAGGGATCGCGTTAGGTCTACTCTAAGCATCGAGAATAGGTGTCTGAAGCACTCGAGACCTATGTCGCTAAACATCGCGATGTCTAGGAGTCTAGCGCTCTCATCGATGCTCCTCCTCTCGAATAGGTCTAGGACTCGATCCACGTCTATCCACGAGCACCGCTCGCACGCAGCGAAGGCGTTCGCGAATGCTTGGCTCCACAGCGAGTACGCAGCTACGTAGCTATAGAGCTCGGGACTCGCGTACCCAGCCCCGAGGCTTGCAAGGGTTATGGAGGTAGAAGTGAGAAGGCATGCGAGTCCGCGCACAGCATCGAGTGGCTCGACGTTGCTGATCCGAGCTCTGAACAGGTTTCTGAGGGTGTATAGCGCAGCAGCGAGGATCTTTGCCTGGATACTCCTCGTAGCGATGTAGAGAGCGTAGGCGACGTGCAGCAAGGTCTCGAGCGCGGGAACTAGCTCGTCGAGCATATCTTCAACGAGCTTCTCTATATCGTGCACAACCCTCACAAGCTCGTCCAGATTCCTAGCCTCTTCAACCCTCTTAGATAGCTCGCTAAGCGCGTTAACGATCCGATCTATCTGCTTAGCCACTTCAGCACTCCACTCGCTGCGAAGATCTGAAAGGGCTTCAATGAACGAATCGAGCGCACTCTTCACGACTCGCTTAGCTTCCTCAACGGACTCTATCTGGATGATCTTGCGAAGAACTCTTTTCAAGGACTCTTCGTATCGCTTGTACAGCCTCTCGATGTCGCTAGGCGTTAAGCTCGGTGGAGCTACGCTGATCATCTTGAAGAGCTCTCTACACGCTGCGTAGATCCCTGCATGGCTAGCTGCGTAGATCCTCGCTCCCACGTCCACGAGCTCGCTACCTAGCTTAGCAACCTCATCGACGCTAGCACTCAACCCAACTCTAGCTCTAAGCGAATGCAACCTGCTCTGCACAATGCTAGCTATCGCTACGTGTGCTCTCGTCTTCAAGACTAGACCCCGCTAAGCTTCTCGATTAGTATAACCTTTCAACTCCGCAATATTAAGCAGCTTCTCTAAAACGTTGCTTTAGCTAGGTTTGCGATGTGTCTAGGTTAGCTAGATGCATGTGGATGGGGCTCGTGCAGATTGATAAGCTTGGGGTGGAGATGGTTAGCGCTGTGAGGTGAAGGTATTGGATCTGCTTAGGGCGACGCTAATGCTGTTCGTTGTGCTGGATCCACCTGGTAATGCTCCTCTTTTCTACTACTTCACTAGGGGGATGGAGCCTAGGGCTAGGATAAGGACTGTGAGGACCAGCATCATTGTTGCTACAGGGATTCTCG
>JAADCV010000107.1 GCA_013154235.1 Thermoproteota archaeon | reverse complement strand
GCAATCGTTATCGCTACCCACGACCCCTACCTAGCTAGGCTCGGCAACGAGGTGCTCGAGGTGTAGGCATTGGCGTCGATCCTAGGGCTTGTCTCGCGCTACGTCTACAAGGCTCTCTTCCTCTACGGAGCAACCCCTCTGCGCATGGGCTCCACAGCGCTCGTCGCTATCCACGTAGCTCTCTGCGCTTACGCCACGTGGATCGGGTGCCTCCCGTGCCTAGCTATCTCCACGCTTAGCCTCGTAGCTATCTACGCGCTGTGCGGAATGGCTAGGATCCTCCTCTACGCAGCAGCCCTAGCCTCGATACCCGGGGCGTGGATGGCTCTAACAACCCTCCTCACCCAGCTAGCGCTCGGAGCCCCAAGCCCTCTCGCAGCCCTGCAGGTGTTCGCTAGGTACACAGCCCTAGCAGTGAACGCGCTCTACCTAGCCCACGCAGCGAACGTGACCGAGCTCAGCAAGCTGCTTAGGCCCGCCTCGAGGGAAGCTGCCCTAGTCCCTCTAGCGATCGCGAGGATGGGGATGCTCGTTAGGGAGGTTGCGGACATGTGCGACATCCACAGGCTCAAGGGCGTGAGCACCTCTAGAACCCTCGCAATGGCTCTCGTGAGGAGCGAGGAGGTTGCTGAGCTCATGGAGGAGGGGCTGTGGGTCAAGACCCTCAGGTTCGAGCCAAAAACACTCTACTCAGCTAGAGGCGTAGCCCTCCAGCTAGCTCTCGTAGCTATAGACGCTGCAGCTCTAGCAATCCTCAGCTAGGTGGGGGAGGAGGCTGCTGCTCCCCAGCGCCGCTAGCCTCAGCGCCAGCCACCCCCTGCTGCGGCGGGGGCTGGGCCTCGAGCTCGGCGAGGATCCTCTTAGCCCCTATCATTATCAGCACCGTCGCTACGAGATCCACGATTCCCCCCACGCGGAAGAACATCAGTATCAGCGCTATGACTAGGAGGACAGCCCCCACCTTCACAAGGGTTCCGTCCCTAGCGATGTCGCCTAGCCTCCACAGCCCCACAGCTATCATGACCACGCCTATGAACGAGAGTATCGCCGCTATGATCAGCAGGATTCCTCCGACCGCGAGGCCGAGTACCGCGTGAGCTAGCTCTGGAGGGATCGCTACACCCATCTCGGGACCCATGCTCATCGGGGGCATGGCTGGGGGCATAGCTGAGGCTACGGATCCTATGAGCACGCCTAGGCCGATGATCGCGAGGACGAGCCCCGCTATATTGAGCTTCACGCCTGTGTACCCAACGCCGAAGCTAGCCCTATCGTAGGCGCTGAGATCCCTAAACCCTATGTAGAGGAAGTAGAGGGCTGCGAGACCTATGACCACGGCGATTATCATCGCCACCAGCACCATCGAGAGGATTGCGACGATGTTGGGGAACGCAGCTATCGCCGCGACGAGCCCTATCACCAGCACCACAGCGCTAACTATGTTAGCTAGGCTCCACTTGTAGATACCCCTAACCCCAGAGATGAGGCTATCTCTCGAGCTGAAGGACAAAATCACCACCCGCTACGTAGCGCTCAGCCCAATGTATGTACCAGAGCTATATATTGCTTGTGCGTCCAGAACCCAAGGGGGTCAGGAGGAGCCCAGCGAGAGCCTCTTCACCTCGTCTAGCGCCCGTACCCTCATCATCCCCTAAGCGATTTGTATCCGAGCCATATGAGCTGTTCTCTCGGCGAAGGGTGCTAGAGGGTTGAGCTCGGGGGAGTGGACCCGTAGGTACTTCGTTGAGCAGGGGGAGCTGTTCGTCCCTGTTATGGAGTCTAGGGAGATGGTTGAGCGCGGGAAGATGCTAGCCGCCTCCATCCTCAGCTACCTTAGGAAGAGGGGTGTTGAGGCTCCCCGGATCCTAGATGTTGGGTGCGGCACGGGTAGGGTCTCGATACCCCTAGCCTACGGCGGGGCGCAGGTTGTTGGGATAGATATCTCGCCTCTCTACGTATCGATAGCTAGGAGGAAGGCTGAGGAGCTAGGGCTAGGGGATAGGGCTAGGTTCGTGGTCTGCGACGCTAGGAGGATGAGTAGCTGCGCATCTAGCTACGCGCCCTTCGACGCCATAGTCTTCGTGTGGACCACGGTTCTAGGCTACTACGATAGGGATACCGATGTCGAGATCCTTAGGGAGGCTATGAAGCTCAGCCACAGCTCCACGAGGCTCATGGTTCTCGACACGGCTAGCAAGGACTTCATCTCCTTCCTAAGCAACTTTGTTGGCGGCGCTAGCTGGTTCACGGACTACGGAGACGTCGTTGTTGTCGAGACCCCGAGGTTCAACCCGGCGACCGGCGAGGCTCTCTCGACGCAGGTGTTCTACAGGAAGAGCGGCAGGGACCTCGTGTACATGGGGGAGGCTAGGTTCAGGGTCAAGCTCTACACACTTGACGAGCTCGTCGACACCGCTAGGAGGGCTGGGTGGTGCCTAAGCGAGGCCTTCAGCCGGCTGAGCACGGAGGAGCCCTACAGGACGCTGGGGGCGATAAACGCGGTGTTTCGACCCTGCTAGCTACACTCGCTCGATGCGGGTAGCACCCCGCCTAACCGTACGCCCCGAAGCCCCTATAGGCCTCGCAGCGAGGCCCCTATGCAAGAAGGGGTGCAGAGCGTGTTCAGGAGGAAGAGGAGGGAGCGCAGGGAGGAGAGGTACCCGATAAGCGCGGAGCCCAGCGTCCTATGCGTAGCCCTGCCAATGCCGGTGTGCATAGAGCTGAGTAGGGCTGCTAGGGAGAGGAGCTAGAGGGTAGGGCTCTAGCGCTAGGCGAAAAACCGTTTTATTCTTCTACGACTCTCCTTGCCGTGGGCTCGAGCCGGTGATGAGGAGTCCGGGTAGCGACTAGGGGGTGAGCTGTTTGGACTTCGCTGAGGGCTACGATCCTCTAGAGCTTGCTTCTCGGGTCGAGAGGCTTGTCGCTGTTGAGGAGGGTGGTGTGGTGAAGAGGTGGTACTGGAGGTTTCGGGGCGGTAGGTGGTACGGGGGTATAGCTACGGGTGATCTCGTTGGGTGCTGCCTTCGATGCGGGTTCTGCTGGGCGTGGAGATACGCCTGGTCTACGAGGGGTAGGTACCTTCTTAGCCCGGAGGAGGCTGGGTCTAGGCTCGTATCCATAGCTAGGTCTAGGCGCTACAGGCAGGTTAGGCTAAGCGGTGGGGAGCCTACGATCGCCCCAAACCACTTTCTGGAGGTTGCTCGCTACTGCCTATCTAGAGGCCTCCACTTCGTTTTGGAGACCAACGGCGTTCTTCTAGGGGCTCGCTACGACCTTGCTAGGAGGGTTGCTGAGCTTCGTGGGGTTGGTGGAGGGATAGAGGTTAGGGTCTCTATAAAGGGGTGCTCACCAAGGGAGTTCCGGGTGCTTACGGGCGCTAGGGAGGATGCGTGGCTACTCCAGCTAGAGGCTCTTAGAAACCTCCTCAAGCTCGGGCTAGAGCCATGCGAAGAGGTCTACCCAGCGATAATGCTGAGCTTCTGCGATAGGGAGAGCGAGGAGAGCGTTGTCGAGAGGCTTAGGGATATTGACGAGGCTCTAGCTAGATGCATAGACCCAGAGTACGTCTTCCTCTACCCACACGTCATCGAGCTGATGAGGAGGAGGGGCCTTAGACCAAGAACTGCGTATAGGCCCAGCGAGATCCCAGACAACCTCATCTAGGTTAGGTCCCCACAGCTACACGCAACCTCGTGAACAACCCTATGAAGATCCTCCAGACCCTCGCCAGTCCTAGCAGAGACCAGAGGCACGTACATAGCCTTCGAGTAGCTAGCAACAACCTCAGCAACCCTCGCCATCATCTCCCCATAAGCACCCCTCTCACCCAAAACCCTAGAAGCCTCCCCAAGAAGCTCGACCCACGTTCGAAGCCCGCTAGGAACAGAGTCAACAGCATCAACCTTGTTCACAACAGCAACAACATCTATATCAAGCCTAAGCTGAACAGCAGCACACATCAAAGCAAGAAAAGCATAGTCACCAACATCCCTAACGAGAGAAGCATCAACAACAAACAGCCCAACAACACCCCTACAAACCCTCCTCAAACCATCAACAACCCTAAGCGATAGATCCCTAAACACAAAGAGCTCCATCTGCCCCGGAGTATCTATAAGAAGATAATCAACATCGAGACCACCCAGAGCATCCATAACCTCACCAACACGACCAACAAGAACCTCAACAGCCCTAACCAAAGCACCATTAGGACCAAGACCCTCCCTCAAAGCAATTTCACGAGCAGAAACAATCTTCCTAACATCAAAATCCGGAGCATAAGGAACATAATCAGCCGCAGGATCAAGATTCACCCTACCAACCCTAAACCCCTGCCCAACAAGCCAATCACCATAAGCCCTAACCAAACTAGACTTACCAACACCAGCAGGACCAACAAACAACACACCAACAGCACCACCCAACCCCCAACCACCCCC
>JAADCV010000087.1 GCA_013154235.1 Thermoproteota archaeon | reverse complement strand
ACGCTAGGGTCTCTAGGCTAGGCTTCTCGCCCCCGAGCTCGTCGATAGTCTCTATCCATGCTAGGAGCTGCCTAGCGTGCCTAGAGACGAAGTCCTCGAAGCCGTGGGCTAAGCACATGTGGGTGAAGCCCGTGTACCTAGCCCTCACGCTGCGGAGCATCCTCTCCATGCTCTCGACGTAGGCGTCTAGCCTGAGCCCCGGTGGAGACGTTGGGAACACCACGTCTAGCTCTCTCTCGTAGCCCCCTAGAGCATCTCCAACGAACACGACCCCTCTGATCACCGCAACTATGTGGTGAGGCGCGTGGCCCGGGGTGTGCATGAAGGCGACGTCTATGGACCCCATCGAGATCACCTCCCCATCGTCAACCCCAGCAACAGCCTCCTGGGGAAGCGGCTCTGGCTTCCCTAGGGCTCTAGCCTCGTCCCCAAGAACCTCTAGGGCTGAGGACCAGAGCTTCGAGGGGTTCACAACGTGCTTAACGGCTCTCGGATGCACGTAGAGCTTCACCCCCAGCTCCCTGCAGAGCCTTGGGCCAGCGCCGTAGTGATCTAGGTGTATGTGGGTAGCGATAACCCCCCTAACGCTCCTCCTAACCCCAAGCCTTTCGAGCTCTGAGAGAAGGTTCTCGAAGCCAGCTGCTGGCCCCGGGTCGACGACCACAGCGTCGCTAGTCTCTGGATCTATCACGACGAAGCTCTTGAAGAACTCTGGGCATGGCTCTACTCCAACGATAACCTCCCTAACCTCTACCTCCATCAACGCAGCCACCTCTAGACTCGTGTAGCTAGGGACTTATCAAGGTTGGGCTTCCGCCCTAGCCCCAACCTATAAACTCTATTAGCTAGGGGGACGACCCCTTACCTGGGATAGGGCTAGGAAAGGCGATGTGCATGGATCTGAGGAGGAAGAGGATTAGGGTGCTTGTCGATACGTGGAGCGAGATAATGCTGAACGGCGTTGCGGATAGGGAGAGGGCCGTGGAGCTGCTGAGGAAGCTCTACAGCGACGCTGGGATAGACCCTATTAGGGGCGCTAGCACGCCCCCAGACCTCTTCGATAAGGAGATGATATCTCTCTACATCATAGGGAAGTGGGGTCTGGGGATAGATAAGGAGGTTCCTAGGGAGCAGCTCGAGAGGCTCTTCCCCCTAGAGATAGCTATCGAGAGGTTCATAGAGAGGCTCCTCTCAAGCAGCGACCCATCGAGGGTTTGCGAGGAGGAGAGGGAGTTCTGCCAGTCCCTAGACGACAGCAAGGTGGCTAGGATACTGAGGTTCGCCTTCACCAAGATGTACTTCGGCTTCAGCACGGAGGAGGAGTTCCGGAGGGTCCTAAAGGCTCTGTACCAAGCGCTCCCCGGGTTCGAGGAGACGATAAGGCGCTTCACGAAGTTCTTCATAGCGTACAAGATCGGGGAGATGATAGCTAGGGGAGCGGTGAAGAACAGGATGGAGATGAGCCTAGCTAAGAACACGCTAGCCCTAGAGCTATCGATACCCAAGGCCGTGCCCAGCAACAAGTACATTCTGGAGGTAGCTAAGCACTACTTCCAGATACCCGAGAGGATTAGGAGAGAGGTTGAGAAGGGGAAGAACGACTAGGCAAAAACCTAATACCCCCATCCACCTTCTCCCCGATGGGTGGAGCCAAAGTGATTAGGACCGAGAGGGAGAAGGTGTACCTAGTTAAGAAGGGCGGTAAGCAGCTGCTCGTGGAGCTCCATAGGGATGCTAGCGGCAGGCTGTTCGTTGTGCCTATGTACGCTACGAAGCACGTCTACGAGAAGGGCGAGGACGTTAGGGAGTGGAGCTACGACCTGTCGAAGGCTGAGGAGATCGACTACATGTCGCTGCCTAGAAACGTTAGGGAGGCTCTATCCAAGCTCCAGATCTTTTGATCCCAGCTCCGAACCCTTATAACCTAGGCTAGCCCCAAGCCTATAGCCCGGGGTATTACTTCGTGGCGATCGAGTACGCTAGAGAGTTCAGCGACGATGAGGTAGCTAGCTACCTGCACGACCTCGTTAGAACCTGGTTCTTCTCTAGGTACGGCGAGTTCACGCCTCCCCAGAGAATGGCTATTCCCTACATCAAGCGCGGGAGCCACGTGCTGATATCTAGCCCTACGGGCACGGGAAAGACGCTAGCTGCGTTCCTAGCTATTATAGATGAGCTGGTTAGGCTCGACCTCCGGAGCTCGCTAGATGACAGGGTCTACGCTATCTACGTCTCTCCTCTCCGGGCCCTGAGCAACGATATGAGGAAGAACCTCGTTGCGCCGCTCAGCGAGATGAGCGAGCTCAGCGAGAAGCTCTACGGCAAGCCCCTGGGGATTAGGGTTGGGGTGAGGACGAGCGATACACTTCCTCAAGAGAAGGCTAGGATGCTTAGGGAGCCGCCACACATACTGATAACGACCCCCGAGAGCCTATCGATAGCTATCGTAGCCCCCCGATTTAGGGAGCTTCTGAAGGGTGTTAAGTGGGTCGTTATAGACGAGATACACGAGCTCGCCTCCAGCAAGAGGGGTGCTCACCTAAGCCTAACCCTCGAGAGGCTCGTGGATCTAGCTGGGGGCGAGTTCCAGAGGATCGGGCTGAGCGCAACCATAGCCCCTCTCGAGGAGGTGGCTAGGTTCCTAGGGGGGTACCTAGACGATGGCACCCCGAGGAAGGTCGTTGTTGTAGACGCTAGGTTCTCGAAGCCTATAGACGTCAAGGTCGTGTGCCCGAGGATGGACCTCGTCTACGCCCCGGCATCAGCCATCAACGAGGCTATCTACGAGGAGCTCAAGAAGCTCATACTCAGCCACCGAACCACGCTAGTCTTCACCAACACTAGGAGCGCTACGGAGCGAGTCGTGTTCAAGCTGAAGAAGGTGCTTGGCGAGAGCGGCGTGATCAACGCTGACGAGATAGAGGCTCACCACGGTAGCTTGAGTAGGGACGTTAGGCTAAGCGTTGAGGATAGGCTTAAGCAGGGTAGGCTGAGGGTAGTGGTCTCCTCGACGAGCCTCGAGCTAGGGATAGACATCGGCTACATAGACCTCGTGGTGCTTCTGAGCAGCCCGAAGAGCGTCACTAGGCTCCTGCAGAGGGTTGGTAGGAGCGGCCACCACTTTAGGGCTGTTAGCAAGGGCAGGGTAATAGTTGTGGATAGGGACGACCTTGTGGAGTGCACGGTTCTAGCAAAGCTAGCTATGGAGAGGAAGATAGATAGGGTTAAGATACCTAGGAACTGCCTAGACGTGCTTGCCCAGCACATCGTTGGGATGAGCCTCGAGAAGCCTAGGACTATCGACGAGGTCTACAGGATTGTTAGGAGGAGCTACACGTTCCACGACCTGCCTAGGGAGAGGCTAGAGTCGGTGGTTAGGTACCTAGCTGGGATGTATCCAGGGCTCGAGGACTTTAACGTCTACGCGAAGATTAGGTACGATCCTGAGACCGGGCTCATTAGGAGGAGGCGCGGGGCTAGAATGATCTACATGCTCAACGTTGGCACGATACCCGACGAGGCTAAGATACCGGTGCTGTGTAGCGACGGTGGTAGGCAGAGGTACGTTGGGGACCTCGAGGAGGGTTTCGTGGAGATCCTGAGCCCGGGAGACATCTTCGTGCTCGGTGGGAGAACCTATAGGGTTCTAGCTATACACCCAACGAAGGTTATCGTGGCTCCCGCGGAGGGGGAGAGGCCTACGGTACCAACGTGGTTCTCCGAGATGCTTCCGCTAGCCTACGACTCAGCCCTAGAGGTTGGTAGGTTTAGGAGGGTCGTAGCTGAGCTAATCGATGCGCTACCTCCTAGCGAGGTCATTGAGTGGATCGCTAGGGAGTACGATCTGGAGGAGCACGCAGCTAGGTACATCTACGAGTACATATACGAGCAGAAGGCGTTTATGGATGGCCTAGTGCCTTCGGATAGGCTCATAGTTGTGGAGGTGTGGAGGGACGAGTCTAGGGGCACGACAAACATAGTGTTTCACAGCCTCTTCGGCAGGAGGGTTAACGACGTTCTATCCAGAGCCTACGCCTACGTCCTCTCGGAGATGGTTGGTAGGCACGTAAGGATAGCTGTGACAGACAACGGATTCATGCTCACGCTGCCACCCGGAACCGAGGTTGATGAAGCTTCGGTAAGGAGGCTCGTGGAGAGCGTTACCCCGGACAACCTAGAGGAGCTAGCTAGGAGGGCGATTAGGAGGACCGAGCTGATAAAGAAGAGGTTTAGGCACTGCGCCGAGAGGAGCTTCATGCTCTTGAGGAGGTATAGAGGTGTAGACGTCTCTCTAGCGCGGAGGCAGTTCAACGCTGAGAAGCTGCTTAGGGTCGTCGAGCAGCTAGGGGACTTCCCGGTGTTGGAGGAGACGTATAGGGAGATACTGGAGGACCACATGGATCTCGAGCACGCTAGGGAGGTTCTGGAGAGGGTTAGGAGGGGCGAGATAGAGGTTAGGATATTCTTCAGCGGCTCTATACCTA
>JAADCV010000047.1 GCA_013154235.1 Thermoproteota archaeon | reverse complement strand
CAGCGGGGGCACTTAACGTATCCGCAGCTCCCGGTAGTGGATATTGGGCAGCCGCTGCAGGCAACGATCCTAGCGTAGCTCACGTCGAAGACGAATCCGCATCTAGGGCACTTCAGCTTAGCCATTGCCCTCGCACTCTAGGCGCTAGCTAGCTAAATAGGGGTTGCTGAGCTGGCAAGCGGTAGAGTGCTGAGCGTAGCTGGGGTAGAAGTTGAGCGAGCCGCTGCTTAGGAGGATAGCTAGGGAGGTGCTTGGCGAGGAGCTGGCGTCTAGGCTTTGGAAGAGGATAGAGATTCTGGGGGATATAGCTGTCATACGAAAGCCTTTCGACGTAGACATAGACAAGCTCAAGCCCGTGGCCGAGAGGATTCTCGAAGAGCTTAGCTACGTGAAGAGTGTGTGGGCTGCCGTAACCCCGGTATCTGGCGAGCATAGAGTGAGGAGCTACGTTCACCTAGCTGGAGAGCCGAGGAGCGAGACTGTCTACAGGGAGCACGGATGCTCCTTCCTCCTAGATATAACCAAGGTGTACATATCTCCCGTACTGAGCTACGATCACGCTAGAGTCGCGAAGATGGTTAGAGCTGGCGAGAGGATCCTTAACATGTTTGCCGGCGTAGGTGGGTACAGCATCGTCATATCTAGGCTCTCGAGACCTAGCCTAGTTGTGTCAATCGACATAAATCCCTACGCAGCGAGGTACGCGAGGATAAATGCTGAGCTTAACCGCGTTGCAGAGATCAACGAGGTTATAGAGGGCGATGCGCTTCTCGTAGCTAGAGGGTTCGCTAGAGAGTTCGATCGGGTTCTCATGCCACTGCCCGAGCTCTGGAGAGACGCGCTTGTCGCATCCATAGGCATCGTTAAGCGCGGTGGATGG
Organism: Thermoproteota archaeon; assembly: GCA_013154235.1. Taxonomy (GTDB): domain Archaea; phylum Thermoproteota; class Thermoprotei_A; order Sulfolobales; family Ignisphaeraceae; genus JAADCV01. The sequence goes on along the minus strand of JAADCV010000047.1, from coordinate 18,140 downwards.
CTGCACCCGCACCTCTTTGTGGAGGCGAGGAGGAAGCGCGAATCGCTAGATGTTGCTAAGAGCGCTGTCGAGAGCGTGGCTAAGGAGCTCGGAGCTCGCGTAGAGGTTCGCGGCGGCCACGTCGTTAGGAGTGTAGGGCCTAGAAGGTACCACGTGACCCTAGATGTGCTGGTTATAGAGAAAGCATCTACCTTCTAACGCCCCTAACCCTATGGCCATGGAGGAGGACTGGCGGCGTGATTCTCATCGCTAGAGAGGTAGCTACAACACCTAGCATCGACACCGTAGCTAGGGTTACCCATAGAGCGCGGATTCCGGCAGCGAGAGCTAGAGCAGCGCTAGTCATGGGCCCTACCAGTGCTGCAGAGTTCGATAGCGCTCCTAGAACGAAGCCAGCTAGCTCAGCTTCGCTGCTCGAGTAAGCTACTCCAGGCAGGCTCCAGAACGCTGGTGAAGCGCCTTGCACAGCGCCCAGCATTACAGCAGCGAGAATGACCTCTCCAGGGCTTCTAGCACCCATAGCGGCTAGTGCTCCCAGTGCGGCTAGCGCTAAGCACGCCTGCTGAACACGTCCAATACCATGGATAGACCCTCCCCTCCTAGAGGCCATGTACGCTAGCGCGCCACCAATCACGGACCACGCAGCCATCGATGCTTGGATAGCAGCTCCGAATAGCTTGGAGTAGGCGGGCGATGCCGAGCTCCCTAGGGTGGCTGCCGTGAAGAGTATCCACATGGCTGCGAAGAACGAGGATCCCCATAGGAGGGTGAATGGGTCTCGCCAGAGATCCCTAGCCTCTCTAAGGCTAATCACTCTCCTAGCCCTCTCCACCGGAGCTTCGTGTAGCCACAGCGCTCCGCAGAGAGCTGTTGCTAGGGCGAAGATCGCGTAGACCCCCCTCCACCCGATGAAGGTAGCTAGGCTGCTAGCGACGTACCCGATAGCTCCCCCTACGAAGGTTCCCGAGAAGAGTATCCCTAGCGCGAGCGGGGTCGCCTTGCCGAAGCTCCTAGATAGCTGCGCCGAGAAGACTGGAACAGTCATGGAGGCGAAGCCCTGGACGAATCTCAGCAGCGCTAGCTGGATGGCGTTGGTGGCGCTAGCTGAGAGAGCCATCGATGCGGAGACCGAGGCTATCGAGAACGCCACAACCCTCCTAGGGCTAGAGGCGATAGCCGGTACGCAGCCCACGAGATACGATACGAATACTCCAGCAGCGTAGAGAGCCGACACCAGCCATACGTCGCTTCTAGTAATAACTACGTCCCTCGATATCCATGGCAGGAGCGCGCTGAAGAGAGTTAGCCCAGCGAAGCTAGACACCATCACCGCTAGGTCTAGCGCTAGCACCCTCACCCTCATTGCTTCTCCCGAGCGGCACCGAGGAACGGAAGAGGATAGGGGTAGCGAGGTGAATGCTTGTTGCCTGCAAGAGACGCGTAGGGTGGAAAGAGCGGTTAGAAGCGGACTCGATATAAGCTAGCTAGGGAGCGTTGAAGAACGCTTCCGCGTCCCTAGAGCATTACGGATGCGCGCTCAGTGGAGCCCCCATTATCCTCATCGCTCTCGGCTCCGAAACGGTGGGGCTCTCATCACTGTAGGTAGGATGCGTACTCTAGCAGAAATCTCTTTGCTCTAGCTCTGAGGGTCTCTACAACGACCCTAGGAATCCTAGATGCTTCGTGAGCAAGCGATACTGGTAGCGGTAAACCATCGTTTGATTGGGGGAGCGATGCTAGTAGCTCTAGAGCCCTACGGGCGTAGCGCGCGGGCGCTACATCTACTCTGTATAGCGAGCTGCGGCTAGAGCTCAGTACGACGAAGCTCGAGATCTCAACGCCTAGCCCTCGGTAGACCTCAGCAACATCGCTAGGGGCTACGGGCCCTAGGTACGGTACAGCTACGATCCTAGCCCTAGATCTAGCAAGGTCTTCTACAAGCCTACACAACCTGTAGTAAGCTAGGTGTGCTGGCGCGCCTAGCAAGCATCCCTTAAGCCTCTTAACGACTCCTACAACTAGAGCGCCGCTCTCGATAGCTCTCTTAATCGAGCGAGCTCTATCCTCGTGAAGACCAGCCTCGTGCGCGAAGCACTCCTTTGGAGGTCTAGGCGGATCCACGATAGGGCCGTCGATGACTATAGCTCGGCACCCTATGCACTCGCTATAGAGCTCGGTCTCTAGAGCTATCATAGCGTCCTCAGCACATCCCTCAGCATCTTCGTCTAGTGCAGCATCGACAGCCACTATCCTCGCTTTATCCACTCTACGGCCATTGAGCCACACCGCTACAGCTCTACAGAGGTACACTGACGAGGATCCTACGGTCACGATCCTAGCTCTAGATCCATCAACTCCTACGATAGCGCTAGGGTCGTAGCTCGATACCCCCTCGATTAGGAGAGCTCTACCTTCGCTGAGAGCGCTCCTAGCTAGGCTCCGGAGCTCTTCATCGCGCTCAGACAGCCTTTGGAGAATGCTTCTCAAAACAGAGTCTAGGTCTTCGAGGATGTCTATCGTCATAGGTCTATAGGTACACCTCTAGAACTCCCTTATCTATCAAGCTTATCACTAGCCTCTTAACCTTCTCGTAGGGCATGTTGAGCCTCTCTACGAGTATCCCTATTGCCTCACTTAGCCTCAGGTTACCCCTAACCCTCGACCTCACATCCTCTAGAGCAGTGTACACGTCTAGCTCCTCGTGGTTCAGGAGCCCTCCTCCTATCGCTAGCTTCCTAAGCTCCTCGGCAGCTCTCGAGAGCTTTGATATGAGCTCGCACGCCGAGCTGTAGTCCTTCCTAGCGATGGCGGCTCTAGCCTCAGCACATATCTCCTTGAACGGTATCGAGGTCTCTATCCTTAGCCTAGATACCAGCTCCCCTAGCGTGAGGACGTTCGCCGCGAGTCTCTCTATCCTCCTCTCAACCTCTTTGAGAAGCTTAGAGCAGCTCTCAAGCCTCTCCTCGCTGAGCTCCGAGATCACCTTGCTAAGAGTATCCCTAACGCTAGCAGCCCTATCCCTCACGTCCCTAAGGCTGTGGATCCCGCTAGCGTCGCTCCCAAGCTTGCTTATGACCTCGCTAGCGTGGGATATCAGCTCCTTAACCCTGTCGAGCTCCTCCGAGCAGCTCGTCGAGTAGTCGAACAGCGTTGGGCAAGTATTGAGGAGATCGACGACAGTCTTCATCTTCTCCTCTATGCTTCTGCACCTAGCTACGACCTCGCGCTCGAGCCTAGCAACCTCCCTAGCTAGCCTGCGGAGGTCCGCCACTATCTTAGCGTCGCTCTCCACTCTCTCCACCCACTCGTCCACGATGCGCTTGACGACCTTGTGCAGCTCGCTCACGCTAGCCGCAGCTATTGGCTCAACCTCTATCTTAGCCATGGTGTACCCCTTTGCGAACTCGGCTAAGCCCCTCAGGGTCTCGCACCTGCTTAGGGTCTCCGCTAGATCGGCTGTGGAGCCTATCCTCACAACGTTCTCGATAGCGCTCTTTACGTAGTTCTCGATCTCCTCTATCCTTGACCTAGCATCCTCTAGAGCTCTGCTCGGCCTCAGCTCCCCATTCTCATCGATCTCCACGAGCTTTCTGAGCTCCGTGTGGATTAGGTAGAGCTTGTAGTTGAAGTGGTACACCGGACCCAGCTTAGCGAAGTGGAACGGGAAGCTCTTTCCCCTACTGCTCCTCCACAGCCTCTCGATATCCTCTAGGAACCTATCGCGCGGTATAGCCATGGTCACGATCTCGCTTATTCTCTCGAGACCTTTCCTGAGATCCTCCAGAAGGCCTAGGCTTATAGATACGGGGCTTAGCGACACGTAGCTCTCTAGAAGGGATCTAATGTTCTTCAGCTCCTCCTCGATGCTGTATGCATAGTCCCTTATCCTAGACCGCAGCATCTCCATAACTGATCTGGCGCTAGCAACCTCCGGAAGGATAATGTTCTGGCTGTATTCAGCGAGCTCCCTAGCCAGCCTAGCTATCCTAACCGCTGTAGCGCTATCTATAGACGCTATCTCCCTAGCCTTGGACGATAGCTCTTGGAGTAAGCTAGCTAGCTCGCTGAGCGTAAAGGCTCGGTACCCCCTATCCTTACCCGTCACTACGTATCCGTACGGCTCGAGCTCCCTGATACCGCTAACGACTTTCTCTACCTCCCCTAGCCACGACTCTAAGCACTTCCTAGCCCTCTCACCCCTGAGAAGCACAACGTAGCTCTTGCCTGGAGCATCTGGACACTTGCCGTCGCTGTTCACGCATACGAGCCCGCGCAGCTCTAGAATCGATAGGATTGCTCTCCAGAGCCTATCGCTGTTAGCCGAGGCCTCGACAAAGAACTTTCTAAGCGCGTCAGCGTGAGCAACGCCGTCAAACACGTTCTCTAGTATCTTGAGTATTCGTTCCTCTGTAGGGCTGAGCTTCGTGACGTCGACCGTAGAGGTAGAGGGGTCGTAGTTGATGAGGCCGTTCTTAGCGAGCGCAGCAGCTACATCCTTGAGCTTGTCAACGCTCTCTATATCCAGCCCTAGGAGCCCTTTTCTACCCCTTCTAAAGAGGTGGAACCTCATCACGTTTGCGCTCACGTAGCTATGGAACTCGCTTACGCTAGCCTTGCTCCATGGAGCGTAGAGGAACCACTTCATACCATCTACGAGATCCTCGTACCTGTTTATGGGATGCGTTAGAATGGGTTCGGTTAGCGCTATGGGTTCCCTAGCAATGGATCTAACGCTGTCGGCGAGCCCTAGGCCCTCGACCACGTCTCGTAGGACTACCTCTGCTGTATCCACGTCTATAACAGTCGATAGCTTGCTGAGATCCATAGCCAGCTTGTAGGGCTCCGCAACACCCTTAGAGAACTCCTCTACGGCCTTGCCCACTGCAGCTAGGCGGATCCTGTCGATGACTCTCGGCACCCTAGCAACTATCAGCTTTAGGCTCAGCTCGCGGCACTTAGCCTCGAGCTTCTGCATAGCCTCGTCATCTACGCTAGGCGCAACGATCAGCAGCGCGTGTATAGGCCTTAGCGAGGACCGTAGAGCCTCCCTAAGCCTAGCCACGAGCTCATCAACGTCCTCAGAGGTTACAGCGCTAGCCTTAGCGTAGAGCCCAACCCTAGCCTCGACCTCCCTGCTCCCAAGAGGAATCGAGATCTCTAGAGCTAGGAGCTTAGCCATGGCTAAAGCACCTCGACTCTCCTAACCTTCAAAACACTTCGTAGCGTGGACATGGCAGCAACGAAGCCTAGAAGCAGGTGCTCGTCCCTAATGCTCGAGATGAGCTCGCGCCAGTACCTAAACCTCCTATCAACGCCCTTCACGAAGCTCAGGAACGTGAGCTCGGGCGACACGTATATCGTGCTAACGATCCGCGGCGATAGAATCAGAGCTTTTCTCCTCTCTAGAGAGCTGAGCTCGCGGCTTAGAACTGATAGGAGTAGCGCAGCCTCATCGCTAGAGAGCTGGGTAGGCACGAGCTCCTTAACTAGGTTAGCCCCCTCCTCACCCTTCATCGGGACAGCTATAGCTAGCCCACCGCGCGAGTCCACGTACGTTGATGACTCGACGATTATCTCAGCTAGTGTCGAGGGGTCGCTCGATGTCGATGGGCAGGTCGATAGGGCTTTCCTCCACGCATCTACAGCTCTCTCCCTAGCCTCCTCGCTCCATGGAATTAGCTCAGCCGCGTAGAGGATCCTCGTGGCGAATGATAGCTGGGGTGCGCGTGCTGCAGCGTTAATAGTATGCACAGAGTCCTCGAGGTCAGCATCGCTAATGCCCAGCAGGCTCTTAGCATCGCTAGGCTCGATGACTAGGGTTGCTAGTGCTAGGTCTAGAAGCTCGAGAGCTTTGGATCCCCCAGCTAGCTTCGAGACCCTGGATACGACCCTCCTAAGCTTCTCTATCGAGCTCTCGACAGCTAGCGGCAGCTTAGCCCCAGCTATATCGATGCTTATCCTCTTCACGAGCTCGATAGCCTCGCTAAACGTTATCGGGGTGAAGCACTCGCTAGAGCTAGCAGCTTTTAGGTACACGAGCTCTGTGAAAGCTCTCTGCAGTGCAGCTGGGTTCCCTAGGCTAGCTACTATAAGCGGGTTCACGAGGCTGCACGGTCTAAGGACGCTCTCTAGCTCCACGCCATCGAAGATGTAGCGGCACAAGCCCCTTAGCAGAGCGAGAGCCTCGCTCCTAGGCAACGGCTTCAGCTCTATCAGCTTGACCCTCCTGCTGAACCTAGCTATTATAGAGCTCAGCTCTCCGAAGCCGCGCAGCTTTGTGTAGGCGCTTGGGGTTAGCGATAGCACTAGGTGCAGCCAGCCAGCATACCTACCCTTGCCAACATCGCTCCTGCTGCTGATCTCCCTAACGGCGCCGTTGAGGAGATGAGTTATTCCTGAGACAGCGTACTCGACGACCCTAGGGCTAGCGCTAACTATATCCTCGAACTCGTCGACGAACACGAAGATCTTGCTGCAGTTGCAGGCAGCGTGAAGCTCCTCTAGAGCTCTAGGCACGTAGTCCTCGCACCTGCTGAATGAGCTGAGCTCGATTGGGCTAGGCCTAGAGCCGCACTTTCTCTCGATAGCCTCTAGCTGCTCGACGAATAGAGCTGCTAGAACCGAGGCTAGGAACCCGTGCGCTACGGATGCTGTCTGCGGTGCTACAGCTCCGCTAGCTATCCTCTCAAGGAAGCTTATCACGGTTCTCCCGCTCACGATAAAGGAAGCTGCTTGAGGGGGCTGCAGCTTGTTTAGAACAGTGTAGAAGAGGCTTGTCTTACCCTCTCCCCACTCGGCAACAACGAGCGCAACCAGAGGGTTTTCACTAGCGCTAGCCTCCTCAATAAACTCGCGGAGCTTCGCTCTAGCCTCCTCCCTGCTCCTGAGAACGCCTACGTAGCGCTCCATCTCGTCAGCGTTGAGCCCCGTCTCGCTAGGTCTCCTACGGGGCTTAGGAAGGCAGCTGGACTCGCTCACCATGCTAGGCTAACCCGGTGAGTAAGGCTATGGATCTTGGAGGAGATATAAGGTATAGAGCTTTGAAAAGAGATGAGTTGAGTTACCTGCTGAAAACTATGGTCGCTAGTGTCGTAGCCCCAAACGAGTCTAGGCTGAGCAGCGCTCTACCCTCTCCTCCCTTAAGTGATAGCACCGCGTAGCTGTGGATAGCCCACGCCATCGCGGAGTAGCTAGGCTCTACGTATAGCGAGACGAGCCCCTTGCTCAGGTCGCTTCTATCGAGAACCTTCCTAATACCTAGCAGCAGCACGTTTCCAAAGCTCTTCTTCTCTACGAATAGACCGCCGCTGGTCGCTACTGTGCTAGGCGCGTACGACGATACGTCTAGAGGACCGACGCACCTAACGTCTATTAATCCGCTGCTCACCGATACCAGGCTAACGGTCGTCACCATGTATAGGTCGTTGGAGAGCACGTAGGTTCCTCTAGACACCTCCTCTAGCCCTATAGCGCTAGCTCTAGAGCTCTCGTTACCTACATCGATAACCACTATCTGGGGCTTTGGCTCGGTGGGTAGCGATAGGGCTAGCTGGAGTAGCAGCGCTGCGCTTCTAGTTGGCTGGGAGCTGAAAGCAGCTACAACAACGTTCTTGCCGGTGTTCAGCACGGCTATAGCCTTTGGCGTGGGCATCCTTAGCTCGAGCCCAGCGTTCATTCCGCTCCACAGCTTCTTCACTAGGTAGTACGTTAGAGCGTAGGTGTCTACGCTGCACTTACCGGTGTCTATCGCTAGGACGCCCTCGCCGCTCTTCGGTATGTATGGGGATTCCGCGTAGCTGCAGAGATCAACTATCTCAACCCTTATAGGCGATGATCCTATAGACGTCGTGGCATTGAGCTCGCTAGCTAGCTTCTCGAACTGGGATCCGCTAGCTCTCCACACTATGGCTCGGTAGCTCTGTAGGGAGGGAACAAGCTTAGCTAGGGCTGGGTTCTGGGATACCGAAGCTGCTGTGGTCATGTAACCCCATATGCCGACAGCCATCAGCACAGCGGCTGAGATAGCCAGTATGACCACGAATGCTATAGCTAGCTTCGAGGCCATGGCGCCTCCCCGAGACTAGTGGCTTAATGCATCTATAAACCTCTCCCTCCGAGCTCCATCTATTGATGCGGCTAGCTGCAGATAGTAGCGTATAGGCTCAGATTTATAGCGTGGCTTGGGATCATATCGAGTGGTAAGAGGGTTAAGCGCTGTGTGCGGAATAATAGGGGTTGCTGTAGAGCGAGGAGCTCTCCCCGAGAAGCTAGGAGATGTTCTCTACGGATGCCTAAAGAGGCTCGAGTACCGGGGCTACGACTCTGTAGGGATAGCTTTCATCGACGATCTCGGGAGGCTCGTCGTTAGGAAGAGCGTTGGTAAGATAGACGAGGTTAGGGAGAAGATTGGGTTCAGCGAGATCGACGGGGTTGTAGGCCTGGGGCATACTAGGTGGGCGACGCACGGTAGACCAAGCGATGAGAACGCTCATCCCCACACCGACTGCAGCGGCACGATAGCAGTCGTGCACAATGGGATCATAGAGAACTTCTCCGAGCTGAGGAAGTGGCTAGAGAACCTTGGGCACAGGTTTAGGAGCGAGACCGATACCGAGGTGATTCCACACCTAATCGAGGAGTTCATTAGGAGAGGCATGAGTATCTACAGCGCATTCAAGCGCGCTGTATCCCTCCTGAGGGGAACCTATGCTATAGCCGCTATCTACGCTGGGGGAAGAAGGATTCTTTTCGCTAGAAACACCTCGCCTCTAGTCATAGGGCTCGGAAAGGGGTACAACTTCATCGCTAGCGATATCCCGGCGTTCCTAAGGTACACGAATAGGGTTGTGGTTGTTCACGACGGCGAGCTAGGGTACGTAACCTCTAGCTCCGTAAGGCTGGAGGCAGCTGACGGGAAGGTGGTTAGCGTCGAAACTAGGGCTAGGGTAGTTGAGTGGAGCCCGGAGGCTGTTGAGAAGGGTGGGTACAGGCACTTTATGGAGAAGGAGATCCTTGAGCAGCCTCAGGCGCTAGCGCAGACCATAGCAGGATTAGGCGAGGAGGTGCGCAGGGCTGCTGAGCTCATTGCTAGGGCTGAGAGAGTTATTTTCGTAGCTGCTGGAAGCAGCTACCACGCCTCGATAATCGGCGCTCTAGCTCTGACGAGGCTAGCTAAGGTTCCAAGCGTTCCGCTGGTATCTTCGGAGGCTAGGTGGTGGCTCGGGAGATGGCTAAGCGATCGCGATGTTGTTATAGCTGTTAGCCAGAGCGGGGAAACGATAGATACGCTCATAGCGGTTCGCATAGCTAAGGATCTCGGCGCTAAGGTTGTTGCCCTCAGCAACGTGCTCGGCAGCGCTATCCCGCGCGAGAGCCACCTAGCTATCTACACAAGGGCGGGGCCAGAGATAGGGGTAGCTGCGACGAAGACCTTCACAACGCAGGTTGCTGCGCTATCCTATCTAGCAGCGACGGTAGCTAAGCTACGTGGCGAGGCTAGCCGTAGCGAGTACGAGGCTGTGGTCGAGGATCTCCGGAGGTGCCCCATATCGGCATCCCTAGCTATAGAGAGCGGCCGTAGCCTCGTCTCGAAAGCGCTGGACGTATTCGTGAGAAGTAGGAGCGCGTTCTACCTAGGTAGGGGATTCGGGCTCGGCGTCGCTAAGGAGGGGGCGCTCAAGATGAAGGAGGTTGCCTACGTTCACGCGGAGGCGTATCCAGCTGGCGAGAGCAAGCACGGTCCCATAGCCCTCGTGGAGCCCGGGTTTCCCACGCTGTTCTGCGCGTGCAGTAGCGAGGAGCTGGAGATGGTTGCTAGCAACGTTGAGGAGATGAAGAGCCGCGGGGCGGTAACGATACTCGTGGCGCCGAGGAAACTAGCTGAGCGCGTACGCAGCGCTGACCACGTTATCGAGGTTCCTAAGCACCTCAGCCCAGCGGTTCAAGCAATACCTCTCGTGATTCCCCTGCAGATGCTAGCCTACGAAACCGCTGTGGCTAGAGGCTACGACCCGGATAAGCCTAGGAACCTAGCTAAGACGGTTACCGTTATCTAGCTTCCTAGCCTAGCGGGCTCGGGCCATGATGAGACTACCCGAGGCGTGACCACGTGATGAAGCCTGCATCGGCTGAGCTCCACCTACCTCAGGAGCTTAGGAGGTACCTTGCGAGCCCGTGGACGCTCTTCGCTACCGAGCTCGTTGAGGGGCCTCGCGCATACGTTGGGCAAACCCTTGCCCTACTCATAGATCCTTTCAGGACTGCGATAGTTGGGGATGTGGTGTGCTCAACAGTAATCGACTACGTTGGTCTCCCGAGGCTGTGCATAGCTGATTCCAGAACCATGCGCTTTCGTGAGGCTCGTGTGGATACCTCTCTCTTCGAGGAGGTTAGCGAGTGCAGAAACGAGCCTGGATCCTTATCGCGTGAGTGCATTGATCGTATCCTAGAGCTGCTGAAGCTGCAGGTACCCTCGCTCCTGATCGTGCGCGGAGAAGAGGATCTCCTAGCTCTACCCCTAGTTGCTACGGGGGCTGTTGACGTGGCTTTCGGCATTCCTTCGCGGGGTGTGTGCATAGTTAGGAGGGATCTGAGCAATGTCGTTGCAGCGGTTAACGTACTATCTAGGTTTAGAGGGTTCGAGAGGTGGTCCCTAGGTCGCTGCACAGAAATACTCGGCTAGCTACAAGCACTAGGGCTTCAAGATGATTAGGCTCGGCCTCTACGGGTTTGGCTCTATCGCTAGGATTCTAGCTAGGCTAGCTCTAAGGAGAGGGTTCGAGATCGTTGGCGCTGTAGACATAGACCCGAGGATCGTCGGCAAGGATGTTGGCGAGCTAGCTACGGGGGAGAAGATAGGGGTTGCCGTCTCTAACGACCCTACGTCTCTCGTAGACGCGGACATCGTGATACACGCTACAGCATCCTACCTAGACAAGGTCTTTCCGCAGATAGCGACGCTGATAGACATGGGCCTCAACGTGATCTCGACGTGCGAAACACTGTCCTACCCATTCTATAGGTACCCAACGCTAGCTCGAAGGCTCGACGAGATGGCTAGGTCCAGGGGAGTGACGGTTCTAGGTACTGGGATAAACCCAGGGTTCCTCCTAGACACGCTCGTAATAGCCCTCAGCTCCACGGTTGACGAGGTGCAGAGGGTCGTTGCAGCGAGGTACGTGGATGCCGCGAAGAGGAGGGAGAGCTTCCGGAAGAAGGTTGGTATCGGTAGGCCCACTAGCGAGGTGGAGGACGAGCTGAGGAGAGGCGTGATCACTGGACACGTAGGGTACGCTGAGAGCGCGCTGCTAGTAGCTGAAGCCCTAGGGCTCTCCCCAACTAAGGTGGTTGAGGAGCAGCATGCTGTAGCAGCTGAAAACGATATCGAGTCAAGCGGAGTCAGGGTTCCAAAGGGAGCCTGCAGAGGGATTAGCGGATTCGGGGCTGTGTACGTAGGAGATAAGGAGGTTGTCAGAGTTGAGTTCCACGCGCTGGTAGGAGCTGAGGAGAGGGACGAGATATCGATAGAGGCTAAGGAGAGCGGGAAGCTCGTATGGAGGAGCAGCGGGACCCAGGGTGATGTTGGTACAGCATCTGTTGTGCTGAGCCTAGTAGAGAAGGTGCTTGAGGCGAGGCCAGGTCTCGTAACAATGGTCGACCTAATACCGTTCAGACCCTTCTCTAGCTATAGAGTTGGCTAGCTCAAGCCCCTTACCTTAAATCCCTTTTGAAGCTTCTACACCTCACACGGGTGGGGTTTTGATTAAGAACCTTAGGGAGATGGATCTTCTGCTCTTCAAGGCTATTAGGAGGCTCTATCAGGAGAACCCGCTTAGGCATTGTTTCCTATTCCACAACGTGGTGTTCGAGACCGAGCTCTGCGAAGCGGTCTTCCATATTCGCGAGTCGAACATATTCTCCTACGCAATGCTGTATAGAGGCCACTTGGATCAGACGCATCTACACCTCTACGGAAACCTCAACGAGATCGAGGAGCAGGTTGAGTACTGGCTCAGGAGGTTCAGAAGGGTTAAGGTGATTAGCTATAGCGAGGCCGCTAGGAAGAAGGTCGAGGGTATGCTCCCCAAGCTCAGCGCGAGGTTCTCCTCTAGGAGAATAATCGATATGGTTACAGACGAGCTAGCGTTCAACGAGAAGGCTGATGTTGACGAGCCCGTTAAGATGAGTCCAGCTTACTGCACCTACGACGTTCTAGACCTCTACAGGTCTCTAGGGTTCGAAAAGGTTGCTCCACAGGATGTTTCGAGGCTTCTAGCTCACAGAAGGTGCTACGGCTACTTCGATCGGAGCCGTAGACTCACGGCTATGGCTTGCAGATACGTGTCTCTCCCAGAGGTGTGGGTCGTAGGGGAGCTGCTGATGAGGCCGGAGGCTGAGAGGAGACACATAGCTTCGGTGATATACGCGGTGGCTAGAGACGGTGTTAAGGGTGGTGCTAGGGTGTTGCTGCTCGTCGATGAGGGTAACGAGGAGGTTAAGAGCATTGCTAGGTACCTAGGCTTTAGGGAGATAGGTATTAGGACCCGCATAGATGTCGAGACCCCGACTAGCGCGCTCCTCTCTCTAGGTCGGGGATAGGTTGCGCACGCATGTATCTAATTCGTGCGTTTATAGGCTAGGGTATATAGCTCCCAACACCCCTATCATCTTGGGATGGGAGAGATGCCTCAACCCGAGGTAGTTAGGATAGTGCGAGAGTACATGGAGAAGGTCGAGCGTGAGCTGCTAGCTCTAGCGAGAAAAGCTCCTACAGCTGACCTTAGGGCTGCAGCAGTATCGCTAGCTGTTAGAAAAGTCATAGCGCTAGAGCTCCTCAGGGCCCTCATGAGGATATCGGATAGGCTAGAGTCCCTAAGGTTCTACGAGGAGCAAGTGAGGTCTGTCCTATCAACAGAGTCTAGAAGGGTTCAGGACCTTGAGAGGGTTCTCACTAAGCTTGTCGAGATAGAGTCCTACCAGCGCGAGCTACCTAAGATGCTGAAGTCCTTGGAGCAGTTCTTCGAACGCGAAGAGCTTGCGCGAGCACTAGAGCTAATCGAGGACGTTGAGAAGAAGCTCGGCGATGAGCTTCGAGAGCTTATAGAGGCTGTTAAGAGAGATCTCGAGGCAGCTAAGAGGGGGTCCTGAGCTAGGGTGAGAGCTTTTTTGCAGCCCCTAGACCTTCTAGACGAGTCCGCTTGTCCGCGCGAGGCACGCGAGAAGAGGAGGGTTCTCCTTCTAGCTAAGTGCTTATCGCGGAGACGCGATCTCGTTGAGATGTTTAGCAGCTACGCGATCCTGTGTGCATGTCCGGAGAGGAACCACATCAATGTGGTAGGGTTCAAGCTCTTCGGGTTACTAAGTCGCGCTAGCATTGAGGAGGTAGCGGTGTTAACACCGGATGGAAGTATGCACTGTGTGCAGCTGCACTACGTTGTGGAGGAGCTTGCTAGAGCCTTCGGGTTCAGGAGGAGGCACATGGTTGTAGAGAGGGGGAGTATCGTTGAGGTACCTCTGGAGGCAGTCAAAACCTCTAGGTTTCTTAGCCGCGTCGCGAAGCTGCTAGCTCGCCTCTCCGAGCCTTAGCGTGTGCTGATGCTAGCTCGTTTCTAGCTAGTGCAGCGAGCAGGTTGAGCTCTCCGGCGAGAACTGTAGCAGCGATTATCTCAGCGAGCTTCCTAGCGTTGGTTCCAGGCGGGTTGCCGGATCCAGCTACGCCCATTATCGAAAGCGCTTCTCTCTGCGTGGGTAGCTGCGTTCCGCCACCGACAGTCCCTACCTCTAGGCTAGGCAGCGTCACGGCTATGTAGAGTGAGCCGCTGTCTCTAACCTCCGTAGAGGTCCACCCCATGCTACTCTCAACGACTTGAGCAACATCCTGTCCTGTCGCAATGAATATCGCTGCTATTATGTTAGCGAAGTGCGCGTTGAAGGAGAGGCTTCCGGCGTACGAGGATCCGAGAAGGTTCTTCTCTACGTTAACGCGATGTATATCCTCGGCTCTAGCTCTAAACACCTTCTCGAGAACGTGGCTAGGGATGAGCGCCTCCGCAATAACGGTCTTGCCTCTTCCCAGGAGAGCGTTTATGTGAGCAGGCTTCTTGTCTACGCACATGTTTCCGCTTAGCGCAACGAGGGTTACGCTACCGGGGTACTTCTCGAGTATGTACCTGCACGCAGCGTCTGTAGCTATCGTAGCCATGTTCATGCCCATAGCGTCCCCAGTCGTGTACACGAACCTGAGCCAGACCAGGTTGCCCATGATATAGGGCTCTACCCTAACGAGCTTTCCGAACCTGGTAGTGGACTCAGCAGCCTTCTTGATCTCGCTGAAGCTAGTCTCTACCCACCTAACGAACTCAACCGCGTCAGCAACGCTAGGTAGCCTAAAGAGCGGCGCTCTAGTCATTCCATCCCTAACAACTCTGCACCTAGCTCCGCCAGATAGGGTGATCGCCTTTGCCCCACGGTTAACGCCAGCTACCAGAGCGCCCTCGGTTGTAGCCATAGGAACGTAGAAGTCGCCCCTAGCGTACTCACCCTCGACCCGCAGCGGGCCAACGACAGCTAGAGGGATCTGGGTAGCGCCTATAGCGTTCTCTATGTTCCTACCCTCAACCTCCTCAAAGTCTATTATGGTGGAGCCTACAGAGGATAGACTTACCCCCAGCTTCCTCTCTAGAAACCTCCTCCTCAGAAGCACCGCGAGATTCTTATTGCCAACCCTCTCCACGAAGCGGTGGAGAGGCACACCCTCCTTCTCCAGCTGCTCTAGAACAGCATCCAGATCCTTACCGCTGCTCAAAGCCGGTACGCCCTCACCATCCTCCTAAACTTTAGGTAGAGGCCGTAGTCTATGTAGACCTTCCTCTTAAGGAGCTCGTCAACCCTAGGAGCCTTATCTACAGCCTCGAGTATCCTATCAGTAACAACAATGCTTAGGGCATCGCTACCCGCACCGCTACCAAACGAAACCGCGAGAATCCTCTGCCCCGGCTTAGCCTGCTCAAGAACCCTAGCTAGCCCTATGAGCATCGAGCCGTTGTAGGTGTTTCCGATCCACGGAGTCACTAGACCCGGAAGAACCTTCTCCCTAGGTATCCCTAGAATCGATGCAGCCTTCAGCGGAAACTTGCCGTTAGGCTGGTGAAACACTGCGTAGTCGAAATCGCTTGGCCTAAGCCCGAGCTCCTCCATGAGGAGCTTCGCTGCAGTAACAATGTGGTGGAAATACGCTGGATCTCCCGTAAACGCCTCGCCATGCCTTGGGTAGGGAACCCCCTCCCTCCTCCAGAAGTCTGGGGTATCCGTAGAGTAGGTAACGCTTCCCTCAAAGTAGGCTACAGACCTATCCCTAGGACCAACTATGTAGGCCGCACCACCGCTAGCAGCAGTGAACTCCAGCACGTCTCCCGGGCTGCTCTGAGCAGTGTCAGCGCCTATCGCAAGAGCATACCTAGCCTGCCCGCTCTCGACAAGCGATATACCTATTCTAATAGCCTCCGTCCCAGCCCTGCAAGCGAACTCTAGATCCGCAACCTGATGCTTGGGATTCACGCCCAGAGCCTCCGCTATCACCGTAGCGCTAGGCTTGACGGCATAGGGCTTGCTCTCAGTACCAACATACACAGCGCCTATCTCCGAGGGACTCACTCCAGCTCTAGCTAGCGCGTACTTAGCAGCAGCGTAGCCAATAGTTATCGTATCCTCATCCGGGCCCTCCACAGCCTTCTCATGCATTCCAAGGCTCTTCACGGTCTCTAAGCTGAAGCCCCAGGCCCTAGCTATCTCATCAACCCTAATCCTGTACCTAGGGATGTACACACCCCAACCAACTATGCCAGCAGAGCTATGCCGCAAGGTCTACGACCGGGGGTCTGGAAGGAAAAGGGGTATTTCAAGCTTGCTAGCAGCCTAAAACATCGTTAGGCGAGAGCCTTAACCACCAGGCTTCTTCTCCGAGAATAGCCAGCACGCTACGTAGTGATCCGGCTCGATCTCTATCATTGGCGGCTCCTCCTTCTCACACACGCCCTCCATATAGTTAACGCATCTCGGGTGGAACCTGCAGCCCGGAGGTATGAAGATAGCGCTAGGCACCTCACCCTTTATCGGAACCTCCCTAATCCTATGCCTATTGCTCGGATCGGGTTCCGGTATCGCAGCTCTAAGCGCCTTGGTGTAAGGATGCATTGGGCTATTGATAACTGTCTCGACTGGACCTAGCTCAACTATCTTTCCTAGATACATAACCGCTATCCTATCGCACACGTACCTAGCTAGAGCTAGGTCGTGCGTTATGAACACGAACGTTAGACCCCTAGCATCTCTGAGGTCTAGCAATAGCTTGAGAATCTCGGCTCTTATAGACACGTCAAGCATTGATACAGGCTCGTCAGCGACTATGAACTGCGGATCCAGCATTAGCGCCCTAGCAATAACAATTCTCTGCCTCTGCCCACCGCTGAGCTGATGCGGGTACCTACCCATGAAGTCCTCGGGAGGCACCAGCTTTACGTCTATAAGCGCCTTTCTAACCTTCTCAAGCCTCTCCTCAAGCGTGTATAGGTTGTGGACGACTAGAGGCTCCATCAATATGTCCTTGATAGTCATTCTAGGGTCTAGGGAACCGAACGGATCTTGGAATACGATCTGAAGCTCCCTCCTCATCAGCTTGAACGCTCTCTTATCCCTAAACACGTCGTTCATGAGGTAGAAGTCCTTGTAGACCGGGGTGAAGCCCAGCCTCTCTAGCTCCTCAGCTACCTCCTTCCTAGGTCTGTAGAGCAGGAATCCATCGGTTATCTCCTCTAGCCCAAGGATCGTTCTTCCCAGGGTCGTCTTTCCGCAGCCGCTCTCCCCAGCTAGGCAGAAGATCTCGCCGCGCTTTATCGTGAACGTTACTCCGTCAACAGCCCTCACGTACCTCCTAATACCCTTGAATATCTCGGTTAGGCTCCTCCTAAGCGGGAACCACTTCTTAGCGTTTATAGCTATGAGAACGTCATCTGGGCTAGGCTTGATGTACCCGAGGCTTATGACTTCCTGAAGAGCCTTCTCAACAAGCTTGGGATCTGTCCTCTTGGGCATACGCATCACCTCTTCGCGTAGAGCCAGCACGCTACGTAGTGATCCGGCTCGATCTCTATCATCGGGGGCTCGTCCCTCCTACAAACATCCATCGCGTAGGGGCATCTCGGGTGGAACCTGCAGCCCGGAGGAGGTGTTCTTAGGTCTGGCGGCTGGCCAGGTATCCAAACAAGCTCCTTAGCTCCCTTGAGCTTAGGTATGCTTCTCAGGAGGAGCTGCGTGTATGGGTGCTGTGGGTTCTGGTATATTATGTCCGAGGGCCCTTGCTCAGCTATCTTCCCGGCGTACATAACGGCAACCCTATCAGCTATCTCGGCTATCAGCGCTAGGTCGTGAGATATCAGTATCATTGACATCCCCTTCTCCTTCTTGAGCCTCTTCAGAAGGTTCATGATCTGCGCCTGCACCACAACGTCTAGAGCTGTTGTAGGCTCGTCAGCTATCACTAGATCTGGGTTCAGCGCTAGGGCCATAGCTATGACTACCCTCTGCTTCATTCCTCCCGACAGCTCGTGGGGGTAGCTCTTCACTCTCTTGGGGTCTATACCGACCATCGCTAGAAGCTCCTCAGCTCTCTTCAGCGCCTCCTCCTTAGTTACGTGAGGCTCGTGAACCATTATGGCCTCAGCTATCTGGTCACCGATGGTTCTAACGGGGTTCAGCGCGTTCATAGCTCCCTGGAACACCATGCTTATCCTCTTCCACCTGTACTCCTTCCTCAGCTTGTCCTCGGGCATCGTTACTAGATCCACTCCCTCGAACAGTATCTTTCCGCTCACGATCCTTCCCGGAGAGGGTACCAGCCTTAGGATAGCGAAGCCTAGCGTGGACTTTCCGCAGCCGCTCTCCCCAGCTAGCCCGAGGGTCTCCCCCTTGTTGACGTGGAACGATATGTTGTCCACTGCCTTAACTATGCCTCTAAGCGAGTAGTAGTACACTCTGAGGCCCTCAACCTTTAGTAAAGGCTCCATGTAAACACCTCATCTCTTCGTACCTTCTGTTGTCGGCGTGTAGTGCTGAGCTACTGAAATTAATAAAGCTTGATTGTTGCG
>JAADCV010000057.1 GCA_013154235.1 Thermoproteota archaeon | reverse complement strand
TCTTTGAGCACCTCCACGAATATGCCTCCTAGGCCGAACATTATCACTGGGCCGAAGGTAGCATCCCTAGTCGCTCCAACGATGACCTCGATGTAGCCTGGCTCAGCCATCTTCTGGACTAGGACTCCCTCTACTCTAGCACTCGGTGCGTGCTTCTTGACGTTCTCCATGATCTTCCTGAACGCCTCCCTAGCGTCGCTGCTCGTCTTCACACCGACTATCACGCCCCCTACGTCGCTCTTGTGGCTGATGTCTGGGCTCACGACCTTTAGAACCACGGGGTACCCGATCTTCTCAGCTATCTGCGCAGCCTCCTCCTCGCTCCTAGCGAAGCCGTAGGGGGCTACGGGAACTCCGAAGGACTCGAGGAGCTGCATAGCCTCGTGCTCGAGGAGCTTCTTCCTACCCTCAGAGAGGGCCTTCTCAACCAGCTCGCGCGGATCCATTCTCAGCACCCTTAGACTCGCTGCGATCCAAGTATTAAGCTTGGTGCTTCTCACGTTCACAACTTGGGTCGAGCGCTTATGGCGTGGCTAACCACCTTAGCGCTCGCGCTCGTGGCAGCGGGGCTCCTCTGGGGCTCGAGCTACAGCCTCGCTATCTACGTAGCATCGAGCAGGAGAGGGGGTGATGCAGCCTCGAGCTCTAGGGGGCGCGCCCCCAGATTCATCTCGATCATAGTTCCAGCTCGCGGCGAGCCGCTGAGGATGCTCTCGTCAACGCTCCTAGCTGCGTCGAGCTCGTGCTCTGGCCTAGGCGAGGTGATCGCTGTTATCGATGATCCTCTCCCCCGCGTTCTGGAGCTAGCGCGCGAGGTTGGGTCGAGGGGGTTTCCGGGGAACCTCGTTGTTGTAGCTAGGCTCTGGGGCTCGGGCGGTAGGAACGGGGCTATGAACGACGGCGTTAGGCTGTCGCGCGGGGACCTGGTCATGGTTATAGACGCTGACGTCAGGGTCTCGAGGGAGGTTATCGAGGAGGCGAGCAGGTGCGAGGACGTTTGCGTAGCTCCGTGGAGGAGCTACGCGGTCTACAACACGCGGGCTGAGCAAGCCACTAGGTTCGCAACGGATCTAGGTACGTGGATATTCTACGTGCTTAAGCATAGGCTAGGCCTCTTCATCTATCCCCTAGGGGCTGGAACAGCCATAGATAGGGGGGTCATCGAGGGGATCGGGCTGTGGAGAACTGATGTTATTCAGGACGATATCTGGCTAGGTACCCAGCTAGCGTCGAGAGGGATCAAGCCTAGGGTGCTGCCTAGATTCATCGAGGTGACGACGCCGCCAACGCTCGAGGCTGCCGCGATCCAGCTATCTAGGTGGAGCTACGGCGCTTCAGACGTTCTTAGAAGGTTCTGGAGATGCGTAGCTAGATCCCCCCTGAGAGCTGTGGAGAAGGCTGAGGCGCTCCTCTACATAGCCCAGCCGCTGCAGAGCGTGATAGCAACAGCGGGCCTAGTGATAGGGGTTGCGGCAGCTGTGCTCGAGAGGGGTATCCCGCTGCTCTACCCCGGATTCATCTGCGTGGCCATGGTCTTCGCTGCTGTAAGCGCTGCCTACAGCTACATAGCTAGGGTGTTTGCAGAGTCGTGGGGCGAGAGGCTGTACGTGGAGAAGATGCCGTTCCTCATGGGGAGGTACAGCGCGCTGATGGCAGTCATATCCCCTATACTGGCCGCGAGCACCATATCCGGGCTACTAGGGCTTAGAGCTAGGTACAGGGTGACTCCCAAGGAGGTCGGGTCTCGAGAGGTCCCTAGGCTAGCTATAGCGAGCACCGTAGCGTGGGGAGCATGCCTAGCGCTATCGATAGCCACGGGAAACGTCCCTATGGCGCTGACGTACCTAGCGATGGTTGCAGCGGGGATATATTGCTGCACGAGGTTCAGAGGCGGGGGATGAGGTTTGAGCCCCGCGAAGCTGATGCGGTGACGAGACCACGACCCCCGACCCCGCTTCCTAAGCAAGAACGGTTCTTCATCTAGCGCGTCAGCCGGGTCCAACTCCTCATCCCCAGAGCGGGTTAGGTCACTGGCGGCCTCATCACCGAGGCGAGGAGGTCTTCACGAGCTATAAGCTTGGATGCGGATCGCGCGCTGAGCGAGGGTGTAGCTGTTGAGTGGAGAGAGCTGCCTGCCCCAGGAGCTTAGGACTAGGGTTCCTACCTACGAGGATGTTAGGAGGAGGGTCCTGGAGACGTTTCCTAAGAGCGTCGTGGTTCCTCGGGGCATTAGGAGGCAGGGGAGGGAGAGGGCTAGGGTATTCAAGTACCTCGTTAAGAGCGAGCGCGTGTTTCAGGTTATC
The DNA here is from genome assembly GCA_013154235.1 of Thermoproteota archaeon. Classification (GTDB taxonomy): domain Archaea; phylum Thermoproteota; class Thermoprotei_A; order Sulfolobales; family Ignisphaeraceae; genus JAADCV01. The sequence goes on along the minus strand of JAADCV010000057.1, from coordinate 2,214 downwards.
GCTGCTGAGGTTGGTAGGGTCGCTAGGCTCCCCAAGACCGACTCCATGCACCCGTTCTACGCTGAGCTCGTTAGGGCTGCGCTGGGGGACGAGTACGACGCTGTGATCGAGAGGGCTAGGAGGTGCGTAAAGATAGTCTCTAGGCTCTGGAGGGAGTACCGAGCGAAGATACTCTCCTGCTACACGGGGTCCGAAGCCAAGAGGGTAGCTACAGAGTTCGTTGGGAGAGCCCTATCAGCTGTTAGGAGGAGTCTGCGTGGAGCCGAGAGGATCGTTGAGGCTCTGCGCGAGCTCCGCAAGCTTCCATGCATAGACCCTAGCGCCCCCACGGTGATAGTCGCAGGCATGCCGCAGGTGGGTAAGTCCACGCTTGTGAGCGCACTATCTAGCGCTAAGCCAGAGGTAGCTCCCTACCCCTTCACCACCAAGACGATCATAGCGGGCCACATAGACATGGGATCGGTGAGGGTGCAGATCATAGACACCCCCGGGATCCTGGATAGGCCCCTCGAGGAGATGAATCCTATCGAGAGGAGGGCTGTTGCCGCCCTAAGGAGCCTGAATGCCGTAACGCTGTTCCTAATGGATCCATCTCCGGACTCGTACTACTCCTTTGATAGGCAGGTTAGGACCCTAGAGAGCGTTGCTAGCCTAGTGGGTAGGGATAGGGTTGTTGTGGTGTTTAACAAGGTGGACAAGGTCTCTAGCGATAGGATAGAGGAGTGTAGGAGGATCGTGGAGTCGAGGGGGTTTAGCATTGAGGCTGAGGTTAGCGCTCTCTACGGATACAACCTAGAAAAGCTTGTGCAGATCCTCAGATCTAGGCTAGGGATCTAGCCCTCGCTGGAGACCTCCACGAACTCTATCTCAGCCTCCTCCTTCTCGCCGCTCTCCCCGCTCTCTCCAGCCTCCTGAGCCTCGCCACCCTCAGCAGCCTCAGCCGCTATCTCTCCCCTCACGGCGTCCAGAACCCTAGAGTATATCCAGAACTCGTCAGCTATCGGAGGCAGGTTATCGAGCTTCATCTCGAAGCCGCAGGAGCTGCACCTAACCACAGCGTTCTTGATACCCGTCCACCTATCCTCCTTGATGTCTATGGACAGCGTGTTGGGGGATCCGCACACGGGGCACTGCCTTAGGCTCTCCCTAGCTCTAGCCCTCCTAGCCTCCTGCATCAGCTTCTTCATCATTGTCGTCGTCTTCCTCCACTTGCTCCTCCTCCTAGCCACAGCCCTTCCCCGAAAGCCCCCTTCGCTACGCGCCGCTATAAACTAGGCGCTTCAACGCTATCAGTAGAGCGCTACAGCCCTCTCCCTAAGCTCCCTAACGACCTCCTCGATGTCGTCAGCTAGCGAGAGCACTAGGGGTAGGGACTCCCTCTCTGCTAGGATCACGGCCAGCGGATCAACGCTCCTCCTAGGGCCGTGGATAACGACCATAGCTGGCTTCACGGGAGCCACCCTCACCGCAACCATGGGGCTCCTACCCATGGAGACTCGGGTGAATATCATCACCCTCTCGGTGGTTAGCCCCATTATGTACCAGAAGTCGTTGCCGCTGAGCGTGGTTATCGCCTCGACGCTATCCAGAACCGTGTAGCCGTACACCATCCTATCCTCTAGGATCCCGCTCACCGGAACACCCCTAACTATCCTCAGAACCTCGTCGAGCCTCATGGGCTCGGAGAACTCGCCCATGTCGATAACCGCCCCGCTAACCATCGATAGGCTCCCAACGAGCTTCTTCAGCGTTGGGAAGCCCCTAGCCTCGTCGAGCCTTATCAGAGCCTCCACGAACCTCCTAAGAAACTTGAGGCCCGGGGTCCTCTTCCCCTTCTCATAATCGCTTAGAACGCTAGGGGCTACACCCATAGCCTTAGCAACCTCGCTCTGCGAGAACCCGAAGAGCTCCCTCCACTTGCGGAGCGCAGCGCTAGGATTATCGCTTAGAACCACGTCCCCCGCTATCCTCCTAGCCACGACCTCAACCATGTAGCGCAACGCCCTTAGCACCCCTCAACGAGAAGGCCCTCCAATCCTTATAATCCCTCTCCACAGCCTCTAGACGAGGTGGGCCCGTCGTCTAGCATGGTAGGATGCGGGGTTCGCCAAACCCCGCCCGGGGTGGCGCCCGACTCGGGACCCCTCACGGCGGAGATCCCCGTGGTCCCGGGTTCAAATCCCGGCGGGCCCACCAGCTCAGCACAATAATCCC
>JAADCV010000028.1 GCA_013154235.1 Thermoproteota archaeon | reverse complement strand
CACTCCATGGATAGCAGGGGGTAGAGGACGGGCTTAGCCTCTATCCTTAGCCTACCCCTAAGCTCGTCGAGCTTAAGCGAGCTGTAGGCTATGAAGGTCCTATCGTTCCAGCAGCCGAGGGGTGGCGTAGCTAGGGACCCCAACCTGTAGTAGAGCTCAGCCTTATCGCCGCTAACCACTATGGTGCCGTTGGTCACTATCCTAACCGGGATCTCGATACCCTCGAGGCTGGAGACGCTAACGTCCTTAGAGATCACGTAGGCTCTAACCCTAAACACGTCGCCGCGATCAACGTTCCTCCTCTCGACGCGCGGAGCCCTAGACCTAGCCTCCCTAAACTTGCGGGCTAGAAGCTCCTCAACATCCCTCCTCCTAATCATCGACACGAGCTTCAGCATGAACTCTCGGTACTCGTCAGTAGAAGCCCTAGATATGTCGATGGATAGACGCTCCATAGACCCCCTAGCACTAAGCTGATGAGCTAGGTAATAATCCTCAGGTAAGGAAAGTTATTGCATCTAGCTACCTCACGCAGAGCTGCGGCAGCGGCTCGCCAAGAGTGTTGATAACCTCTATCCCCCTCTCCACAGCCTCCGCAACCAGCGGGTTCCTCTTAGATAGAACTCTTCCGGAATGCCTTCTGGCCACACGTCGGGGCACCTAGTATGTGTATAGAGCTTGTTTAGCCTCATGCAAACCTCAACGATATCTCTAGGCGGTTCTACACCAACGCTCTTCAGGTTATCGAGGAGCTTGGGAAGCATGTGCCCAGTGCGAGGCGTTCCTAACCCCCATAGAAGTGCCTTCAGCGCTTTCCCAGCAGCTTGGCGAGCCTTGAAGCAAGCCCGGTTTTAGAAGCCTGCTCCAGCATCGTGCCTAGCGGAGTCGAGAGTTCTCTTAGCTCTCTAGCCATCTATTGAACTCTGCTTCGTCTAGCAATTCGTAGCGCCCTCTACAGCGAGTAGAGTATCGTTACCTTATCAACGTGATCCTCAACTCCTAGAGCTGTACACCTCTTAACTATGTGGTCTAGCTTAGTCGCGTCCCAGCTCCTCACCCCGAACGCCACCTTGATTAGGTAGGAAACCACTTCGCACTCATCACCGTAGGTACCTATGTCTAGAGCGCTAGTCGCGTACGCCTCTCCATCGCTACACAGCACGATAGCGTTCCTCGAGATTCCATACTGCTTAGCCACGATCCTAGACACGACGTACATCTCCCTAACGTCGCACGGAACGCGAAAGACGGACTCTAGATCCCTAGCCCTAGGCTCTACGCTCAGCAGCCTAGAGACTATCTGCTGATAGCTAACGCGAATGAACTTCACGCGCTTCCGCATCGAGCAAACACCTTATCAACCCCCTCGCCACAGAGAGCATCGGTCCCCGTGGGGGCTCCACGACAGGGGTGAGCAGCACCCCAGGATGAGTGGAGCTGGGACGTATTCACCGCGCAATAACGCTTCTTCATCGCTTAGCTCCGCGGCCACGGCAATCATCACCCTTCAGCTACGCAGCACTCTGTAGGCGCAGTGTATAAGCTTAGCCTTCCGATCTAGCGCAGAGCTCAAGACTTCTAGGGGTAGAAGTGGCTTCTAGGGGTAGAAGTCTTGCCGCTCTTCGACCCTAGGCCCAAGACCAGGAGGGAGGATCTCTACGATAGGGATAGAGAGCTCGAGGCTCTGCAGAGAGCTATCGCTGCGTGTCAGCCCCTAGTCGTGCTAGTCGGGCCTAGGAGATGCGGCAAGACATCGCTTCTACAGGTAGCCCTAAGCTCCTCTAGCGTCCCCAGCATTGTTATAGACTGCAGGGTTTTCGAGGGTAGAACCAGTGTTAGGTACGCGGACCTCCTACGAGTCCTCGAGAACAGCATTAACGAGGTTGCTAAGCCCTTCGCAAAGCTGCTCGACTTTCTGAAGAGGGTTAAGGGGATTAGGGTTCTAGGCACGGGAATAGAGTTCGAGTCCTACAGCCCTCGAAGGGTATCACTATCGGACGTGCTGAAGGCTGTTAACGACTGGGGTGAGGAGGAGGGTAAGTGCGTAGTGATAGCTTTTGATGAGGCTCAGGAGCTATCGAAGCTTAGGGGAACCTCAATCCTTCCAGTGGTTGCCCACGCCTACGACTACCTAAGGAACCTGTGCCTCATCTTCACGGGCTCGATGGTAGGCATGCTCTACAGGTTCCTCAAGCTAGATAACCCTAGCTCACCACTCTACGGGAGAAGCTTCGTAAGGATAGAGCTAGGCCCATTCACTAAGGAAGAATCGAGAGACTTCCTCCACCGCGGATTTCAGGAGTACGGCTTGGAGCCCCCTAGCGACGTTATCGAGTACGCTGTAGAGAAACTAGGTGGAATCCCCGGGTGGCTAACGCTATTCGGCTACACAGCCGTGACCAGAGGTAGGGTAGATAGAGCTATCGTAGACGAGGTTCTAGACATAGCTAGCTCGATAGCGCTCGAAGAACTCAAGCACTTCCTAGAGCTTAGGTACCAAGCAGCTAAGAGATACGTAGCCATACTCAAAGCCATTGCGCAGGGATTCAATACCTGGTCCAAGATAAAGAGATTCCTAGAAATCGAGGAAGGAGCAAGGATAAGCGACTCAGACCTATACCTACTTCTAAAGAATCTAATCGACGCATCGATAATCAGAAAAACCAACAACGAGTACATCATACACGATCCAGCACTCAAATATGCAATACTTAAAAAAGGGAGCATCCTAGCAAAATAGAGATCATAGTCATGAACCCGAACAAAACTCGATAAGCCACACTGGGTGCACCGAATCGTGTATACCAACTACTCCAAACCACATATTAGGAGAATAGAGATGCAGACCAAAGGCACTTGAAAGCGGACTCAAAATCGCGCATTAATGCCAGAAATGATGACGTAGCGCTACATTTATCAAGAGAGTCTTTAATACTACAGTAAGTAGTAACTACAATAAGGTAGTTGTAGCCATGAAGAGAGCGCTTTTAGCGCTAACACTAGTAGCAGTAACCGCCTTAGCCCTAGGAATACACGCCCTAGCAGCAACAGAGGTTGCCCGAGCTTGCTTCGCTAGTGCAACAGATACAGGAACACTTTCCGAATCACATGCCGTTGCTGCAGTATCGGCAACGCACTTAGGATACGCAACAATGACAGTAAAGGATCTATACAAAGATGGAAAGTATATAGCAGCGAGATTCATTGTGTACGTAGATGGTAAAGTTGTTATCGACGCGATTTACGGCGTAGCTGATGGTGGTTCCATCACGAAGAGCTACTACTATCCAGGTGTTTATAATTACATTGGAGCTGAAGCAAGAGGTTACTATGGTTCAATAGATAGTGACGCAACTGCTGTAGCTATTTATAGCACTTCATGTCCTTTCTCAAAGAGTATCATATTGCTAACTATCAATAGTTAACACATCTAATGATATGGTGATAGTATGAGAAACAAGCTAAATTCAAAATACCTTAGTTTCTTTCTAGCTATGGTCATAATCACTCTATGCTCAAGTCCCATAGCTATGTGCATTTCCTCGTATAGAGCAGATAGCATTGTTAGGCTTTGGTACGTTGTTATGCCTATACCCAAAGGTTCTAGCTTTATGGTTTGGAACTATACTCCCCATCATGTTGCTAAGTATGGTTACTACATCTTTCCTAGGGCTTACGTTAACCTCACGTATGTGCCGAGCAATCACACCATGCAGATCAGTATCGAGTTAGTTAATGGTACTTACTACTCCTGCTACATAGGCAAGTGCAACGTTACTGAGAGAGGCGTTGAGCTTGTCTACGGAGGTAAGTACATTGTCGAGAATGGTGGTGCATACAGCTTAAACGGGTCATGGGAAGGGTTCTTTCCGTACCTAATAAGCATCGACTTAAAGAAGCCAGAACTAAAGTTACTGTTTGTTGATTTAGCTGAAGCTGGAGGCTGTTGGATTTCCAATGGAACCATACCATTACTCCTCAGGTTAGAGAAGCTATTGAATATGAATTTGACATTGATTCCTCCTAGCACCCCGTTCTGGAGTTGCCATGGTATAGTAAAAATTTCATCAATCTTAAAAAATAGTTTCTCGATCTTAGAGTGCAGCGATCTTAGTCTAATCGTTGCTAGAACTGATCCCTTTGCTAAGGTTAAGAATTATGTATGTGGAAACGTGTCTATACCAGCTAACGAATTGATAAAGGCATTCATTATCTGGGGTAAGAGTCTTCTCGTTGAAGCCCATAGGCGATGGGATAACGGGAGTGTTATAGCTAGAGGAGTAGCTGTATTGCCGGGTATGGAAAGGCTGTTCCTCCTACTTAATAGAAGCGCGCTACCTGATACTTTCGTTCGATTAGATAAGGAAGTCTGTAACCATAGCCTTCAGGGGCTCGTAGTAACTCCGAACTTTATCTTTAGAGGGTACCTCATTTACCATATTAGTGGATTCCTAATCTATGCGAAGATATATTTTGGAAGCCTAGATAATTTCAGCATGCCTCTATGCATGTTTCTAACTCCTACATTCGATCTCCAGATGATGTACTGTTGGAATAGCTTCAAGCCCATTATCGGTGGCTACGGGTTAATGCTTTTCAATAGCTATGGCGTTGTGGTTAAGCTCGTTAAGGCTCAGGGGCTTCCCCATCCACTATCTATTGCTCCAAAGACTACTCTCCCCATATATGTCTACGCAGTTCCGTGTGCTGTTGCTGCTGTTGTTATCGCGACGGTAGTGCTTATGAGGGTGCGTAGGGTTGGTGAGTAGGTACCTGTATAACAGCTCCTATGCTGTAGCTCTAGCGATAACGCTTTCGCTGGTAGTAGTGCTGCTCTCAGCTATTGCACCGTACTTTAGTGGGCACGGTTTCGAGCGTGCTCGAAACTTTGTTGGAGGCGCTGCGGAGCGAGCGAATGCTTCTAGATCCGTAACGTGCTACCTCTATATCTTCAGCGGCAAGAAGCTCGTTAGAGCTGAATACAGGGTTCCGTTTGTTGTATATGTACTAGCCTCGTCTCCTGGAACGCTATCTGTTAACCTAGGGCTTGGCGATAGTCAGTGGACCCTATCTGTATGCATAGAAGGCTGGGGTATTGAGAGGGCGTGTAGGCACATTAGCTACGTTAGCGGATCTCAGAAGATCCGGATCTCTATTCCTAGAACTGGAACCTATATCGTTACAGTAAACGCGAGTCCACGGAGGCTGCACGTGTTTCTGTGTAACGTGAGTCTTCAAGCTCTGTATACCCATAGTCCTACAAGTGCTAGCTTGGTTGCTAGGTACGCTATTGCTGTAGCTATATGCGCAGCAGTATCTCTTAGTGTAGCGGCGTACCTAGCCCGTAAAGGTGTTGGGGAGGGCTTTGGTGGCTGGGTATGTGGATCTACGTTGCTACCCTTCATCATTATCGCTATTGTAGCTACGTATGTATCTATGTGTAGCCCGATTACGAGCATGGTTGTTTACTCCTACGTTAGCTCTCTACCCCTAGGATCCACCCTCTACGAAGCTCCGCCTATTCAAAACGGTATCTATAGCGCGCTGCTGAGCATCGCGCCCTCTAGTAGCGTCCCGTACATAGCTTCGCTAGCTATGCTGAGCTCAGTCATTGTTTCCCTAGCCTTCGCCTCTACCTACGAGTCTAGGACGGAACTATACGAGGCTCTCGTAGGGCTCTCGAAGAGGAGGATGTTTGTTTGGAAGCTCGTGACGAGCCTTACCCCCAGCATCTTATCGCCCGTGGCTATCTACGCGACGATAGTTCTGCTAACCTACGCTGGGCTAGCAAGCTACGCTCTGCTCCCCCTGCTCAGGGCTCTAGGGGCTGCAACCATAATGCTATGCATTGTGATCATACCTGTGTGCGCGGTATCAACGCTGATCTCTGTAGCTACGAAGAGGTGCTTCGTAGCCATAACCTTCGGTGGGCTAGCGGGTATAGCGATGATTACTAAGCTCCGGGGATTCCTCTCCGACGTAAATAATTTCGCCATCTCGCTAGCGTGGGGAAGATGCCCTAGCCTAGCTTACGAGTACCCGCCTTACGTACCTAGGGTAGTAGCAGCAATGATTATTCTGGCGGCTGCCCTCTACGTAGCTTCCTACGCGATTTTCGCGAGGCGAGAGCTATGACTGCGCCCTTCGAGGTTAGGAACGTGTGGAAGAGGTTTGGGGCTACGGAGGCGCTTAGAGGTGTAACTACATCCTTCGTCAAGGGCTTAAACGTTGTGGTAGGGCCTAACGGGAGCGGCAAGACTACCCTGCTGAAGATCCTTGTAGGGCTAGCGAAGCCTAGCTCGGGAAAGGTGATTAGCCTAGGGCTAGACCCCTCTAGGGATGCTCCTAAGGTGCTTCGCCTCGTAGGTCTATTCATCGAGGGGTACCAGCTACCGTGGTGGTTGAGTGGCGAGAGCCTAGCTAGAATCCTATCCTATGAGAGAGGCGTTAAATGGAGCCTAGTTAAGGAGCTAGCCGAGGAGCTGGGCGTCTCTAGCTACTGGAAGAGGGTTGTTAGGGGCTACAGCTCGGGTATGAGGAAGAGGCTAGAGCTACTCCTAGCCTTCGCATGCGCTAGAGAAGCGCTTGTCCTAGACGAGCCATTCACGCTTCTCGATAAGGCTAGCGTTAAGATCATTAGCGATTTGATAGAGAGGTTCGCAAAGAACGTACCCGTAGTCGTAGCTACCCACGTAGAAGCTCCTTGCGTGGATAGCGCAGATAAGGCGGTTATACTCATCGGTGGAGAGATCGCTAAGGAGGTTCGTAGGGACGAGGTGCCTAACTACGTATGTAGGGTTAGGGATGCGGAGGCGTTCCTCCGTAGCGTAGCTATGGCTAGGGAAGGCATTGAGAAGCTAGAGCTTCAGGGCGACGTCGCCTTGCTGAAGGTTAGGGATCCGCGAGCAATCAACGCGTTGAATGGAATCGAATCCTGCACCCCTAGCATGAGGGGTGCCCTAAGCTATGAGGAGCTCGTTAGCTAGGTCTGTACTGATCCTAGTAGCGTTAACGATCCTAGCTAGCTACGTAGTCATAGCTTCGGGGTCTAGCCAGGTAGCCATAGTGATTCATTCGAATCTCTACGTGTTCAATGCTATACCAACCGGATCGGGGGCAGAGCTATGCCTAGTCGGCTCCAGTAGTATAGGAGTAGCTAGCGCTAAGCCAATCAATGGCACGACCACGTTGCTAACCGTAGCCATGCCCAAGGGGTTCAGCTTGAAGAGCTGCAAGCTATTTCCATGGGGAGCCATAGCTGTCGTAGAGCTATCTAGCACGAGGATAGCTTCAATAACAGTTGTAGCACCTAGGCTTCCAGGTGCTCCGAGTAGGGCACCCCGAGTCGTCACCCCTACGAAGATCGTAGCGAAGTCCTTAATCATCGTGATGAATGGTTCTAGCGGTAGGTGGGTGGAGTACGTTGTTAAGGGTGTAAAGCTATTCGATGCTACCGATGCTAGGGGGAGGATCGTTGCCGTTGGCGTGGATAGAGATGGACATGTAGTGCTGCTTTTCCTCGGAAGAGGATGGGTAAAGGCGTTGAACTTGAGTGCAGAGGCTACTAGATGCCTAGAGGTCGAAGCCCTAGGCAACGCCATCGAGCTCGTGTGCGTGAATCCCGCTGGAACGATGGTTATAGAGCTACGTGGAGATAGAGCAGAGGCTCTCAAGGTTCCCCTACTCAATGCTCTCCTTAGCTACGTATCGATGGGAGCTACCTATCTAGCGTCTAGGTCCACCATCGCGATACTCGAGCCTAGCACCACCACTAAGCTCGTAGAGCTGCATCGGAGTAGCGTTGTTCAGCTAATGCAGGGTACAGCCCTCATCTACAACCGGAACCTCGGAGACATAGTTATCGATCTAACGAATCTAGAAGCCTATAGGATCGTGGGCGCCATATGCAGCGAAGCCCAGGTACTTACTCGATCTAGGGTATTCGCCCTATGCTCATCGGTTATCGTATTCGCGAATCTGGGATCTAGGATAGAGCTCTACGGATCTAGCATCGCGATCGAGAAAGCTAGGCTAAACGCATCGATTAGCGCGGAGAAGGCTAGGAGGCTAGAAGTAGGTATTCGCAAAGTACATGGAGTAAACGTAAGCGTTAGGTACCTAGAGCCTACCCAGGGTACGCTAGCCCTAAGCTCGTTCGTATCGCACATGGCTACCGAAAGCACGGTCAAGGAAATGCCCATGGAGGCGCTGTGGATAGGGATAGCCGTAGCCATATCCATAGCTATAGCGCTAATCGCGAAGAGGGTCGTTAAGAAGGGCTAGATTTCGGAATAGATCGCGATTAGCTTTGGGCACCGACTAGTTGGCGGCAATACCCGCGCGAAGGAAAACGATGCTGGGAGCGCTATGCCTAAGATCGTGCACCTACATCCTCTAGATACTCGTGCCGATAAAGATGCTGCTATCCAGAGACACGGACATCGCATCGCTTGGGAAACACCGCGAATTATCGGGATCCCGGGAGGAAACGTGAGTATGTATGGTAAGCTAGGGAAGCGTATGGGGTAATCGTTGTTGAGCCCGATAGAGTTGTTGAATCTACGCGTCGAGCCTCGTTGTAGATAAGGATCTCTGGAGGTTTCGCGCAGCACCGGTGATACTCGTCAGCGCTCTGCATAGGGTTTGCACACAATCCATGTCTTCTTGGCAACCTCTCTGTATCCGAGCTTTAGGTAGATCCTCTTAGCTACCTCGTTAGATTCGTGAACGTGTAGAGCTATCTTCTTGACACCGGCTTCGAGACCTCTAGAGGTTATGTATGAGGTTACGGCTGTGCCTAAACCCCTTCCTCTATACCTAGGGTCTGTGTAGACGTCTGCAACGATCCACGCATCCCTTAGCCTAACTATGGCAGCAGCTGTAGAGACTAGCTTGTTGTCTATGAAAGCCCCTACGTAGAGAACGTTCTCTAGCACTCGACGCACCTCATCAACGCTAAAGCTAGCCCTAGTCCCTCTGGAGGCCCATAGCTTCGCAAGAGCTTCAGCATCTCTATCCGGATCTAGCTCCCTTAGCTCTGCATCAACACTCCTGTTAAGCAGCTTGAAGTTGCGCCTATCAACGATCATATCGATGAACTTCTCAACGCTGCAGCCCCCAAGGAGCTCGCGAGCTAGTTGCGTAGCTAGATCCTCTAGCCACGGGCTATGCACGTGAACATACTTAACCGAGGCGCTCGCTCTAGAGGCGCGATCCATGAAATCCCTAGCAACTTCCTCGGGGAGAGATCCCCATAGATGCAATGCGCATGCACCGCGACCGCGCCAGAGAAGTGCGTAGCCAACGATCTCGTCGCTCTCGACGATTAGCACTGCCTCGCTATTCCTAGGCTCGTAGATGAGGTCGTACATGAGGTAGCTATGGGTAGCCGGATCCTTGATGACGAGCCTCCCGATGCATTCAATGAGCTTCGCGTCTACAGCTCTAGACCCCTCGATAATCATAGAGCCTCCCGATGCGAAGCTACTAGCTCTAGCTATGGGTAGGGGTAGCTAGTTCGCTAAGCGCCCCATCTCCTTAAGGACTTCGCGTAGCGCTCTGAGGAACCTAGCGTTCTCATCCTCCTTACCTATGGAGACCCTAATGAAGTTCTGGATGCTTGGAGGATCATCGAATGCTGTCACCATTATCCCCTTCTCTCTTAGCTTTGCCGCTACCTCGGTACCACGCACACCTACTTCAACGAAGAGGAAGTTTGTTGCGCTTGGAAGAACCCTTAGCCCCATAGCCTCTAGCTCTCTAGCCATGCGGCTCCTCATAACCTTGATCGCCTCCACAACCTTCTTAACATGATCGAGATCCTGTAGCGCTGCTACTGCAGCTGCTATCGATGGTATGGGTATGTCGAACTTTATCCTTAGGGAGTCGAGCCTCTTTATCATCTCCGGGCTAGCTAGCACGTACCCCACTCTCGCTCCAGCTAGGCAGAAGGCCTTGGACATGGTCCTCACTATCACTAGGTTGCCAAGCTCCTTAACTAGTGGTGCGAAGGTGATCCCGCTAAACTCGTAGTAAGCCTCGTCGATCACCAGGATCCTAACTCTAGACGCGATCTCCCTAACTATCGAGGGATCCCTAATCAGTACGTTGGACGTCGGGTTATTCGGGTTGAATATGAATAGCATCGTGTTCTCGTCAACAGTTTTGAGAAGCTTATCCACGTCGAGCTCGAAGCTAGGTAGCTCTAGATCGAAGTACTCTAGCTCTACATCCTCAACTCTAGCGAAGTCCTTCATAGCGTGGAACCCAGGCCTCAGGCTAACGGCTCTGAGCCTCTCCCTCCTCGCTAATCTAAGGAGCTTGCACAGCGCTTCAGAAGAGCTTGGGTATGGAGATACGTACTCTCTAGGGAGCTTAGCGTAGTGACTAAGCAGCTTGATGAGCTTGTTCCAGAGCTCCCTATCGTAGTACCTGTTCAGCACGTACCCACTCCTAGCTAGCTCCTCAACAACTCTCGGGCTTGGGGGAAAGGGGCTCTCGTTGAGGTAGAGCCTAGCCAAGCCCCATCTCCAGATATGGGGAAGCCCTACTCAGTGAAAAGCCTTGGTTGGGGAGATTGGAGGTAGAGCTATGGGTATCGAAGGTTTTCTGGAGGCATAGGACTCCCGACGGCTCTTTCCATCCAGAGAACCCTAGGAGGCTAGACATAGTGGTGAACGCGGTTAGGAACGAGCTTGGGGAAGCGGTTAGGTTTAGGAATGTGGAGCTCTACGACGAGAGAACCCCTCTGAGGATCCACGACCCTAGCTACGTCGAGCGGGTTAGGAGGCTTTGCGAGGCTGGCGGTGGCTGGATAGATAGCGATACCTACGTGTCTAGAGATAGCTGGGGTGCTGCTGTAGTCGCAGCAACGTCCTCGAGCAAAGCTGTTGAGGAGGCTCGCTCTAGAGGAGTAGCGATATTCGTAGCCACGAGGCCCCCGGGTCACCACGCAGGCAAGAGCGGTAAAGGCCTTGGGGCAGCTACGCAGGGGTTCTGCATATTCAACAACGTTGCTTGCGCAGCCTCTAGAGCTCTAGAGCTTGGGCTTAGCCCAGTGCTAATCGTGGACTTCGATCTTCATCACGGCAACGGTACGCAGGACATCTTTTGGAGCGATCCCAGAGTTGTGCATTTCGATGCCCACCTACACGGGATCTACCCTGGAACGGGCTGGGTTAGCGATGTTGGTGGTGAGGGTGCTGAGGGGACGAAGATAAACCTTGCTGTTGGCTACGGGTTTGGAGATGACGACTACGTCTACGCCTTTAAGGAGCTCCTGCCGCCGATCGTAGACTACTTCAGTCCTAGGGCTATACTCGTCTCAGCCGGATTCGATTCCTACGAGGATGACTATCTAGAGGGGCTGTACCTAACGGAGAGGTTCTTCAGGTTCGTTGGAGGGTTCCTAGCGTCTATAGCTAGGGAGCGAGGAGCTCCTCTCGTAGCTGTTCTAGAGGGTGGGTACAGCGTAGGGCTCTCGAGGGGGCTGCCAGCGTTTCTCGAAGGGATTCTTAGTGAGGAGAGTGAGGTTGGTTGTGTAGAGCCTAGCCCTAGGGCTAGGTCGCTAGTCGAGGAGGTTCGAGCTGAGCTACGTAGATACGTAGCTCTGTGAGGTGGAGACATTGCCGTTTCTAGGGATCGAGAAGATAGGCATAGCGGTGATACACCTACCACCGCTTCCAGGATCACCTAGGTTCTCAGGTAGCTCTATAGACGAGGTGCTGAGCTTCGCGCTTAGAGAGGCTAGGGTTCTCGAGGAGTGCGGTGCCGACGCTCTAATCCTAGAGAACTTTGGCGATGCCCCGTTCGAGAAGAGGGTTAGCGATCCAGCGACCGTAGCCTCTATGGCTGTGATAGCTAGGGAGGTCGTGAAGGAGGTTTCGATACCCGTAGGCATAAACATCCTTAGGAACTCGAGCATCGAGGCTACAGCCGTAGCGATGGTTGCTGGAGCTAGGTTCGTTAGGGTGAACGCTTTCGTCGAGACCCTAGCCACGGACTCGGGATTGATAGAGCCAGCGGCTCCCGAGCTAGCTAGGTACCTAGCTAGGCACAGACCCCTATCGTCTAGAGTGGAGATCGCTGCAGACATCCTATGCAAGCACGCGATTCCCATAGCTACTGGGCTCAGCGCTCTATCCCAAGACCTAGAGGGCCTAGAGCCTTACGTAGAGATGATTGTTAGGGACGCTATCGAGAGGGGTGGGGCTAGCGCTCTCATAGTGACTGGCGCTAGGACTGGTGAAGCACCTAGCCCTAGGCTTCTAGAGATGGTCAAGAGGTACGCTAGCGATACCCCAGTCCTAGTCGGGAGTGGTGCTAGCGTTGAGAACCTAGGTAAGTTTCTTAGGGTGTGCGACGGTGTTATAGTTGGTAGCTACCTAAAGGTTGGTGGGAGGGCAGGAAATGCTACCGATCCTCATCGCGCCGAGAAGTTCTTTAGCGAGCTCAGGAGGCTGAGGAGCCATGGCTAGGGTTCTCAAGCTTCGACTTAGGAGCGTCGAGGCTAAGATCATCGATCTGAGAGCCCTAGACCCCATAGATATCGAGATCCTTCGCTTTATAGAGGAGAAGTACGGTGGCACCGCTCCGCTAGGAGAGCTTAAGAGTGTTGCAGTTGTTGGTGGCCTAGCTCCTAGGCTCCGAGAGCTCATGTCTATACCTAGCGTCGCCGAGTACCTTCCTCCAGACATACTCTCGAGCGTTAGCACAGCTCTAGCCGAGAGGGAGATAGATGCTAGGATAGCTAAGCTCGAGAGCCTCAACCTCTTGATGAAGAGCGTGAGCGGCGAGGAGACCCGGGTTGTGCTCACAGACGTTGGGAAGGCTGTTGCGTCTATGGGAGGGATACCCACCTTTAGGAGCGATTCGGAAGCCCTAGCCTTCCTCCACAGGCTTCGAATGGAGCTTCCCCCGCAGAGCAGGTATCCTCTGCAGAGCGGTGAGCACGTAGCTATCTCGACGATGGATGAGCTAGAGCTTAGCTCAAGGGAGGTCGCTATCCTTAGCCCTTCGCCAACCCTCTCCCTCTTCGGGGTATCCGTTAGCCCGAGGGTGATCGAGGGTCCTTTCAGCGATAGGCCTACGCTAATCGTTGGAGGTGGCTACGCACCCATAGTTCTAGAGAGGGGGCAGGTCGTTGCTATAGCTATCGCGGTGAAGAGGGATGAGCTCTAGGTGCATCGTTGTTGGCGAGGTTAGCGAGGATCTATCGCGCGAGATAGCTAGCAGGTTCGTTGATCGCTGCTACATCCCTATACCTATACGCTTCGCGGACTGGCTAGAGCCGTTAGCAAGCAAGCGCGTTCTCGAGGTTGCGGGTAGCGTGGCTAGAGCAAGCAGGGAGCTTCTAGCGAGGGACTGGGTTATAGAGGGTTTGGGGCCCCTAGAGAGGTTCAGGAGCCTTATCGACATATACGAGTCATCGATATCCATAACCGTTCCTGGGCCTCTAACCCTAGCATCGATGATCGAGTACCGGGGGTCTAAGCTCGTAGAGAATCCGCATAGGGCCTCCGCCGTAATACCCTTAGCTAGATCCATTGTCGAGGCTTGCTCTAGAGCTAGGGTATCGAGAATCGTTGTATGGGAGAAGGCTGCGTGCAGCCTATGCAGCGAGGCTGGAGCTAGGCAGGGATACAGCTGGTGGTTCGTAGCTGAAGCGCTTAGCTACGTGCTAGAGCCTCAGCCTGCGTCATGCATATACCTAGGCCCGTGCCTAAACCACCTAGCTTATCGAGCTGCTCTGGAGGCGGGAGCCCGATGCATAGCTGTTAAGGGGGTTAGAGCCCTTAGGTCTCTTATCGACGAGCTCGGTGGGTACGTGGATAGCGATCTAGAGATACTCCTAGACCCAAGACCTCTTCAGGGGGCAGAGTCGCTGAGGCTCGGGATAGGGGCTAGGGTAGGTATATGCATAGAGACCTCCTCTACGGAGGAGGTGCTGAGGGAGCTAGCTAGGCTAGACCGCTTAAAGAGCTTCGTTATCTCACTATCCTAGTGCTAGCGCTAGGCAGTGATGAGTGGTGACGGATCTGAGGAAGTGATGACCAGACGCCTACCTGAGCCCTAGACCTAGAGCGTGCCCGAAATGCCTTTGCTAGCTGTGTACGGAACCCTTAGGAGAGGCTTTAGAAACCACGAGCTTCTCAAGGGCTGCGAGCTCGTTTGGGAGGGGTATGCGAATCTGCCCTACGAGCTCGTTGTCGATAGCGTGTGCATACCTTATCTAGTTCCGGTCGAGGAGCTGAGGAAGATCTACGTTGAGGTCTATCGCGTCGATGAAGATGCTCTGTCTAGGCTAGACGAGTTCGAGGACGTTCCTGAGACCTACGTTAGGGTGGAGCTCTACATAGATCCCGTGGGCTTCGCCCATATCTACGTAGCTAGGCGCATCCCTAGAGCTAGGGAGCGAGTTGCAGGCGGTGACTTTCTCGAGTTCGCTAGGTCTAGAGCTTGGTGTAGGCACCTCCTCGAGTCATAGCTTAGGGTAGAAGTGTCTACACCTACACGCCTTGCTCCTAACGCATCTCGAGAGCCCTAGCTCAGCTATCATTACGGAGGCCTCAACCACCTTCTCTACGAACCTACGGACTCTCTCGCTACCCACGCTCTCGGGAATCCTCCTAGCGTAGTCTATCACCTTGAGCAGCCCCTCGATATCGTTGTCAACGAAGCTCCTTATCGATGCTATCAACGTGTCTAGGATCCTAGCCCTGAGCCCATCGTCCATAGCCTCGAGCTCTCGACACGAAGACGCTATTAGCTCTACAGCATCCCTAACGTACTTAAGCATGAATATGTTGTCCACAGCCTCCAAAGCCCTCTTAGTCCCCTGCGGAACTAGGGCTTTTGATAGCCTTATGCCTAGGTGGTAGAGCCTCGACACCTCGTGCAGAACCTCATCAACATCGCCATCGCTACACCTAAGCCTCCCCTCCTTAGCCATCTCCACGAGGTTCTCGAGAACTGCAACCACCTTCTTCAGCAGCTCCTGAGGCTCGATGCGGTACTCGGTGAAGACTATCGTGTGGAAGCTAGACTTTGGGTCAGCTATGGTCAGCATCGAGGGTATGCGCTTCCTCAGCTCGGCGAAGAGCTTTAGGGCCGTTCCGTAGTCAGCCTTCACCCTAACTCTAGTTACGCCCTCTAGGAAGCTAGAGATTATCTTCCTCAGCGCCCTCTCGAACCCCTCGGAAGCGTCTACGAATACGCTTAGCTCCTCCCCCTCGCTAACGCTCCTAGGCCTTATGGCTATGCTCTCACCATCGTAGTAGAGATCGACTGTCGATCCAGGGGCTAGCCCTAGCTCTGAAGCCCATCTCTTCGGTATGGTTATCGCTAGGGATCGGAGCCCCACCCTAATGACCTTCCTAGGCTCGTGCTCAACCATGTTCAACTCCTCGACTGCTACTTTCACACACTTACATTACTTAGCATGGATTTATCTCTACTTCCACAAACAGTACTCGGCTCGGAGAAGCGGATATGGATCCCGCGCTTCTAGTCGACGAGCTCGTTCAGAGGTTCGGCCCTAAGCGAGAGAGCTTGCTTAGGATCCTCTGGGGAGTTCAGAGAGCCTTTGGCTACATACCTCGCGAAGCTCTCGAAGCTCTATCAGCTAAGCTCTCGATCCCTCTCTCCGAGCTCATTGGTGTAGCTAGCTTCTTTCACGCATTCAAGCTCTCGAAACCTGCACCCATAAACATAGTGCTGTGCATGGGAACCGCTTGCCACGTTAGGGGCAACTCCGAGAACCTCCGCTTGCTGAAAGCAATGAATCTAGAGTCTAGGGGTATAGGGATCGAGACCGCTAGGTGCTTCGGCTGCTGCAGCAGAGCTCCAGTCATAGCGATTGTGGAGGGCAGCGGTAGGATCCTCAAGCTCTTCGGAGGGGTAACTCCATCTAAGCTCAGGTTGGTTGTCTCCGAGGCTACGAAGCTAGTAGGTGGTTCTCGTGGATAGCCTCTTAGCAAGGTGCTGCCCATCCTGTAGCCACAGCCCATCGAATCCATGCAGGAACTTCGTTAGGTGTAGAACTGAGGGGCCTCTGTGCCACTCATCACCTAGCTGCTCAGCTGCGAGGAAGCGAAGGATAGAGGAGATCGTTAGCGGCTCTAGGCCTAGGGTGAAGGTCGCTGTAGCTAGCTGCACTATCGCTGCTGGAGCTCTAGAGGTTCTGAAGGCTGTTCGCGAAGTGTCTAAGGAGCTTGGGCTAGAGGTTGTCAAGGTTGGGTGCTCTGGACTCTGCTTCCTCGACCCATGGATAGAGCTCTCAGCTCCCGGAATGCCTCCAGCGATATTCGGCAACGTGGATCCGAGCGACGTCGAGAAGATCATTCGGGACTACCTCGATGGAGACGTCAGCAAGGCCTACGCGATTAGGTACAGGACTGGGAGGGCTAGGGATGAGGATAGGGTCCCGACTCTCGATGAGAGGCCCGAGTGGAGGCTGCAGGTTAGGTACGTATCTAGGAACTGCGGTGTAGTGGATCCGGAATCTCTCGAGCACTACATAGCTCTCGGTGGCTACCGAGGGCTGGAGAGAGCCTTCGAGTTGGGTCCCGAGGGCGTTATCGAGGAGATCAGGAGGGCTGGGCTTAGGGGTAGGGGAGGAGCTGGGTTCCCAACGTGGTTGAAGTGGAAGCTGTGTAGGGAGAGGGAGAGCGACGAGAAGTTCGTGGTTGCTAACGCTGACGAGGGGGACCCCGGAGCCTACATGAATAGGCTTCTCGCAGAGAGCGACCCGTTTAGAATCATAGAGGGTCTTACCATCGCTGGCTACGCTGTTGGGGCTAGCAAGGGCTACATATTCGTTAGGGCGGAGAAGAGGCTCATGGCTGAGAGGCTCGAGAGAGCTGTTGAAGAAGCTAGGAAGTGGGGGCTGCTAGGCAAGAACATTCTCGGCACGGGGTTCAGCTTCGACATAGAGGTCGTCTTGAGTGGAGGAGCCTTTGTCTGTGGTGAGGAGACAGCTCTGCTAGCAGCTATCGAGGGCAGGATCCCTAGACCTAGGCAGAGACCTCCGTACCCTGTCGAGAGGGGGCTGTGGGGCAAGCCCACGGTTATAAACAACGTTGAGACTCTAGCTCACGTAGCTACGATACTTGCTGAGGGTTGGGAGAGCTTCGCTAAGTACGGCACTGAGAAGAGCAGGGGGACGAAGATGTTCTGCGTAACTGGCTCGGTGAGGAGGACCGGCGCTTACGAAGTACCTCTAGGAACATCGATTAGGACCCTAGTCGAGGTGATTGCTGGTGGCTCCGACTCTAGGATAAAGGCTGTGCAGGTAGGTGGTCCGAGCGGTGGGTGCATACCCTACGAGCTTCTCGACCTACCCCTAGACTACGAGTCTCTGCAGAGCGTTGGAGCGATAATGGGTTCTGGAGGGATAGTAGTTATAGACGAGTCTAGGTGCATGGTGGACGTAGCTAGGTTCTTCACGAGCTTCGTCGTTGCCGAGAGCTGTGGCAAGTGCGTGCCGTGCAGAGTTGGAACCAGGATTCTTCAGCAGATTCTGGATAGAGTTGTCTCTGGAGAAGCTACGCCTGAGGATCTCGAGGTTTTGGAGGAGCTAGGTGAGGCGATCAAGGCCTGTAGCCTATGCGGCTTAGGAATGACTGCTCCTAACCCCGTGCTCTCCACCCTTAAGCACTTTAGGCGTGAGTACGAGGCTCACGTCTACGAGCGTAGGTGCCCATCGAAGACGTGCGTAAGGCTCGTCAGGTTCGAGATCGATAGGTCTAGGTGCATAGGCTGCGGGTCTTGCCAAAGGGTGTGCCCAGCTAGCGCTGTCGAGAGGAGGGGCTCTACATACTTCATAGACTCGTCGAAGTGCATTAGGTGCGGTGCATGCGAAGTTTCTTGCCCTGTAGGCGCGGTGGTTAGGGTGTGAGTCTTGGTTAGGAGGGTTAGGCTGTGGATAGACGGTATCGAGGCTGAGGCTAGTAGCGATGAAACGATTCTCAGCGTTGCTCAGAGGCTAGGGATATACATACCCACGCTGTGCTACGCGCCTGGACTCTTTCGAGAAGCTACTTGCAGGATATGCGTTGTGGAGCTAGGGCCCAAGCTAGTTCCCGCGTGCGCCTACCCGGTGATCGAGGGTGCTAGGATCGTCACCTCGAGCTCTAGGATCTTCAGGTTCAGGAGAGTTGCTCTAGAGCTTGTGCTAGCTAGCCATAGGGTAGAGTGCTGGTCATGCCCATCGAAAGGCTCGTGCAGGCTCCTAAGGCTGTGCCGCGAGCTCGGTCTAGAGGCTCTCCCGCTATGCTCGGAGTGCCCATTACCACCATCTCAGTGCTTTCTCGAGAGGGGCGAGCTGTGTCTAGGGCCCATTACCTTAGCTGGGTGCGGAGCTAGGTGCATAGCTCTAGGCAACCCGTGCTGGGGGTGCAGGGGCTTCGTCTCTAGGAGAGACGTTTTCGAGGCTGGAGCTAGGTTCATCGAGTCGAGGGGGTTCTCGCTCTCTAGAGAGCTCGAGCGCCTCATACCATCTCTCTACCGAGCTGCGGAGGTGGTTACGCGTGTCCGTGCCTAGGGTTTTCGGGCACCTAGAGCTAGCCATAGAGGTTGCTAACGGTAGCGCTAGAGCGAGGCTAAGGCCTCTAGCAGTGACTAGGCTCATAGAGGAGAGGGCTGTAGGGCTCGATCCAGAGAGGCTGGTTAGGCTCGTCTCTAGGATATGTGGCGTGTGCAGCATCGCTCACCAGCTAGCTGCTATCGAGGCTGTAGAGGCAGTAGCTAGGTTCGAGCCTAGCGAGAGCGTAGATGCTCTCAGAGGAGCCGCTCTGAGGATCCACGCTATTCAGAACGCAGCTCTGTTCCTAGCTCTCGTAGCTTTCGAGGAGCTCACGAGCTTCGTATCGAGACCTCGCGAAGCTAGGAAGAAGCTTCTAGAGATCAACAACCTGTGCTGCAGAGCTCTACAGCTACTCGCTGGCGGAGCCGTGCACCCTGTTAAGATCGCTATCGGGGGCTTTCGAGACCTCTCGCAGCACCGCATCAAGCTAGCTCGAGAGGCCGTGGCGAGCGTCGAGAAGGTCTCTGCTGAGCTAGCTGAGGAACTGCTGCTTCCCAGCAACTCCTTCAGGTTTAGGGCTACACCACTACGAGTACCCAACTTCATCTCTAGGAAGAGCATCGAGGCGTGGCGCACGTCATCGTGGGTAGAGCTCGAGCTTAGCCATGAGCTCGTCGAGAAGGTTCTAGAGATCGAGCCACCTCCCTTCACCGGGGCTAGGGCTAGATCGATAGGAGCTTCAGCACCTCTCGTAGCTGCCGAGAATCCGTGGTACTCGATACCTACTCGCCTAGCCGAGATCCCTAAGCTCGCTAGAGAGGCTGTCGAGCTTCTAGACGCGTGCACTACTCGCCTATCGATCGAGAGAGTGCGTATCGATAGCGGTGCTGGAGTAGCTGCTGTAGAGGCTCCTCGCGGCGTGCTGATACATGCCTACGAGTTC
>JAADCV010000053.1 GCA_013154235.1 Thermoproteota archaeon | reverse complement strand
TGGGGCTCTAAGAAGCTCAAGGCCATAGTGGCGTGGGGCACGAAGAAGCCTAGCGTTGCTAAGCCAGACGAGTTTAGGGAGGTAGTCGCTAAGTGCATGGAGAAGATCAGGAGCAACGGCGTCACCGGCCAAGCCCTACCCAAGTACGGAACGGCTGTCCTAGTCAACATAATCAACAAGGCTGGCGTGTTCCCGACCAAGAACTTCAGAACGGGGGTGTTTCCAGAGGCTGAGAAGATCAGTGGAGAGACGATGGCTGAGACCATACTGGACTGGCAGAAGCAGAAGGAGGAGATCTGCTGGGGGTGTCCAATAGGCTGCGCTAGGTACACCGTGGTCAAGAAAGGTCCCTTTAGCGGTGAGGGAGGTGGGCCAGAGTACGAGACCATCTGGGCGTTCGGAGCACAGTGCGGCATAGGGAACCTAGAGGCTATCGCAAAGGCTAACTACCTATGTAACGAGCTCGGGCTAGACACCATATCCATGGGCCACACCATAGGCACGCTCATGGAGCTCGCAGAGATGGGTAAGATCCCCAAGGAGATGCTTAGGGGCCTAAACATCGAGTGGGGCTCGCCTGAAGCCATAGTGGAGCTAGTGTGGAGAACAGCCTACAGATCCGGCATAGGCGACCTCCTCGCCGAGGGAGCTAAGCGGCTCGCTGAGCACTTCGGAGCGCCCGAGGTAGCGATGGTCGTTAGGGGCCAGGAGCTTCCAGCGTATGACCCTAGGGGTGTGCAAGGACATGGGCTTGGGTACGCGACGAGCAATAGGGGTGGGTGCCACCTAAGGGCATACATGATATCGCCAGAGGTTCTAGGAGTTCCAAGCCTAGTCAACAGGTTCGAGACCAAGGGCAAGCCAGCGCTGGTCAAGGAGTTCCAGGATGTGTTCGCGGTAGTGGATAGCCTCGTGCTATGCAAGTTCACAACCTTCGCGCTCTGGAGCGAGGACTACGCAGCGCTGCTTACAGCTGTAACCGGCTGGGAGTACAGCCCCAAGGATATTCTGAGGATCGGCGAGAGGATCTGGAACGCCGAGAGGGTATTCAACATCCTCAGCTTCGGCGACGGAAGGCAGTACGATACCCTACCCAAGAGACTCCTAGAGGAGCCCATGCCCGAGGGACCTGCCAAAGGACACGTCGTTAGGCTTAGCGAGATGCTGGACGAGTACTACAGGCTCAGGGGATGGGTAGACGGGAGGCCTACGAGAGCTAAGCTAGAGGAGCTTGGACTTAGATGGCTAGCAGATAGGCTCGAGGAGGAGGGGCTGCTTCCCGCCTAAAAACACTTTTTGAGACTCGCTCACTGCCTCACCCAGCAGCGTTATGGTGCTGTTGCTCGCTCTCTCAGAGATTATATGTGTTTCCCCTAATTGCGCTGGTTAGAATAACTAAACCTTTCTTGGAGACAGTATTAAAGGGGGAAGTGAGAGTAGCTTCTCGAGGTGCAGCGCATGTCTAGGTACCTATGGGTTGCAGTAGGAATAATCATCGCTGCAATAATCGCGGGAACAGCAGCGTACTACTACGCTCACAACACTAGCGGTAAGGGAGTTGCAACAGCTCCAGCAATCACGAGAACCACGATAGCGACGCAGGTAGCTACAACACGGGTTACAAGCTCTTCAGCAGCGAGCACGGTCACTAGCGGGGCACAGCTATCGCCAGAGGAGATCGAGGCGATAAAGTACATGGCTGAGGAGGAGAAGCTAGCTCTAGACGTCTACACGAAGCTAGCGCAGATGTACCCGAGCGTCAAGGTCTTCTCCAACATAGCGAAGAGCGAGCAGACCCACGTAAACGCAGTCCTAAGCCTAGCAAGGAAGTACGGAATAAGCATTACGCTAGGACCTCCAGGAAAGTTCGCTAACCCACACCTCCAGGAGCTCTACAACAAGCTTATAGAGGAGGGGTCGAAGGGACTTGAGCAAGCGCTCAAGGTCGGCGCGCTCATCGAGGAGACAGACATAAAGGATCTGCAGGAGTGGATCGCTAAAGTGCATCACGAAGACATTAAGCAGGTGTTCGAGTGCCTAATGATGGGCTCGAGAAACCATCTAAGGGCCTTCGTCTCAACGCTAGAAAAGATGTTTAACACGACCTACACACCGCAGGTGCTATCTAAGCAAGAGTTCGAAAAGATAATAAGCTCCCCCATGGAGACCGGCCCAAGCAATACCTGCGCAAAGCTAGGCATAAACGTGGGTAGCACCGGGCACTAGACAGATAGTTGCAGCAGCTAACGTTGTACCCTAGGCCGCTATCACCGTAACCCGCGTAGCACTATCGAGATACAGAGCTCGCTCCGAACCCTAGATTCGAGGCGAAAGCGTAGACCCTCCATTTACAGCAACGCTTTTTAAACCACCTACCACTACCAACCCCTTCGGTGGGCCCGTCGTCTAGCCCGGTAGGACGCCGCCCTGACGAGGCGGAGGTCCGGGGTTCAAATCCCCGCGGGCCCACTAAATCACACTGTTGCTGCTTGCTACCCCGGCAACGGCAAGCAACCTCGCACCGATCCCTTAGCTAAGTACCATTAAGAACGAAGCTCTCTGACTGTAAAGCGCTGAGAGCCATGTTCGAGAGAGGGCTGTTCTCATCAAGCTGCTCGCGTTAGAGGGCTTCTAGGCGATCTATGGAGTTGCGTGCTTGCATTGCTTGTAGTGCTAGAAGAGAGGTAAGCACTTGAGGAACACCACGGTTCCTACCCGTGGGTGCGCTAAGTGTTTCCACGCAGCCTTACGTGGATCGAGCTTAGGGAGTACATAGATAGCGGTAGAGGACCTATAGTGATTCCAATAGGCTCGCTCGAGGGGCATGGCGCTCATCTACCGATAGATACGGATGCCTTGATCGCTAGCTTCGTAGCTGACGAGCTGGCTAAGAGGAATGGCTGGGTGTCGCTGCCACCCATCGTCTACACCATAGCTGTTCCAGTAAGGCCGGGAAACGTCTATGTAGAGCCAAGGGTCTTTAGAGCGTACCTATCGTCTATACTTAGCCATTTCGTGAAGTTTGGTCAGAAGAGCTTCATTGTGATCCTCGGGCATGGGGGTCCCGAGATCAAGAGTGCTGTAGCGGATGTGTGTAGCGACCTTTGTAGAGAGCGTGAGGTAGACATAGCTGCTTTTCACATAGCTAACATCCTGAGTAGGCTGGGCCTAGTAGATACGTCTAGGGATAGACATGCGGGTGGGTGGGAGACGAGCATTGTTCTAGCTATAGATCCTAGCCTCGTTAAGGATGTTAGCGTGTACAGCAGAGGCGACTTTAGGAGGTACGGTGTTGTAGGGGATCCAACAAGAGCGTCTACCGAAGCTGGGCGTAGATACGTTGCGTCTGTTATCGAGTATATGGAGAGAGTCGTTAAGGGAGCTGGGGTAAAGGGGTGTTACCTCGATTGGATTCAGGGTGGCTAAGGTCCTTAGACGCTCGTGGCTTCGGATCACGGGTTTGAGCTGTAGCTCTGTCTAAGCCGTATATACCTCGGGATCCGAGGTATTCTCGGTGCACCCATGAACCCTTACCTAGCTCTGCCTAGCGCAGTAGCGCTATTCGTGGCTCTAGCCTACGCCCTAGACGCGTGTCTATGCCTAGGGTTCGGCAAGCTCTTTCGCAAGCTTGGTGCTAGCATTCGCTCCCTCCCAGCATCGTTCACGGCCGTAGCTACGGCATGCATGTTCGCGCCCCTAGCATCGCTCTACCTAACATCGATAGCCTGCGGCATTCAGAGCGAGTTCCTAAGCTTCTTGCTCTCGTGGCTAAGGATAGACGTTAGGGTCCTCACGGTCTTTCTCCTAGCTCCACTACCGCCAATAGCTGCACTCATCGTGTTCATAGAGGTTGGGAAGAGGTTAGGTATCCTCGATACCGCTAAGCTTAGGGAGCTCGTGGGCTCGGAGAGCCTCGCCTCAGCTAAGGGCCTCAGGCTGATTGGTGTAGGGTACGTAGCTGGAGCATCGATAAACGCGCTCGTAGCTATAGGCGAGGAGATTGGGTGGAGAGCCTACCTAACCCCAGCACTCATCAACTACATCGGTTTGGCTGGAGCTATCATCGCTGTTGGGATCATCTGGGGTCTCTGGCACATGCCTATAGTCGTAGCGCTGAAGCCACTCATAGAGAGGGAGCTTCCATGGGCAACGCCCAAGCTGATCGCATTGAACTACGTAGCTTCGTGCATAGCTCTCTCCTACCCCCTCTACCTACTCCTAGCAACAACGCATAGCGTACTACCCCCAGCAGCATTCCATGGAACCATGAACGCCCTATGGAGACTCCCACAATTCGTGATCCGCGCCACCGAGAGTAGGCGTAGAGACATGGCTAGAATAGCGATAGCCTCAGCATCATCACTAGGCTCAGCAATAGCGATAACTCAAGCCATAGCGGTGATCGCTACACACATCTAGAGATCGAGCTAGGTACTAAACTATGTTCGCTGCATTTAGGGCGCAGCACTTCATAAACCATTGAAAGCGAGTCACAATCTATAGATCCCCGCATCCCCATACGCAAATACTTTAAGTTTGAGTAGCGATGCTGTAGAGCGGGCTAGCTCAATGCCTAGCCTACCTGGATACAAGTGGCTCGAAGTTGTATCGGGAAAGCGCGGCGGCAGACCCACTATCAAAGGTACGAGGGTCTCCGTAGACGATGT
>JAADCV010000063.1 GCA_013154235.1 Thermoproteota archaeon | reverse complement strand
GAGAGGAGGGGTATACACGAGAACTACATAATTCCCACGATGGAGGAGACCGAAGCCTACGTAGAGGAGGCTATCGCGGTTGCAGAGAAGGCTATGGAGCAGGGCGTAGCTAGAAGGAGGCTGCCTAGGAGCGAGCTAGAGAGCGAGATCCGAGAGATGATAGAGCGTCCCAAGAGGTACCTCTCGCTTGCTCTCGGAACGCTCGTTAGAGAGCTACCCGATAGCGACAACACATATTAATGCGGTTACCCCCTTTCAAATGAGAGCGGGTGCATCTTCCATGTCTAGGCTCAGAGTGTTCATACGCTGTAGAGACTCGAGCGCCCTCATATCCTCCATATCCAAGATAGTTAAGGAGATCGAGAGAGTCTTCCCCGGCTCCCGCGCCTTTCTAAGGAGCTCCTACGGAAGGACGACGCTCGTCGTCGAGGTTCCGAGCATGGATGAGAGGTCTGTCGTAGCCATATGCTCGCTCGTGCGAGACCTGCTCAAGATACCCGTGAGGTGCAGGAAGCGCAGGGTCTCCTAACTCATTAGGGAGCCCTCCCTCTAGAAGGGGGAGGGTGAAGGCCTCGCTAAGCCTACCCGCGGCAAGCGTAATTAGCCATGTCTGTAGTCCTCGAAGGGGTGTGAGGCCTAGCTACACGCCGGGTAAGGTGCTTAAGCTACTTCTTCTCCTACTCGACAAGGAGCCTCTTGGAAGACATACGATATCTAGGGAGCTGGGCATAGGCGAGTCCTCGGCGAGAACCTTAGTTAGGAGGCTTCGAGAGCTCGGCGTTGTTGATGTCGATCCCGTAGGCGGGTGCGTTCTAACGGGCTCGGGTAGGAGAATGGTTGCAGAGATTAGGAGAGTCATTCCGCTGATTCTAGACGTTAGCAGCGTTCTAAAAACGCTGTCCCTCGATCGCTACGCCTTCGCGGCTAGGATCAGGGTTGATAGCGATTGGAATGTTCTTAAGGTTAGGGATTCCCTCGTTCGCGAGGGGGCTTCAGCAGCCCTGATCCTGCGCTGCGTTGGTGGGAAGCTCGTTATACCCCCGGATAACTATGGTGAGGAGACCTATCCGGAGCTAAGGGATCTGAAAAAGGTTATGGGTGCTGAGAGCGGGGACTCGATAGCTATCTCGTTCGCTAGCGATAGGGAGAGGGCGGAGGAGGCTTTGATGAGCTGGCTAGCTAAGCTCCTAGATCCCTAGAGCTTGCATAGGTCTGGGTACAGCTCGTGGAGCATCCCCGCAGCCTCCTCGAGATCCTTCACTGTGTCGATGGACTTCCAGTACGCCTCTTTATAGACGTGGGCGAGCAGCTTCCTCTCCGAAGCTAGCTTGGGGAAGGTGGTTCTCTCGATGTCGCCCTTCTCGGGGAGGTACTCGAAGATCTCTGGCTTCATCGCGTAGACGCCAGCGTTTATCAGGTGCTCGAGAATAGGCTTCTCCACGAACTCCACTACGTACCCGTTCTCAACCTTGACCACGCCGTAGGGGCTCCTCATCGGTACGAGGGCTATCGCTGCCACAGCCTTCTCGTTCTTCAGGAGCGTCTCGATCATGGGCCTCGGGTCGAGGTCCGTAATTATGTCGCCGTTCACCACGATGAACACGTCCTCGTTCTTAAGCACGCTCTCGGCGTTCTTTATCGCTCCAGCTGTCCCCAGAGGCTCGTCCTCAACGACGTACGCGACCCTTATGTCGAGCTTCCTCCCGCTCCCCAGGAACTCTAGAACCCTCTGCTTAGCGTGGCCGAGCAACAGCACGAAGTCGTTGATCCCGAACCTCTTCAGCCACCTGATCTGCCACTCGAGTATGGGTCTTCCGCACACCTCTACAAGAGGCTTGGGCCTATCCTCGGTAAGCGGCCTAAGCCTCTTTCCTAGACCGCCAGCGAGAATCACCGCTTTCAAGGCTAGGCACCTAAGCCTATTTAACGTGCAGAGATATAGCCTTTGCGGGATGATCAGCGCTGGGTACACTGAGCAGGTGATGAGTTCACGGACCGGGTGACCCGCTTGAGCAGCGAGAGGCCTCTGTGCGCTGTATGCGGCAAGCCTATCGAGGGCGAGGCTCTTAGGTGCTCCGTATGCGGAGCCCCTATGCATAGGGGCTGCGTGGACGAGGAGGTGCTAACCGATGCTGTGGGAGAGCCCCTATGCCCATACGACGCTGCCCTAGCGGCTCTGGACTGGCTAGATAGCGTTGTGTCCCAGTACTCCAGCTCAATTCCTAGGGATAAGCGCGAGGAGCTTGCTGAAAGGCTTCGAAAGCTAGCAGCGCTTCTCGAGGGAAGCGAGTAGAATCGTTGTAGCGTACTAACTCACCTCCCTTTAAATGGCTTAAGTTTAGTACGGTGTTCGTGCTGATACAATACAGTTTAAAAACTACGATATCCCAAACCTTGGTAGGGGCCGGTGAAGAGACTGTGAGCAATGTGTCTACGCTCCTCAAGGATGTCGTGTTCTTGTCCGCAGTCCTAATGAAGGGTAGGTACGTGACCACCGCTAAGGTAGGTGATAGACCTCAGCTCGAGGCTCTGATCCGCAATAGGCTAGCGAAGGGACTATACCTGCTCACAACGAGAAGCGGAACCCAGTCGCTAAGGGTCCTCGTAGCTAACGGTAGGATCGTTGGAGCTGTCCTAGAGAGCCAGGGGTCTGTGGTTGAGGGTGACGAGGCTATAGACAAGGGTGTTCAGGGAGAGGTCTCTCTAAACGTCTTCGAGATAACGGACGACGTGCTGAGCTTCGTTCCCAACGCCAAGAAGGTTCTGGAGTCTGTTCTCTCGGCGGTGCCCAAGGCAGCGTCTCCACCAGCTCCCGCACCCGCTCCCCAGCCCCCTGCACCAGCACCAACGCCACCCTCTCCGCCTACGCCAGCTGCTGAGCCCCCTAGAGCTATGGAGAGAGAGCTAGCCCCGCCGGCAGCCAGCGCTGAAGCTGTAGCAGCTTCCGCAGGGGCTGTCGCTGAGGAGGCTAGAGGAGCTGAGAGGCTGAGAGGAAGCCTCTCCCTACTCGAAACGGAGATCCCTCGAGCTCTCGATCCTCTTGGCGTGCGCGTGTCTAGAGCTAGCGCGAAGATAAGCGGTGGGGATACCATAGATATCTACGTCAAGGTATCGAACATACCTCCACCAGAGGTAACGCCAGAGGTCGTGTCGTGGGTTGCGATGAGCAAGGTGTACACGATTCTAGGAGCATCCATAGAGGAATACGACGTTATTGTAGAGGTCGAGACCCCTCACCAGGGCTCGTCTAGGTTCCACTACATAACTCCCGTCGACAAGGTCTCGACATTCATACATGGAGTCGTAACACAGATACTGTTTAGCCACAGCATAGTTCCTCACCCGAGCAGGGTGAAGATAGACCCGGATACGAAGTTCGTTGAGGCTCTCTACAGCGTTAGAGCTAGGAGGAAAGACATAGCGCTATCATCATCGATGCTAACAAGGCTAGCCACGGAGTGCGTGAGGATAGTAAAGAACGTGTTTCCCGGCAGAGTTAGAATAAGGTTGAGGGCAGGGTTCCTAACCGAGGGTAGGGCGGAGGGCTAGGCACTAGGGATATCGGAGCACCTCTCGAAGGTGTAGCTAGCTACCCTAGTCCTAATCTCTAGCTCGATACACACCCTCCTACTAGGACTAATGCTTCTTAGCGCACCATCCAAGCATCTCTCGATGCTAGCCCTATCGAGCTCCGGAAGCCCATACGTGGCAACCACATGCAGTCTAGCTACGCCGCTCGGGTTCCTAACAACCCATTTTCTAGTTGAGGCACCTAGCTTTCTGAGGCACCTCACCAAGCTGGCTAGAGCTACGTAGCTAGATCTCGGTATCCTTAGGTTTAGAAGGAACCTCGAGGCTTTTCTCGATCCTGGTTTAGAGACACTTATCCTTACGTAGCTGAGCTTTCTAAGCCGGTAGCTCCTAGGGATAGAGCTAGCTATCGCGTGAGCAGCTGCAGCAGCAACCTCAGCCTTCGTAGCCTTACCGAAGTATACTATCGACACCGAGGCCCTTCCATGCCTAACGCTAGCGCTAACAATCTTCAGCGCAACCTCGTCTCTATCAAACCACTTCCTAACACCTCCGATCACCGTACCCCTAACGATGCTCTCGTCCTTAGCGCTCAACGCGAGCACCTCTAGAGAAAGGCGCTACTAGGGCTTATAGGCTAGGTAAAAAGGGTCTAGCTCCCTCTAGCGAAGAGCTTCTCTAGCCACTGCAGTAGCTCCTTACCGCGCTGCGTCTTTGGATACGTAACTCCCCTGACGCTCTTAGGCATGGGCTCCTCCTCGAAGTACTTGAGGAACTGCTCTGGCCAGTTCTTTGGATCGAAGCCGTGCTGGGCTATGAAGGCTATAGCCCATCTCTCAGAGCCAAACCCGGAGCAGCCTGTCCATAGGGTTTCCCCCTTGTTGTGCCTGATCCTAAAGGGCTCAGTGAACTTTGTTCCGTGTATCGAGATGTTGCCTATCTCTAGCCAGCTCTTTCTATCCTCTCTAGGTCCCCTGTGTGGTAGGTACGCCTCGAAGTCTATGGTTCCAGGCCTATCGATATCTAGCTCTAGCTTCTCCTCCGCAACCCCGCTCTGCTCGTAGAACCACGGGGTTACCCAAGCCCATCTCCACTCCATGTCCAGAACCCTATCCATTAGATGCTCGTACCTCTGTAGGAGCTGGTTCCTAATCTCTATAACCTGCTGGGGCTTGCCTAGCCAAACCACCTCGATTCTGTGGAACTCGATCACCCTCTCGACTCCGTGGAGCCCGCCTGCCTCCCACCTAAATGATGGGCCGCTAGCGTCGTACCACTTTATGGGGAGGGAATCGTCGTCTAGAACCTCGTTCTCGAAGAACCAGTAGAAGGGTTCGCACTGGGCGAAGCAGAGGAAGTAGCTAGGTGGTCTAAGGTACTTCTGGAGCTCCTCAGGGGGCAGGTCGTCCATTACGTACATGTAGTCTATCAGCTCCTCGAACTCCTCGATGTTGTAGCTCTTGGGCAGTGATGCGAAGAGCATAGAGTTTATCACTCCCTTTAAGTGCCCCGTCTTGAGGCCTACTCTAAGCGGGTACATCTTTGGGAAGACAGCCTCTACGAATCCGAGGGGCTTAACCACCTCCTCTATGAACGCTCTCCTCAACGCGTTGAGTATCCTTGTGAAGGGGGGCGTGTAGAGGTACTGCCCTATGGATAGCCTCCTTATCCACCCAGCCTCCTCGAGAATCCTATTCGGGTCCTCGGGCGGCGGAGTAAGCTTCTTCCTACCGCTCTCCTTTAGGAGCTGCCAGTGCTCAGCCTTTCCACCCCACTTAGCTCTAGCCTCCTTCTCCTCGATGAGCCTCAGGAGCCTTACGAACACCGGCTTCTTCAAGTCCCCTAGCTCCAGACCCCCGAGCCTGATCACCGTTTTCCCATCTACTCTCTCCACGCTCTTCACGAATGGCAGCCTTAGGCTAACCCGGATCTCCGTATCTAGCTCTATTGAGCAATCGACAAGCCTAACGCCCCTTACACCTACCCGAAGCTCTCGCCCAAGCTTCTCGCTGAGAACCTTTCTAGTTCGTAGAACAGCGTCGTCTATCCTAACCCTCTTGCCGCACCTAAACACCATCCACAGCTCCCTACCGCTAAAACCCCACTCAACGACCTCAGCCCCCTGACTAGGATCCTTGCCGCAACCCCTCT
The DNA here is from genome assembly GCA_013154235.1 of Thermoproteota archaeon. GTDB lineage: Archaea > Thermoproteota > Thermoprotei_A > Sulfolobales > Ignisphaeraceae > JAADCV01. The sequence continues at coordinate 14,003 of JAADCV010000063.1, read as the reverse complement.
TGAGGTAATCCCTATTTAGGTACTCCACCACGCTCTCGATAAGGCCCCGGGCTTCGGGAGGAAGCTCCTTGCTCAGCTCGAACACAGCCTTACCGCTAAACTTCATGCAGTATCATCCGCGCGTAGATTTGACTCGAAGGGGTGTAAAATACGGTCATGACTTCTTGAAGCTCTCGATGTAGCGCACAACCCTCTCGTAGTCGCCCTCGCTTATCAGCCCCTTCCTCCGCAGCGACTCGATGAGCTGCCTAGCCGTGAAGAGGCTCGCGAACTCCAGCCCGAGGGACTCCAACCTCTCACGAGCACCCTGGCACCTATCTACGACCACGGCTGCCGCAACAGGCTTAGCCCCAGCCTCTCTAAGGGCTCTGTACGCTCTCTCTATAGATCCACCTGTCGTAGCGACGTCGTCGAGTATGAGTACGCGGAGACCCTCTACAGCGCCCTCCACGACAGACATCGTTCCGTGCTCCTTACGCTCGCTCCTCACGTACCCCATGGGCAGCCCGCTTAGGGCAGCTACGTAGCTAGCTAGAGCTATCCCAGCCGTGGCGATCCCTACCAGAGCCTCGAACCTGTAAACGTTGATCCTAGCAATCATCGTCTCCGCGATCTCCCTAGCTAGGCTAGGGTAGCTGTAGAGCTTCCTCAGGTCTATGTAGTACGGGCTCTCGATGCCCGATGTCAGCCTAAACCTACCAACTCTAATCATCCCCGCCCTGAACATGAGCTCAGCAACTCTATCCACCTCTAGAGCCAAGCTGGGCACCTATCTATGTGCAGAAGGCTGTGGAATTTAATTCCCTAGCTCTATCCGAGGTACCGGAGGTGCGTCTTGAATCAAGTGATCCTGCCTCTAAGCGCTGCCGCAGCCTCGCTATTCGCGGGATGCATATTCGTTTCGCTCATACTAGCTAGGAAGCTCCCTCTAAAGCTATGCGTTGTTCAGGGAGGTGACGAGCTTAGGGTTTTCGTTAGTCTTGGCAGAGTTAGCGATGAGAGGGTGAAGTGCTTCTCTACGGTTCGCGAGCTTCGAGCATTTGCAGGTGGCTCTGGGGCTCGGGTTAGCGGGGTTCGCGACGCGGTTGCGATGGTTATCGCTGTTAGAAAGGCTATGCTGACGGTTGCAGCCCTCGGTGGTTTAGGCTTAGCTATATCGGTTGCTCTAGCTGTGCTATCCCTAGCTCTCGGAGCATAGCCAGAGGGTTCCCACAGCTCTCGAAATCGCTAGGCTGGAGACGGTCTTAGTTACCTCGCCAACCTCCTCGAAGCTCCACACGTCGCTGTACGCGTAGAGTATCCTGAGCCTCCCATCGATAACCTCCATCTCTACCTCTACTGAGACCAGTATAGCCATCGCCTTCCGGTAGACGAGCTCTAGACGTAGAACCATTCTCCCGTTGAGGGGCAGCACCTCGATCTCGCTGAGCGCGAAGTTATCGTCTGTCTCGAGGCTCCTCTTGATGCATCTAGCTATATCGCTGAGGCTCCTCCTAGCAGCTACCTCCAGGGCTATCGAGGTAGCTACGCCTCGCTGAACCCTAAACGATCTGCTAACCCTCTTGGACAGTATGTATGATAGGGCTAGGGACGAGGCTAGGTAGGTAACAACCGAGACCCCAGCGCTAACGCTGCTCCTAAGAATAGCGTAGGGTGCTGCGAACGAGAGCGGTAGGGCTAGTAGCGATAGCGATAGGCTTCCCATGGAGGTAGCTACCGTAATAGTGTCTATCGATACCCCTTGGATCACTAGAGCTGAGCAGAACCTCCTCATCTTCTCAGCTATGCCGCCGCACGCGCTGGAGGCTATGACGACTGCGAGGATTATGGCTAGAGCTAGCGACGCGATGCTCCTAGGTGTAGGTGCTCTGAAGCCGCTGGTCACGATAGCGACGCTATCGCGGTACCTTACGAGAACGCACTCGCTAGCTAGGGATCTTGGGGGATAGCTCCCGAAGGAGATGAGAATGCACCTAGCGCTGCACCCACCTCTACACAGCTCGCCTAGAGCGCTTCTAGTCAGCGGCGCCACGGCTATAGAGCTAGGGCTCCTCACGAAGACCGTCACTCCCCCCACGACCCCGAGGCTCGGGGAGAGCGGGGTGGAGGGCGCCACCATCGTCCTCACCAACGGCGTGAGGTTCTCGAACACGACGCTAGAGGCGCCCAGTACCCTCGGCTTCACAGCCCTAGCAGCCCTCTGAAGCCCGCTGCTGAGAACGAGAACCCCGCTAGACGCGGTGCACAGAGGCTCGCACCAGTCGATCGATGAGCTAGCGCACCGAGAGAGGCACCTAGCTAGTATAGGCATGACCTTTACACCGCTGCCGATATCCACCCACTTAACAACCTGCACCACAGCTACGTCAGCTCCTCTCCAGTAGCGGGCTGGGTCTAGGCACGGGCTTAGCGAGCTGCATATAGCTACTCCCGCTACCCCCGGAGACTCGAAGTGCAGCTGCTGCTGAACGACCGCCGTCGACGCCGTGACCGCAGCCATCATGGAGGCGAGGAGCAGCGCAGCTATAGCCACGTACATCGCTGAGCACCTCACCAGCTCCCTCACCACCAGCGACACGAGCCTGAGGCTAGCCGACCTGAGTTCGTACTCCAGCGACGGTCCGGACTCCAGCTCCAGCGACTGCCCTCGCAGCAAGATGATCACTCCGGCGCACACCGCTGCCAGCGACGCAGCCAGCGCGATCCACTCGATCACGCTACACCACCGACAGCGCCGCGTACACAGCTATCGCTGCTCCGCAGCCAACGAGCGCGAGGGACGATAGCGAGAGGAGCCTCTCGTGCGCCTCCACCCCCAGCTTCATCACCGCCCTCTTTACCGCGTACGCCGCTAGCGCCAGCAGCCCTATGTCCGGCGGGAGAGTCATGCCGACCACGAACGGGAGGGCCTGCCACGAGGTTCTGGAGCTGATCAGCACCATGATCGCCGCCGACGCCACCCCTATAGCCACCGCTGCCAAGCTCACCGCCTGCGGCGACCCGCTGTATATAGTCGACATCCACACGACCGTGGGCAGCCACCTGTATAGAGGCATCTTGGGCGAGTTGAGGCCAAGCGACGCTACTAGCAGGTTGCCGAAGATGTACGTGGCGAAGCTCCCCACGGCTATCCCCGCGCACATGAGGGCCGCCACTAGGGACGACCTGACCCCGCTCATCAGCCCGAACCGGATCGCGTTCATAGCCGTCCCCGCTACCACCTGCGGCATCGGTATCCCGGTGTAGGGGTCTAGAGCAGCGTAGATCCCGGCCCCGCGGCACCCGGAGGCGAAGAGCTCTAGCGTCACTATCGGCAGGACCGCCTGGGATCCCATACCAGCCTCCCCAACGACTCGCAGGTTGACTAGAGTTAGCACGATGTGTGTAGCAACTACTATCGCTATGATGGGGGCGAGCCTAGCTAGCTCCACGCGTCCGGCGAGGGCGAGGGCGGGGAGCGTTATCATCGCTACGAGGGCTAGGCCTAGCGCCATGGCCCTCCTCTCCACACCCATAGATAGAAGGAGCTTAACGCTCTGCACTATCGCCTTCCTGTACCTAGCTAGGTAGGTAGCTGACAGCACCGCTACCGCGCCAACGAGTATGGACGAGACGAGGTTAGAGTACGCTAGGAGAGAGCTATCGTAGCTAGGTGTCGGGATAACCGCTACCCCTCCGAGAACGACTGCTATCGGTAGCAGAGCTAGGTAAGTTGACACCGAGCCCAGCGATATGCTGCGCAGACTCCCAGCTGGCACGAGGAGCAGGACCGCAACAACTATGGGGTTCACCGAGAGCGCTAGTATCGCGCCCGGCAGGATCGAGGACGTCACCGGCGTCAAGTCGAGCATAGCCCCTCCCAGAGCTAGGTAAGCTAGCTGAGCCCCGAAACCCACGAGTATCGCTACCGCGTGCTCCACCCTAACCCGCTTGGCTACGCGTAGAAGCATCGCGGCTGCTGTACCCAGCGGGTAGAGAAGCCTCTCCTTCTCCAGGAAGTGCATCCTAAAGGCGTAGGCTATCAGCACACCAGCTGCTGAGACCAGGGCTAGGGATACGTATATCGGCATCGACTCCAGGTCTAGGGGGTGGGGGTAGGAGAAGAGCTTGGGTGGCACCGACACGCTTATCCCGAAGACGCTGAGCTTCGAGGCAACCAGCTTCAGGAAGCCGTACGTCACGTACATTCCCGAGGTCAGCGTGGTCGTTATGTCTATCCCGATCGCTAGCGCTGAGGCAGCGACCAGCTCCTCCCGGGTTAGGGAGGCGCGGAGGGCAGTAGCTAGAGCGAGGACGATAACGGGGATGAAAACGACCGAGATCTCCGAGGTCGTGAAGCCGGACACAGCGTAGCTATAGCTGTCGACGAACCCCATGAACAGCCCTACCGCTAGCCCGATGGCTACAGCCCTAAGCCTCACGCCACCCAGCCGCACGAGCATCGATGCCCTCGGGATATATCGATTTTAGGCTTGCGACCCCTATCCCCTAGGGTGCGCCCTATGGTTAGCGAGGAGGAGAGAGCTCTAGCGATCAAGAGGATGACTGAGCTGCTGCGGGGAGGCGCAACGATGCTTGGCGAGCACTGCCCCCTCTGCGGCTCGCCGCTATTTAGGTTGAGGAGTGGCGAGGTCGTGTGCCCTGTCCATGGAAGGGTTGTTGTTGCTGGGAGCGAGGAGGAGGTTGCTGAGGCTACGGTGATGAGTGTGCTCACGGAGCTAGAGAAGGCTCTGGTTAAGCGCGTCTCCTCGAGGATAAGGGATGTGGAGGGCAAGGGTTCGGAGGAGCTGCTGCGCGAGACCATATACGTCCTAGACGCTATCGAGAGGATCGAGAGAATCAAGCAGCTGCTGCAGGTATCAAGGCAGTCTAGGCTTCCTCGCGGTAGAGAGGGTAAGAGATAGGCACTCGCTAACAACCTTTTCCAGGGGCTTCGAAGCATCTACAACTACCAGCTCTCCGCTATTAGCTAGCTCATCGAATATTCTCGAGACTCTCTCTAGAAACGACCTCTTCTCGAATAGGCTCGAGAGCCTCCCGCAGCCCCTCGCACCGATCCTCCTAAGAGCTTCGTCAACGCTGATCCGCAGGTATATAGCTAGATCCGGCTTCGGAAAGACCCTGCACAGCTCCCTAAGCCAATCGATTTCGAGCCCCATAGCCCCTTGGTACGCTATCGTCGAGTAGAAGTACCTATCGGTAACAACCACGATGCCCCTCCTCAGCATCGGCTCGATAACCCTCTTCACGTGCACAACCCTATCGGCGCACATAGCGAATGCCGCTAGCTCTGGCGCTTCTCTAGCAATGCTGCTGAACCTCTCTAACCCATTGATGAAGGGTGTTGCTAGTGGCTCGCGTGTGTAGATAGCTTCGAGGCCTCTCTCCCTAAGCTTGCGCACGAGGGCTCTCGCAACACTAGTCTTTCCCGCACCGTCGATACCCTCGATAGCTATGAGCATAGCCTAACCACCGAGTTCCTAGGGTCTACAGCAGCTAGCGTAGCATTCTTAGCTATCGATAGGTCTAGGGATGGGCACCAAGCCATTGGGATGGAGCTAGCTACGCAGCCAGCTACAACCACGGGATCGAGCTCCCTAAACACTATGGCTTTTGGCGCAACCCCCCTCTTGCTCATGGCGTAGAGTATGTAGCTACCGACTGTGCTACCCCTAAACCCTCTAGCCACGAGTATCCTTCCCCGGAGCTCTGCGCCAATGGACCTAATCACCCCTCTCTCTGGATCGACATCCCCTAGAAACGATATCGATTCCTCAACAACTAGCGGGGCGCCCTCCACAACCTTGTTCCCTGGGCTCCAAACCTTTGCTTTCAGCTCTACACACGCATTGGACATGCCCTCACCCCAGCTAGCTTAGGTATGTAGTGGAGAGCCTTCCCGTGAGGCGTGAGTATCTCTGGGGATAGAGGCTCTAGCCTAGAGACCACCGCGCACGTAGATGGGGCTACCACCAGCTCTATCCCTCTAGCACTAAGAATGCTCCTAGCTCTGTCGATGCACTCGCTAGCTAGGTTCTGGGGAATCGTCGCGAGCACGCGCTGGATCCCTCGTGAGTACCGCGATCTCGATATCCTCCTGCAAAGCTCTAGGAGCTCCTCGCAGTCCATATGCGGACAGCCTATGAGCGCTACGCTCGACCTGCACTCGCCCTCTAGGAACCTGCTCAGCTCACTTACATCGATACTAATCCTCTCCCTAGCACTGCATAGCTCAACGCGCTCAGGATACACGCCATCCACGATTGCTAGAGGCGAGCTAGAGGTCGTGGCTATAGATGCTAGGAGGTTTCTCAGCAGCAGCCTACTCCATGGGTGCTCGAAGCGGAGAGGCTTGCTCAGCTCTACGAAAGGTACTCCGCCTGTCACCGAGCCTATGGCTAGCCCTAGGAGAGACGCCTCGAGCACGCTCTCCAGAGCTATGCTTCTCGCATCGATGATCTCCGTGGGAACCCGATTCTCGTCTAGGTGCATTCCAGCCTCGTAGGTTCTCCCAGCTATAGCAGCTGCTAGAGCGAGGAGCCCACCCTCTCTATTGGTTCTAGCTCCAAACACCGAGTTAGCTAGGATCACAGCGCTCGACTCAGCCCAAGCTAGGTGCTCTCTAGGGCTAGGCTCTCTAAGTAGATGCGGAGCGCAGGTGAAGCTCCTAGGCTCCACACCCATTCTAATCAGAGCCTCTACAACTCTCCTCTGAGCATCTACGACGCGCTTATCGTAGAGAGTAGCGCCGACGCTGGATAGGGCTATGGAGGCTGGGTTAGCTGTTGTGTAGATAGATACCCTAGCCCCCCTCCTAGCTAGATCCTCTAGGAACTCTAGACCGTACTCACCTATGTTGAATATCGATACTCCGGACACGTGAGCGTGACTAACCGGGATCAGCTTCTGCGCTCCGCAGAACTCGCCAACCCTAACAACTATCTCCATCGCTAGCCTAAGAGCCTCTCCAAACTCTCCCGCTAGAGCACGCTCCTCCCATCTCGTTAGGTACATGGCTCACGGCCTCGCCTTGCGGAACCTCTCCCTTTCCCTAACCCCTACGGTAGCGTCTATCCCAAGCTTGTCGCACAGACCATCCTCGGTGCTCGGATCCAGCGTTGAGCACCTAGCCCTCTTAACCACAACAACACCCTGTGAAGCCCGTAGCCTAGTCGCTATAGCCCACTCGACGTCCCTAGGATCATCTAGATCAACGTCGCAGTCTAGAACAACTACTATCTTAGCGCTTGGGTGAGCCGCCATAGCTGCAGCTAGAGCGTTCTTCGAGTCTCCATCGTGCTGCTTATCCACAGCCACGTAGACCGAGAGCCACGAGCCTCCCCCAAGCCTAACACCGCATACCCTAGGGACGACCTTCCTAACCGCGTCCCAAACGAGAGCCTCTCTATAGAAGCTCTGAAGTAGTCTGTGCTCAGCTCCCGAAGGAATTACCACGCTGCTTGGCTCCACCCCTAGATATATCGCATCTACCTTAGCGACCGGCTCATCCCTAACCTTGTCGTAGAGCTTCAGGAGGTCTACGAAAGGCCCCTCCGGATGCCTCTCGCTACCTAGCCTAGCCTCGATTACGAAGGAGGCGCTGCACGGCACGGGCAGGTTGTGTATGGGTGTTCTGCAGACCTCGAGCTCGCTTATAGTGTTAGCCACCTCGAGCTCGAAGACTCCGTAGGGAGGCGACGACGCTGAGGCGATGAGCGCTTGGGGTGGCGCACCAACTACTATGGCTATCGGAAGCTCCTCTCCTCTCTCAAGAGCTCTTAGATGCATGAAGTGGAGATGCCTCGGAACCACCCTCATGACTAGCGTACTGCTATCTACGAGCATCACTCGATGTATAGACGCGTTGCATACCTCATCTAGGCACGCGACGACTATAGACGATGTTAGGTACCTACCACCGTCCCTAGGAAAGAACTTTATGAACGGCAGCCTCTCCAACCCCCCTCTCCACGCCTCGAAGAAGTTGCCGAAGCTCTTCTCAACAGGCTTAGAGGGACTCGAGCACGCGTTTAGAAGCGCTCTGTACGCATCAACATCGCTCTCCGCCCCTAGCACCTTCAGAACCCTACCTCTAGAACCTAGGACGCCAGCTACACAGTCCCTCACCCAACCCCTTAGGCGGAACCTAACCACCTTCCCCTTCTCCTCGAGATCCAGAACCGCTTCCGTAGGCTCGAGAACAGGGCTCAGCTCAGCGCCAAGCTCGATAACATCGCTTCTAGGTAGCGACTCGATGAATTTAGAGAGCGTTAGAGCGGGCATCTCGGCAACCTCGCTACCTCGTCCCAGTTCTCGCCTAGCTTAATTCTCCCAATGATAACGCCTCCCACCCTTCCGCTATGCTCAGTGTATATACATAGCTCCCCGCTATCGAGATCTATGGAGTCTATTATTCCGGGGCTCGCAACCCTCAGGTTCTCGTCTAGGACAGCGCACAGAAGCCCCTTTGCGCTAGCGGGAGTCACCACAAAGACCTCTCTACCCATCGCAGCCCGGAGCTTGGAGATTGCATCGCTAGGGACGTCCCTTCTGCTCCAGAGCACGAGAATATCGTCGTGCTCGTAGAGAGATGCGTGCACACGGGAGAGTACGTGAGCGACCTCGCTAGGCAGCTCCTCCGCACAGAGCTTTCTTCCGCTTAGGGCGCAGCTCCCTATCACGACAACGCTCGAGAGATCCACACATATCCTCTTAGCGCTCTGGAAGAACCTCATGTATTGGTGCCTACGAAGCTCCCTCCTATCAGCTCTATTCCTCTCCCGAACAACCTTTGGTCTAGGAGCGCAGATCACCTTGATGCTGCTCCCTATAGCCGACCCTATCCTCTTGCAGAGCACCTCGTCGAGAACCACGACATGGCTAGCTCTAATCGCGTAGGCGAGCTCTATCTTCATCTCGACAGCATTGATCCCCGTTACCCATCCACCCGTGTTAACAACTATGGCTTGGCACCCCCGCTCCCTAGCCTCATTAACGAGATCCACAGCTCCAACCATCAGTCTCGTGTAGTAAGGGTTGTGAACAGGCGTTATCCCTCCGACGAACCTCAGCGAGTCCCCCTTCTCTAGCCTCAGCCACGTCACCGGCTTCTCGAGGTACTTCAACGCGATGAATCCCGGGGGCGAGAGATCCCCTTGCCCAACATCTATATCGACCACAGCTACTCGAAGACCCTTGCCCAGAGCCACGTTAGCTATCATCGTTGCTAGCGACGTCTTTCCGCTATCCACTGGGCCCGTAACCATAGCCACGAATCTCCCGTTGCTAGCTATCTCCTCAGCAATCCTCTCCCAAGCATCCACAACCTCCTCCCCAGGATTCGGCTTCTCGATTGCTCCGCCCTCACCTAGCCTCACGCTGAGCACCGCTCTCTCGAGAGCCTTCACCACGTAGCTGCGGTACCTATGTACGAGAATAGAGGATCCAGGGCCGAACTCCGCTCCAAGCACTCGAATCCTACCGGTTTCGACAACGATGCTCGCTGGGCCCATAACTCGAAGGAGCTGCCCAGGATCCATAGCTACCCTAGCTCCGCGGAAGGGAAGCACGCTCTAGCCCCTAGGCTTCGAGCCTAGCTAGAGCTATATTAATGGCTGCACGAGCATCCTTAGACAGCTTGCCTAGTCCCCCTATGTAGCTCCTGAGCTTGGAGCTCCTAGCCTCTGGAACGAGCTCTAGCTCAACATCCTCGTCTAGTGCTCGAGCTAGGGACTCCACGAGCTTTTCGTACTCTGGGCACTCCTTCCTCGGTATGCCGACGCGAACAATCTTGCGCTGAGACTCAACGCATCGTAGCGAAGAGCATACTAGGTCCAGAGCCCTATAGTGGTTCCTAACACTCTTAGCGAAGACAACAGCTCGCCCCGCTATGAGAGCTACCCCTATGTTGTCCCCAAGATCTATCCCCACTATCAGCGGGCTGGGATCCGAAACACCTAGTGATGCGACTATAGCCCTTAGAGCGATACACATCGGGTCCTCGCTAGGCGAGACGCGAATAAGCGTTCCAACAACCTTCACTCGAGCCCTCTCTAGGTACCTAAGACCCTCCCTATCCGCTAGCGCAACACCGTATATCCTAGAGCCCTCTCGGTATATCCCCTTGGGCTCCGCGTCTAGCTCTCTCAGAGCCCGCGAAACCCTGATCATGGTGCGGGGATCCATTATCGCTATGTAGATAGGCCTCGCCTCTATACCCACCACCCCACGGTCAATGAATACAGACCTCTCATCACGCTGAGGTTCTCAGATCCCGGATTCCTCTTCATCCCAGTGCTTACGCCCCTACTCAACCTTTTTATCTTTAAGGCGATGATCGCTGCTCGGAGGCGAGCCTTGCTAACGAGGCTCCGGAGAAAGCTAGCAGCCTTCGTGATCCCCATCGCTAGGCTCGTTGCGAAGGGCAGGATCAGCCCTAACGCAATCACTTTAGCTGGACTCGTAGCTTCATTCGCTAGCCCAGCAGCAGCCCTATTCCTTCCGCTGCTCGTCCCAGCCGTGATAGCGTTCTCAGCGTATATGGATGCTGTGGACGGGGCTGTAGCTAGGTTAACTGGCCGCGTCTCCAAGAAGGGGGCTTTCCTCGACTCCTTCAGCGATAGAATTGAGGAGCTTATGTACAGCGTATCCCTCGGAATAATGGGCATTCCAATGATCGCGATCGCGATCTTCGTAGCAACCTCCTACCTAATAAGCTACCTCCGAGCGCTAGGCGAGCTGAGAGGCGTTAAGATGGAGGGCGTGGGCTTGTTCGAGCGCGGGGAGAGGATCATAGTGATCCTAGCTGTATCGATACTGCTCCTCGCTCTAGGGGGAGGAGCGTTATCAGTACCCAGCCTAGTTATCTATGCAGCAATAGCGCTAAACGTAGTAACCATAGTCCAGCGATTCACGCACGTGTGGAGGAGTATCGTTGAGTGAAAACTAGGCTACTTGAGAGACTGGAGCGGAACCCTCTTCTTCCTCTCTGCCTCAGGCCTAACCTTGATTATCCCGTAGAATATCGCGCAGTTTATGCAGTAGCACTTGGTTACAGGGTACCTAGCTATGATCGCTCCCTTCTTCTCCAGCTCTCTAGCTAGCTGAGGGTCTACCGGGCTGTACCACTTTGTTACGCAGATCGCCTTGTCCTCAGGTATGAGCGCCCCACAGTTATCGCACTGTATTCTAGCAACTGAGCCCTTATCCCCTTTCCTACGACCTCTGTTCTCCCTCTTCTTAGGCATGCGGAGCCGCACCCCTTCCATAGCTATAGTTACTAGTCTAAAAGCTTTTGCCTTAGCGAAAGCTCAGCACTTCCTCCCTATCCTAGCCCACCACCTTGCCTGGGCTCCGCACACCACGCATCTAGAACCATCCTTCGGAGGCTCCCTACTCTCTATAGTTGGCAGCGGTATCCCTATCACGTCTATTCCCTCAGCCTCGTCGACAACCCGCTGAAGGCACCTCTCGTCTCCGCACCACGGAATCTCTACGATGCACCCCTCCTTAGCTAGCTTGAGCGCCTCCTCGAGACTAGTAGCAAGCTTTATCCTCTCTCTAAACCAGCTCCACGCCCTCTCCCTCAGCGTGTTCTCAATGTCTCTAGCTAGCTCTCGAAGGAACTCAGCTAGGTTACCGAGCTCCACCTGCCTCTTCTCGAGCTTATCCCTTCTAAATACGACGACCTTGCCGCTTCCGAGCTCCCGAGGACCAACCTCTATCCTTATAGGAACCCCCTTCAGCTCCCAGTAGAAGTACTTCTCCACAGGACGCATGTCCTCTCTATCATCGACCCTAACCCTGAACCCAGCATCGGAGACCATCTTAGCTACCTCCCTCGCGAACTCGCGTACTCTACGCGTCGTCTCTTCATCCCTACCGGGTATCGGAACCACAACAACCTGTATCGGCGCTATCTTGGGCATGAGTATGAGCCCCCTCTCGTCACTGTGAAACGCTATTATCGAGGCTATCACCCTCTCGGAGATACCGTAGCTAGTCTGCCAAACGAAGTCTAGGCTCTCGTCCCTTCTCTGTATCCTAACCTCGAATACCGACGAAAAGGTCTGCCCTAGGTGATGAACTGTGCCTATCTGCATAGCCCTTCCATCGGGTAGGAGCGTGTCGAAGGCGATGGTGTAGACAGCTCCAGCGAACTTGTCCCACTGCGGCCTCTTCGATATTAGGTAGGGGATGCCTAGCTCGTCGAAGAACCTCCTGTATATATCCACAGCCTCCATAACCTGCCTCTCCGCATCGCTAAACGTCTCGTGAGCTGTGTGAGCCTCCTTAAACATCGTGACCTCTCTAACCCTTATCATGGGCTTCGTCATCTTGGTCTCGTACCTAAACATGCTAACTATCTGATAGTACTTCTTGGGAAGCTGCCTGTAGCCCTTTATCCACATGCTCTCCATGTAGCTAAGCGCTGTCTCGCTCGTGGGTCTAAGCACGAGCTTGACATCCAGCTCGTTTAGCCCAGCCCTCGTAACCCAGAAGACCTCAGCCTCGAACCCCCTCACGTGCTCGCTCTCCTTCTTGAACAGCGTCTCCGGTATTAGCAAAGGCAGCAGTATCTCCTCGTGCCCTGTCTCGTCGAGGAGCCTACGAATGATCTCGATAACCCTCCTCCTTATCTGGAAGCCGTAGGGCATCCACACCCCCATGCCCTTAACGGGGTACCGGCCGTAGTCGTAGATCTCAGCCTCCCTAATGATCCACGAGAACCACTCCGAGAAGCTCTCACCGAACTTGCTAGGCCTCTCCCCCGACATGCAGCTACCTACCCTCGCAATCCCTACGAGCTCCCCTCCTTAAGTACCTTCCTAGCGAAGACTATGTACCCCGTGTGCCCAACCATAACGGTCTCGGGCCTAAGAGCTCCCGGAACCGGTCTATACTCCCTGAGAAGGGTCTCGAAGACCCTCACATCGATAAACCCACCGAACTCGCGAAGCCTATAAAGAAGCTTATCGACCTGGCTAGCCGTCGGCAGGAAGAACACTATCGGTGCTGAGGGCCTGAGAGCCTCGTGAACTGCCCCCAGCGCATCCCACGGATCCGGCATGTCTAGAAGAGCTGCATCCAGATCGCGCTCCTCTACACCCTGCTTAACATCCCTAATCTTAACCTCGACGAACCTATCCAGCCCTACTCTCCTAAGGTTCCTCAGAGCTACCTCAGCGAACTCCTCCCTAACCTCGTAGGCGTACACCTTACCGCTGGGCCTAACTGCATTAGCTAGAACAGCTGTCATGAAGCCAGATCCTATCCCAGCCTCTAGAACCCTGCTACCTGGCCCAATACCTAGGAGCAGGAGTATCAACCCCATGTCCTTCGGGTAGAGCACCTGGGTTCTCCTAGCGAACCCCCGCTCTAGATAGTCTATGAGTAGCGGCCTCAGCAGGTAGGCTTTGAAGCCAGCGCTCAGCTCTATCGACGAGCCTACCTCGCGCCCAATCATATCGTCGTGCCTCGCAGTACCTCTATCAGAGCCAAACACCTTTCCTCGCTCTACCCTAACGATCCACTTCCTCCTTCTATCCACGTATATCAGAAGCTCGCTACCCTCCTCCACGCTGCTAGCCATCGCCTCTTCCCCCGTTCCCTAGGGAGCTCTAGATCTAATAGCTAGCTAGGGCTCAGCCCTGGTATCTCCTCTCATCGAATCGACAATACCAGCCCTCATCACAGCCCAGAAAATTGTTTTTGATGCAGCCCTAAGAGCTTGATCGAGAAGCAAAACCTCTAGAACTCGACGAGCTCGAGATCCCTAACCGCGATCCTCGACTTACCCACCTTCCTCTGAACCTCGTGGTCAGAGTCGCTGCCCCACAGCTCCTTCTTTAGGAGCTCCCTCACTGCCGCCCTTATCACCTCGCTCCTAGAGCTGTACCTCCCCATCCTAACCAGCTCGTCTATCGCCTCGATGTAGCTCTCCGGCATCTTAACCGTGACAATCCTCATCCTGCCACCGCTTACCCACCTTCGCAACGATAATA
>JAADCV010000090.1 GCA_013154235.1 Thermoproteota archaeon | reverse complement strand
CACCTATGCCCTGATTGTAGGAAGAAACGCTTCATCAACGCCCTAGCTATGAAGATGGGTGCGAGGACTGAGAATGTTGAAGGTTAACCCGCTCAAGAAGAGCATATGGGTGTTTCATCTGAACACGGGTAGCTGTAATGCTTGCGACATAGAGATACTTGATGCTCTAACACCTTATTTCGACGTCGAGAGATTCGGTATAAAGCTCGTCGCATCGCCTCGTCACGCAGACCTAGTACTGCTTACAGGCCCAATAACACGTAAGACCCTGCCCAAGGTCGTGAACGCATTACGCGCTGTGCCGAGGCCGCGCTACGTACTCGCTATAGGTGCATGCGCTGTTGGTGGAGGAATATGGTATGACACCTACAGCGTCATAGGTGGGGTCGAAGAGCTCAAGAAGATACTGGAGGAGAACGGGATCGAGATCGACAAGATAGTCTATGTCCCAGGATGCCCCGCACGCCCCGAAGCAATAATCTATGGTGTAGCCGTGCTTCTCGGACTCGTAGAGCAGAAAGTACATGGAGAGGTGAAGATCGCTGAGTAAGGTCAAAGTATACCTATGTACTTATCGCGATGAGAAACCAGAGTTCTCGGCGAGACACTTCATATCATCGATAGGGCACTGCTACTATGTTGCAGATGCGGAGCTAAAAGAACTCGGCCTCGACGAGGAGACCCTAGAGAGGCTTAGGCTTAGGGGAGAAGTAAATCTCTACGACAAAAAGATCTTCGAGCAGATCCTGGGCAGGCCACAGGAGGGCCTTGAATACCTCAAGATAAAACTCGTAGAGGGCTGATGGCGGAATGATAAGCCTCCATGACGAGATAACACTGTTTATACTCGCCGTATTCCCAATATACCTATTTGCTTTCACACTCTACATCATAAGAGCTGTGCGTGGCCCGACAATACCGGATACAGTGCTAGCCATTGATGCCCTCAGCTTCGACATAGCTGCTTTCCTGGCATTGCTAGCGATAATCTACCAGTCACCAATACTGATCGCCTGCACAATAGTCCTCGCCCTCTGGGTGTATGCTCTCGACATCTACGTATCCAAGTACTTCACAGCAGAGGAAATGGGTGAATAGCCGTGATACTCAACGCCCTGCTCATCTATATAGGTGAAGCCCTCGTCGCGGTAGGAGTCTTCTGCGACCTAGCCGCTAGCATAGGCATGATAAGATTCCCCAACTTCTACACACGGCTCCACGCCGCCACGGTAGGCACTATAGGCGGCGCAGTAGTACCATTGGTCGGAGTAGCGTTGATGGCTCTCGGCGCCGACTGGCTCGGCAACTACAGGTTCTTCCTTGCCGGTGCAAGCATCGTTGCCGGTATACTAATCCTTCTGCTAGCTCCTGTCGGATCACATGTTCTCGCGCAGGCCGCCCATAAGGCGGGCCTAGCGCCCCGTGAACCCATTGCTTTCGATCACCTAGAAGAAGATAGGAGGAGGGGTGAGGAGAAGTGATAGAGGTATTCACTCTGGCCTTCCTGATGCTTGTGAGCGTAGCGAGCGTTGTTGCAGCTTATCTAGCTATTCGTGAACGCGACATGGTTAAAGCGATAGTGTTCTCAGCTATACAGAGCGCCATGTATGCACTAATATTCTACGTCTTAATGGCTCCCGACATCGTGCTGGTCTACATACCTGTCTCCGTGGGCATAACGCCAGCCGTACTGCTCTTCGTCACGAAGAAGACTGAGAGGTATGATGGTGATTAGCCGTGAAGGCCAGCGAGGTCTTCGTGCTGGTATCGATAATAGTCTTCATATTCAGCCTAGCCTATATCACGAGCCTCGGAGGCCTAGGCCAGCTCCCCCCAGTAAACGTTAGAGTGCTTGCTCAGCGCTACCTGGAGCTGACGTGGAACCCGTTGAAGCCATTCATGAGTAGCAGCGGCTATGAGAGCGTTACGGCTATTGTATGGGATTTCCGTGGCCTAGACACTTTCTTCGAGACAGCGGTGTTCTATGGCGCGATAATAGCCGCTATAGCGATCTATAGGGGGGTCAAGATAACTGGTAAGGGCAAAACCATTGGTATGAGCCCGATAGCTAGAACTATAACAAGGCTAAGCATAGTATTGATCCCGACCGTAGCGGCTAGCATAGCGCTCCACGGACACCTAACACCTGGTGGAGGATTCCAAGCGGGAAGCGTTGCGACCGTCGTGGCAGTACTTATCATTATGGTTTTCGGCCGCAAAGCCATTATCCGTAAAGGCCTCACAAAGTCAAGGATACTCCTCTTGAGAAGCTTGGGCCTGCTCGGAATAGGGTTCACAGCTGTAGCGCTCCTCCTAGCAGCGATAGCTCTGGGCGTCAACGCCTATATCTTCCAGAACCAGCCGAAGCCATTCGCTCCGCTAGGATTCCCGAAGATATATGATGGAATGATACTGGGCGGTAGCCTCCTCCTATTCAACTTCTTCGAATTCATAGCTGTGACGGCAGGGTTCACCCTCGTCCTACTACTGCTTAGCCTGGACGAGAAAGACGTGAGGAAGGTGGTGGTCGAGAAATGAACTTGTCGCTGATGACGGCTTACGTAGTCGTTATAAGCCTATACGTGAACCTAGGCATCGCCCTATACGGTATATTTGCCCGTCCAAGCCTGGTCAAGAAGCTCCTCGCCATAACAATACTTAGCGATACCGCTAACGCTTTCGCAGTACTCGTAGGCTATAGATGGCCTAAGACAGGAACGCCTAAACCACCTGTCTATACTAATTCCACCTTTAACAATCAGACCCTACACTACTACGTCTCACATGCTGTGGACCCGCTTCCCCAAGCACTCGTACTCACAGCTATAGTCATAGGATTAGCGGTCACTGTCTTCATTGCTTTCATCATAATCCAGTACTACAGGCTCCATGGAACAGTCGATGTACGTAAGGCGAGGAGGTGAACACGGTGAACCTCAGATCAGCTATCCCCGCAATGATACTATCGTTCATCATATACATCATATATACTGGCAGTGTAAGCCCCTACGACCTGATCACCGGAGTAATAGTAGCCGTAATCGTCGGGCTACTAGCCGGAGAGATAGTGGTCAAGGACCCTGGCAAAGCCCTTGACCCGAAGAGACTAGCATACCTGGTGAAATACACGTTCTGGTATTTCTTCGTCGCAGAAGTCAAAGCCCATGCAGACGTTATCAAGAGAGCATTGAGCCCTAAGATGCCGTTAAACCCGGCTATAGTTAGGGTTCCATACTATGTCGAGACGGATTACGCTATGACAACCATAGCGAACAGCATAACCAATACTCCTGGAACAGTTGTGGTAGATATTGACCCGGACCGTAAGATCTTCTATGTCCACTGGATAGATGCAAAGACAAGTGATCCGGGAGAGGCGCGGAAAATGATCAGTCTCGAGTTCGAGGAGAACGCCAAGAAGATATTCGACTAGAGAAATAGGAGGTGTCGTGACATGATGATCTATACACCGCTCGGAATAGTCCCTCTCATGCTCACCTTCGCGGCCTTCGCAATACCGTTACTCACACTCCTTATCAAAAAGGAGTGGTTCTACCACATCTACGCACTTGTATTCAGCGTCATAGCACTATGCTATACGGCGGAGAACTTCTGGCTAGTAGTCTACGGCGTTAAACAGCCGGTATCATACTTGTTTGGCGGATGGATAGCGCCCCTGGGAATAGTCTATACGGTTGATGGGCTTGGAGCGGTGCTTGGTCTGCTGATCGGTATAGACATGGTGTTGATAGTGCTTTACAGCATATGGTATATGAGGGGCGAGGAAGGCGTTGAATGGTACTATACACTACTACTGCTCCTCGAATCAGCAATGATAGGAATAGTGTATACTGGCGACATCTTCAACCTATTCGTAATGATTGAGCTGCTTGCAATAAGCGCTTATGGACTAGTAGGTTTCTATAGGCATAAGAAAGAAGCGATAGAAGCAGCTATAAAGTATGCCTTGATAGGAGCAACGGCAACCACGATGTTCTTCTTATCAATAGTCTACATCTACGGCACATACGGCACCGTTAACATGGCGGATCTAGCCGTCAAGGCCAGGCTACCATGGATAGCGAAGTATCTACCGGTAGCAGTAACTTATTTCGCCCATATGAGCGGAACCGGTTATGGGAACCCGATCGTTGCGACAGCGATAGCGATAGCGTTAGCCCTCTGGGCCTTTACCTTCAAAGCTGCCGTATTCCCCAACTACTTCTGGCTACCCGACGCGCACCCCGAAGCACCAACCCCTGTATCAGCGGCATTATCGGGCCTAGTGGTTAAGATGGGTGCTTACGCTACGATCAGGCTCCTCTACACCATATTTGGTGTAGGCTCACTGATCGATGTCGCCACGACAGGTGGTTGGAGCCTACGCGATGTCATACTCTTCATAATCTTACTGCTCGGAGCAGTATCAGCTATGATCGGTAGCCTGGTAATGATCATACAGAATGATATCAAGAGGATCCTAGCCTACTCGACGATCGACCACTTAGGAGTAATATTCATGGGCATAGGAGTCGCGATGCATAATGTGGGACAAGCAGTAATGGCAATAGCATTGACAGGAGTAGTCCTACATATGATAAACCATAGCTTCGGAAAAACACTGCTCTTCATGGCGAGCGGAGTCTACATCAAGAACAGCGGGACAAGAGACATAACAAGGATGAAAGGCAT
>JAADCV010000071.1 GCA_013154235.1 Thermoproteota archaeon | reverse complement strand
GGCCTAGCCGAGAACTGGACTGTGAGCGATGACGGGAAAGTATGGACTTTCGTACTGAGGCCTGGCCTGAAGTTCAGCGACGGAACACCATTGACGGCTAAGGATGTTGTTAGGAGTATAGAGCGTGTAATGAAGATCAAGGGAGACCCTTCATGGCTTGTCACCAGCTTCGTCGAGAAAGTAGTGGCTAAGGACAACAGGACAGTAGTATTCTACTTGAAACAGCCTACCAGCTTCTTCCTAGCACTAGTAGCGACACCGCCATACTTCCCGGTCAACCCGAAGTACCCGTTCGACAAGATAGCCAGCGACGCTACATGGGGTGGCGCTGGCCCCTACAGGATAGTAAAGTTCGTCCGCGACGTAGAACTAGTCTTGGAGGCTAACCCGTACTACTACGGCCCCAAGCCTAAGACTGAGAAGATAATAATCAAGTTCTATCGTGACGCCTCGGCACTGAGGCTAGCGCTTGAGAGCGGAGAGATCGATATAGCCTGGAGGACTCTAAGGCCCACCGACATACAGTACTTCAAGCAGCAGAGCAACTACAAGGTAATAGAAGTACCAGGTAGCTTCATCAGATACATATGCTTCAACACCAAGGTATCCCCAACCAACAACCTACTAGTCAGGAAAGCATTGACAGCAGCGATAAACAGGCAGCAAATCATAGACACGGTACTGCTGGGAGCAGGCGAGCCCCTATACAGCCTAGTCCCCAAGGGGCTGTGGAGCCACATAGACGCCTTCAAGATCTATGGCGACGCGAACCTCGAGCTAGCCAAGAAACTACTCGAACAAGCCGGGTACAGTAAGGATAAGCCGCTAGAAATAACCCTATGGTACACCCCGACACACTACGGAGACACCGAGGCAGACATAGCCCAGCTAATAGCGCAGCAGTGGGAAGCCACAGGCCTAGTCAAGGTAACGATCAAGAGCGCCGAGTGGAGCACCTATGTATCATACATAAGGAAGGGACAGCTACAGGCCTACCTGCTAGGATGGTATCCGGACTACCTAGACCCCGACGACTACCTAACACCATTCCTAGACAGCAACGCTAACGGTTGGAGCGGAACAGGCTTCGCGAACGAGACAGTGAACAAGCTGCTCGAGAAAGCACAGACCATTGTAGACCAGCAGGAGCGCGCCAAGATCTACGAGGAAGTACAGAAGATACTAGCCGAGCAAGTACCCTATGTGCCACTGTTCCAGGGCAAGCTATTCATAGTGACTAGGAGCAATGTCGAGGGAATCATACCGAGCCCGACAATGATACTCATGTACAACACTATCTACAAGGTCCAGGGCTAGGCGTAGCCCCTTGCACCAGCCATGTTTTTAAACATAATCCCGTCTTTTTCCTCCCCCAATGATCTGTGCTTACGGTGTAGTATGTGTGGATAAGATATTAGGGTGTAATAGATGGGTAAGAAGGGCCTCGGATACTACATAGTCGTCAGAGCATTAATGATAATCCCAACCATACTGATACTCTATACTATAGTCTTCATACTTCTCCGCATCCTCCCCGGAAACCCAATACTCGCCGTTGTAGGTACAAGGAACATTCCTCCAGAACAGCTCAAACACCTCGAGCACCTGGCAGGGCTGGATAAGCCCTTGATAGTACAGTATTTCGACTACTTATGGAATGTTCTCCACGGAAACTTCGGGGTAACACTCGCCTCACCAATGGGTGTCCCGGTTATAAACTATATAGCTACGAGGTTCCCGGCAACCCTAGAGCTAGCCATATGGGGCTTCAGCTTCAGCGTAATAATAGGCTTAGTCACAGGTATGATAGCAGCTCTCAGGAAGGGAGGGAAGATCGATACTGGTATGAGGCTGTACAGCATCATAGCCTACACGCTCTTCATACCATGGTTCGGCATGATACTCCAGTACGTCTTCGGCGTAGTGCTCGGAGTACTCCCAACAGGCGGCAGGATCGATCCAAGGATAAACCTCCATACAATAACAGGTCTTTACGTACTAGACAGTATCCTAACCGGCAATATCCCTGCACTCATAAGCAGTATCAAGCACTTGATCCTACCCAGCCTGACACTCGGAATAGTGCTCAGCGGAGCCTATACAAGGCTCGTTAGAAACAACATGGTGGATGTTCTAAGCATGGACTTCATAAGGAGCTACAAGGCACGCGGGATACCAGGCTACAAGATAACATGGTATGCCCTCAAAAACGCCTTCATACCAGTAATAACACTAATGGGGCTCCAATTCGCCATCCTACTGGGAGGCGCTATACTCACAGAGACAACGTTCAGCTGGCCCGGCATGGGCACATTCATCGTCGACAGGATCGAGTACCGTGACTATAACTCGATACAGGGAGCAATAATATTCTTCGCCTTCTTCGTAGCAGTGATAAGCCTCATCGTCGACGTGATCTACGCGTTGCTAGACCCGAGGATCAAGTACTAGGAGAGGTGAAGATTAATGGATAAGAAGATCAAGCCCAAGAGCCTCCTATCACCCCTAGTCAAGCAATTAACGAGCCGTCTACCGGGAAGAGGCCTCCTACTAGTAGGCCTAGGGATAGTCCTAGTATTCATATACATGGCCGTCTTCGCCCCATGGATAAGCCCCTACGACCCGACCAAGATGGTTGACAAGCCCTTCCTACCCCCAAGCCTCAAGCACCTCATGGGGACGAACAGGATAGGGCAAGACGTATTCTCACGTATAGTATGGGGTAGCAGAATAGTACTCTACGTAGTGTTCAGCGCGACACTGCTCAGCATGGCCATAGGCATACCACTAGGACTAATCAGCGGCTACCGCGGAGGGAAGATAGATCGTGTCCTAAGCATGTTCATGGACAGCATGTACAGCTTCCCAGCACTAATACTGGCGATAGCCATAGCGGCAGTACTAGGGCCAAGCCCCATGAACACAGCTATAGCAATAGCCTTCGTGTACATACCGACGTACTTTAGAATGATACGTGGCCAAACACTAAGTCTGAAGAGCCAGCTCTTCATAGACGCCGCCCACGCCCTAGGATTACCGGACAAGAGGATAATGCTCAAACACATACTCCCCAACCTAGCACACACAATACTCGTAGTGTTCAGCCTAAGCGTCGCAGACGCGATCCTAACAGAGGCTGGGCTGAGCTTCCTGGGACTATCAGTAACACCGCCAACGCCTGACTGGGGATACGATCTAAGGGTCGGGCAGCCGTTCTTCCTGAACGGCCAGTGGTGGCTAGTGTTCTTCCCAGGCTTCAGCGTAATGCTCCTAGCAATGGGCTTCGCCCTGATAGGAGAAGCGCTGAGTGAGAGGCTTAGCCTGGCACAATCCATATGATGAGGGGTGGAGAATGATGAGTGGAAATCTACTTGAGATAAAGGATCTGGTGGTCAAGTACTACACTTTATCAGGGATTGTGAGGGCAGTAGACCACGTATCACTATCGATCAGGCCGGGCGAATGGCTCAGCGTGGTCGGTGAAAGCGGATGCGGTAAGAGCACCATGGCGTACAGCATAGTACGCCTCATAAGCCCACCGGGAAGGATCGTCGGAGGACAAATATTGTTCAACGGCAGAGACCTGCTGAGCATGAAGCCAAAAGAGTTCAGGAAAATCCTTGGGAGAGAAATAGGCGTAGTATTCCAAGACCCCATGACAAGCCTTGACCCCCTCAGAAGGATAGGCGACCAGATAGCTGAGGTCTACATAACGCATCTAGGCATGAAGAAGAAAGAAGCACTCGAAAAAGCCGGAGAAGTACTAGAGCGCGTAGGCATACCAAGAGACAAGATAAACGCTTACCCGCACCAGATGAGCGGTGGCCAGAGACAACGCGTAGCAATAGCCATAGCAGTGGCCCTCAAGCCAAAACTACTAATAGCCGACGAGCCCACCACGGCACTAGACGTGATCGTACAGGACACTATAATGGACCTACTAGAGAGCTTCAAGGAGGAAGGAACAAGCATTCTCTTCATCACCCACGACCTAGCCCTAGCAGCGGAGCGTAGCGACCGGATAGCAGTAATGTATGCCGGTAAACTAGTAGAGGAAGGCCCTGTCGAAGAAATTGTTGAGAACACGTTACATCCCTATACACAGGGATTACTGAGAAGCGTCCCCGATCTATGGGGGCCGAAGAAGATCGAGAGCATACCCGGCTACCCGCCAGACCTCCGCAGCCCACCGCCTGGATGCAGATTCCACCCAAGATGTAAGATAGCTGATGATACATGCAGGAGACAAGAACCAGTACTCAACTGTGTCGGCGAGCACTGCATTGCATGTCACAAAGCAGGCGAATTACTTAAGAGGTGACGGTGCATGACGGGAGAAATCCTCGTCGTCAAGGACCTCAAGAAATACTTCCCCGTAACAAGAACACTACTAGACACTCTCA
Source organism: Thermoproteota archaeon (assembly GCA_013154235.1). Taxonomy (GTDB): domain Archaea; phylum Thermoproteota; class Thermoprotei_A; order Sulfolobales; family Ignisphaeraceae; genus JAADCV01. Next base: position 300 of record JAADCV010000071.1, on the reverse strand, counting down.
GAGGCCGTGCACAACAATACGTGAGAGCAGTAGACGGGGTAAGCTTCGCAATCAAGAAAGGAGAGACCCTATCGTTAATCGGTGAGAGCGGATGTGGAAAAACAACAACGGGAAGACTCGTGCTTAGACTCGAAGAACCTAGCGGCGGACAGATACTATTCAAGGGACGCGACATAACACGTCTCTCAAGGAAAGAGCTGAGACCGCTCCGCAAATACATGCAGATGATCTACCAGGATCCGTATGCGAGCCTAAACCCGAGGATCAAGATAGGCGACCAGATAGCAGAACCACTACTAG
>JAADCV010000091.1 GCA_013154235.1 Thermoproteota archaeon | reverse complement strand
TCCTAGAGGTAGCTAGGTAAAAAGCCTGGGATTCGAGTCACTTGCAGAGCCTCTCCATGAACTCCCTAGCGTCCTTAACATCCTCCTCGGGGATCTCTCTGTGGCAGAACCACCAGTCGAAGCACTCGTACTTACCAATTCTTTCACGAGCTTCCTCGACAGTTGATGGTGGTGGCACTATCGCTCTGTCACCTACTAACTCATTCTTAGGCCAGTTAGCTGGTAGCGCGACACCGTGCTTATCTGAGGCTTGGAGTGCTTTGACTAGGCGGAGTATCTCGTCGAGGTTCCTGCCGATCTCCTGCGGATAGAATAGCACTGCTCTAACGATGCCTCTAGGATCGACGACTATTACGGCTCTCACTGTGTGAGTGCTGGACTGGGCATGTAGTAGCCCAAGCTTAGAAGCTACTTCGCCGCGGGGATCGGCTATTATTGGGAAGGGTATCTCTACGCCGAGCTTCTCCTTAATCCACTCTACCCACTTGATGTGGCTGTACACGCTATCGACGCTAAGCCCAATCAGCTCTACTCCTAGCTTCTTAAAGTCGCTGTACCTCTTTGCGAACGCTACGAACTCTGTCGTGCACACTGGCGTGAAGTCTGCTGGGTGACTGAATAGGATGAACCACTTTCCTCTTAGGTCGTTCGGGAGCTTCATGGGTCCGTGTGTGGTGGCAACCGTTATCTCTGGAAACCTCTCGCCTATAGAAGGTATCTGTGTAGGCATTCTCGGCTCGCCACTAGCTAGTTAGCTCTCCTAGTATAAAATGCGGCAGGTTTAGTAGAGCTAGTTAGAGATTCTAACCGAGACCCTAGGGAGAATCGATGCTCAGTGAGTCCCGGGACTCATCACTACTCAGCTAATAGGTGGTTCATCACCACCGAGCTCGCGTAGCATTGTTTCCAGAACCCTATGCAGGTCGTCGAGGCTTGATCTCGCGAGCTCTCTAAAGGTCTCGGTGCTAAGGAGCCACCCGCACTTAGGAGGGTCCTTTCTGAGCACGTAGAAGGGTGTGAGGAGCTTGATTGCATTGGCTATCAGCGTGAGGGGCGATCCTCTCGTGCACTCAGCATCCTCTAGCTGCTTAGCGCAGAAGAGCGCGTAGCGCTCGAGGTACTCGTATAGACCTAGCCCCACCATAGCTCTATGCACCTCGATATCCTTGATCGCTGACGCTAGTAGGTAGGCCACAGCGTAAGCTTCGCTTGGGTCGGGAAACGCGTTGAGCACTGAGCTAGGTACGTAGATCACGTAGCTTAGGGGAGATCCATGCAGGTAGGCATGAACAGCTTCATGAGCTACCAGAGCCTCTACCGTAGCTTCATCTAGATCCTCCACATCCTCCTGAGACACGTGTATCCTTGGGTAGCCTCGCCACGCCTCGTGAAGAGTCTTGAAGTCCCCTACAGCAACAATGCCTAGATCCTCGGCCTCTCGCATTATAAACGAGATTTTCTCGTATCTAGAGCTGTACACGATTAGCTCTAGATACGAATCTCTACAGCACCGGCAAAGCACATTCCTAAGAGCCTCTAGGCACGTGCGTATTAGCTCCTCGCGAGCGATACCCCTAGCATCTATACACACCTTGTTACCGCACAGATCCACTATCATGGGCATCACCATCGGCTTTTGCCGCGTATCATCACCGGCATCAGATCCGACCTCCAATCATCACCTCTCGACAACCTTGAAGCCCAGCGAGCTTAAGTCGCTAGCTAGCGACCGGAGGCTCCTACACTTATCTACTATAGATACTATTCTAGAAACAACGTAGCTAACGTTGCCCTCGAAGACATCGAATCGCGGGTAAGCCACCATTATCGAGCCCCGAGAGATTAGTGCCTTGGCAAAGCGAGTCACGTTCCCCATGGGGCACGTAACTAGGATGAGTACCTTACCGTGCAGCGGCTGCATGAAGGGCACGATCCTCTCGGTTACAGCTAGCTTAAGCGATGAAGATCCAAAGCTCCGCCCCTCAACAACACCCTCCGTGATTACGAAGAGGGGGTAGAGCAGCGGAGATAGAGGTGAAGCGCTCTCCGATGTCTCTAGAGCGAAGCTATCCTTAGGGATGAATATGGAGCTCACCACCCTAAGCCCGTGGCTAACTATTATCAGGTAGCGTGCATCGCACTTCCCAAGAGCTAGGAACCGGGCGATGCTCAAGCCCTTGATCACAGCAGCATTAACGCTACGCACAAGCCCCTCAGCATCCACCACAACAACCTTACTCTTAGGGCAACCAGCGCTGCTAACAACGGGTAGAACTGCGTCGTATATGCATGCAGCAGCTAGCCACAGTAGGAAAGCGATAGCCGCTACGAAAACAGCTCTCCAAAACCTTCGACTCGTCATCGCCTAGAGCCTCTAGGCAGCTCTTGCTCTCGCTGCAACGCTAGCCTAGACCCTATTCCATCGCTGTCTCGCCTACCTAAGTAGCTATCTCTGCACCAGCTAGCGAGAGCATCGCTAGCTGCAGAGCTCTCTAGAGCATGCACGATTTGAGTGGAAATCTGGTTAAGGGTTCAGCGAAGGACCACCTCTTCACCGCTCAGGTAGAGGTCCCGGGGTATCTCATCACCGGCACTAGGCTAGGTGCCGAAGGCTATAAACCTCACTTCGGCACTACATCCACTCTAGCGTCTCCACCAGCTATCTTTAGATACAGCTTAATGCTCTTGGTAGCGCCCTCAGCCTTAGGTATGTTCAGTACGTAGTCTCCGCCTACAGCACGCACGTCGCCGACATCTACCGATATCGATTGCGGTACCCTGATTCTAAGCACGAGATCCCCACCCGTAACCTCTATGTCTATGCGCGGCTCTCCACCAACGTCATCGATGTCTATATCGACGATAACATCTCCGCCGCCAGCAGCAAGCTCGAGGCTTTCGAAGAGGTGAGCTCTAGCCCTAAGCTCTAGGTCTCCTCCAACGATGCGGAACCTAGAGTGCCTCGGGAGCTCTATCTCTCCCTTAACATCGCTTCCGTGGGCACTCACTTCGAGAATCTCGGTAGCGCTCGGCTTCGGGATGCGCAGAACCCCCTCAACCTCGAGTGCATGAATCTTCAGCTTGTCGACGCCTCTAGCGAAGTCCACGCGGGACGTGCTTGCGCCCCTACCCTCGAATGTCACCTCGCTATCGCCGCTCCTAAGCTCTATCGAGGACCCTACGACGTCTATCGATAGCTTGCGTGCAGACCCTCTCACGCTCCTAACTATAGATCTGCGTACCTCGATACCGCTACCACCGTACCTCGCGACAGCTACCAGAGGGGTTACGATAGCTGGGATCAGTCCCCTAAGCACTGTCTTTATAGCTGAGCCTATGTCTGGAACGCTGCTCGTGCTCCGCAGAATCTCCCTAATCTCCTTCGGCGCTCGTACCTCGAGAACGTTGTCCACCTCCCCTAGGATCGCCTTAAGCTTCTCTGGATCCACATCGCTATCGACCTTGAGCAGAAGTATGTTCCTAAGGCTGAGCTTCTTGCCCTCGTTGCTCAGTTTCTCGACAAGCTCTCTCGTTATCCTGTACTCGATCGCGTTAGATACGGTGATTTCCTTACCGCTCTCTATCTCCTCCTTGGATTCCCTAGCTCTGCTCTCGATGACCTTGCCGATTCTATCGCTAACGCTCTCGACCTCGAGGTCTCGGAGCAGTCTATAAGCTCTCCACCCCACCTCCGTGAGCTCGTAGTACCCCTTCTCGTTCTTCCTTATCAGCGCACCCAGCTTCCTCATGTGGAACGCCATAACGCTAGAGTCCTCAACGCCAACATCCCTCATCAGCTCAGTGAAGCTCCTAGGCCCCTTCTCCGCGAGGACCCTAACGATATCCCTCCTCACTCTGTGAGCAAGGGCTTGGAATACACCATCGTGGTCAGCCTCCTTACTCACGTGCTGCTCACCGCTGTAGTGATGCCTCTAAGGATTGATAAGTAGTTGCGTTGGCTAGAGTGGACAGCTAAACGCATTGATTGCGTGTAGCGCCCTACACACTTAAACCAGTTGATTCTGTGTACAGCACTCAACTAACCAATTCAAAAATCCCCGCACCAATATATAGCGCGGGGCTCCCCATGCCTATAGCGATAGAGGCTCGGAACCTAGCTAAGGAGTACAGCGGAGGTGTTTGGGGAGCTGTAGACGTGAGCTTCGATGCTAGCTACGGCGAGATAACGGTGCTCCTAGGCCCTAACGGGGCTGGTAAGACAACAACCATAGGAATGCTCGCGACTATACTTAGGCCAACCAGAGGCTTCGCTAGGGTAGGCAGCTTCGACGTCGTTAGGGAGGCACGCCAGGTTAGGAGAATCATAGCTCTGTGCCCCCAGGATGTTTCGGTAGATCCTAACTGGACGCCTCTCGAGGCAGTGGTTGGGTACCTATCTATTCGTGGGCTCAGCTTTAGCGAAGCTCGTAAGCTCGCTAGGTACTGGCTCGAGGTTCTAGACCTTTGGAGCGTTAGGAATAGGATTGCCAGAGCTCTAAGCGGTGGTCAGCGGAAGAGAATTGCTGTCGCTATGGTTCTAGCGTCTGGAGCACCCATCGTGTTCCTAGATGAGCCGACGGTTGGGCTAGACGTTGAGGGTAGGTACAGGGTGTGGAGAGCGCTAAGGGAGTTCGCTAGGGAGGGTAGATGCATCGTTATGACTACCCACGATATGAAGGAGGCTGAGATTCTAGCTGATAGAGTAGTGATGCTTAGTAGGGGTAGGGTTGTTGCGCAGGGGTCGCCGGAAGAGCTGGTGTCTAGGTACAGGTTTAGGTACCGCGTCATAGCCAAGGGTGTTAAGAGCGTGCCTAGCGAGGCTCCTAGGGTTCTCGAGCTAGGTGATAGGACTATCATGTACGCTGAGGATAGAGAGACCGCAGCTAGCCTAGCTGCTAGAGTTGCAGCTGATAGCGTTGTGATTGAGCGCACCGGGCTAGAGGATGTTTATCTAGAGGTGGCTAGCTCGTGAAGCTCTACTACCTTCGAAAGGTGCTTGGAGTAGCTTATCTGAGCAGCAGGTGGATAAGAGTCCAGCCGATGTGGCTGATACAGACGTTTCTAGTAACCATAGGCTTCTTCGTGATACTGTACATGTGGGGCGGGAGGTACGGTGTTGCCAACTTCCTAGTTGGTGCGATAATCGCTAGCATGTGGGCTCAGGGAGTGAACATAGTTGCGCAGGATATAGCTTGGTACAGGATGATGAGGCTCTACGACATGTTTGTAGCTACGGAGCTAACTCCCTCAGCGTTCGTGCTCGGCGTCTTCGTATCATCGATAGCGTTTGTATCTGCGGAGTTCGCTGCATACCTACCGATAGCGCTAGCGTTCGATGGCCTTAAGTACCTGGTGCTATCGGTCGCGATCGGGCTAGGCGAGCTAGCTGTATCCCTGCTGCTGGGGCTAGCCATAGCCCTCAGAGTAAGCGTGGCGACCAACGTATCTGCAGTAACAAACCCGATAGCATCCATTCTCCAGATACTGCCACCAGTATTCTACCCAGCAGCAATGCTTCCCGCAGCCGCTAGGTATGCCGCAATGGCGTGCCCCACAGCCGCTGCAGCTGAGATAGTTAGGCAGGTAGCGGGGATTGGGGCTGCTGTACCTATCTGGATACCCATAGCCTCGCTAGCAGCGTGGTTGGTGACTGGGTTCGCACTATCGTCGAAGTACATGAGGTGGGGTCTAGGCTAGGGTAGTTGGATCGAGGGAGCGCCTAGGAAGAATGCTAGCAGGCCGAATACGAAGGAGAGCTTCATTATTCTCGTTGCTTTCCACGCGCTTCTAGGAGATAGGTCTCTAGCTTTGAATAGCGCGATCACTAGCGTGAGGTCGGTGCCCAGAGTAGCTAGAACGACGTACAGCGTGTTGAAATGCATGAGTATGTAGGGAAGAGGGCTTATCGCAATCAGAGCCCCTAGCACTATCAGCGAGGCGATATAGGCTGCGCGCGGGCTAAAGGCTGTAGCAAGAGTTTTCACTCCGTGCTTCGCATCCCCCTCAACATCCTCTAGAGCCTTCATGAACTCTCTTCCGAGTATTAGGAGATATGCGTAGATCGCTGGAAATACTGAGAGCGCGGGCTTAGGTGATGCGAGCCCTCCGTACACAAGGTTTGTTGCACTCATTATAGCGACAACGTTGTTCCCTACCAGAAGCATCTTCTTGAACTTTAGCGAGTAGAGAGAGAGCATCACCGACGCTATGACCGCCACAGCTAGGCATGGAAGCGGTAGGAGCGCGGCTATCGCTAGCCCAGCTGCCGTAAGCACGAAGAACCCTACTAGGGCTTCTCTAGGCGATACGACTCCCGAGGGTATGGGTCTCCAAGGCTTGTTTATCGCGTCTATATCTCTATCGACGTAGTCGTTAATCACGTTACCCGCAGCACCTATCAGCATAGAGGAGACGAATAGAAGAACCGCCTCCCTAATCGAGTGTCCTCCACCAACCCAGTACCCAACGATCGATGCTAGGCCTATCGATAGAGCGTTCCCTATTCTCATTAGCTGGAGCCACGCTTTAACCTTGCTCTTTCCCAAGTCGTCTCCACCCTCACCCCGCTCCCCTTACGCTATCTAGACCTACTGTGTGGGGAGAGGCTTAGATTCTCTGCGGCTCTCAGCCAAAGGGGTCTTCATCACTATCGGGGCTCAGCCTATGGCGTTATCATCACCTATTCCACTACGCCTCTCTAGGAAGTAGGTACAAAGCGATTTATCCCCTAAAACGACTATTGTTGGTGCAGTAGGTGCTGCCCTTGGAGGATATCGGTATAGACCCTTGGATCAGAGAGATGTTCGTGTTTAGGAAGACCCCCGAGACCATGAGGGCTCTACGGGAGGCTCTGCGCGACGTGAGGAAGGAGGTCAATATATGGCTCTTTACTTCAGCGGGAAAGTGCTGGACGTGTAGGGATACGGAGGAGCTCGTCGAGGCTATTAGGGAGGCTGCTCCGCCAGGGAAGATAAAGCTCTACAAGCTGATTCGGGAGAAGGATAGAGATGTGTTCAAGTTCATGAACGTTGATAGGGTTCCAACGATAGTGATGGGGAACGGTGTTATACGGTACATAGGCATGCCAGCGGGCGAGGAGATGAAGGGGTTCGTCGAGACCATCGTTAGGATAGGCACCGAGGACCTAGGCCTATCTAAGACAACTATAGATAGGGTTGCCGAGATAGAGGAGAAGATCGTGATGGATGTCATAGTGACTCCCCCCTGCCCTTACTGCCCATATGCAGCCTTTCTAGCGAACATGTTTGCGTACGCCTCTAAGCTATACGGAAAGGGTAGCATCATCTCGAGGGTTATAGAGGCTTTCGAGAACCCCGATATAGCTGACTACTACGGAGTGACCACGGTTCCAGTAGTCGCTATAAACGGCAAGGTCGTGTTCGTAGGCCCGCCCACAGAGGAGCAGCTTCTCCTAGCTCTCGTTAGGGAGGCGGGCAGTTGAGGATCGTTTTCCTCGCTTGCTCTAGCTGGGTTTCTAACCCTTACCTAGGAGGTGTATCCATAGCTATCGTTAGGGATAGCGGCTTCGCGCTGCTGGACTGTGGCCCTAAGGCTCCTGAGAGAATAGCGCTATGCGGTCTCGACCCGTGTAGCCTAGACTTCGTTCTCGTTACTCACATGCACGGAGATCACGTTCTAGGTCTCCCAACGCTTATAATGTGGCGGAGATTCAGATGCCCCTCTAAAACAACTGTTGTTGTAGGTGCTAAGCCAGTAATTGACTCTGTTCGCAAGCTTCTAGAGCTAGTTGGTTGCCCTCAGCATCGCGAGGTAGAGCTCGTACCTATTAGCGTGGGCGAGGAGACCGAGATCATGGGCTACAGACTAACTCTTTTCGAGGCTAGGCACAGCATCTACTCTACAGTTGTTAGACTATGCGTAGAGGGCTCGTGCATTGCGTATAGCTCCGACACAGCGCCATGCAGCGCGATCGCAGAGGCCTCGAGGGGATGCAGCGTGCTGATTCACGAGGCTAGCGGCACCGATCCGGAGCTAATGCATAGGATAGGGCATTCAACACCTCTCGACGCTATAGAGGCTGCCGCTGCTAGCGGCGTGAAGAGGCTAGTGCTTATGCATCCAGGCCTCGAACCGATATCTGTGCCGATGAGGTTCAGCGACCTTACGATAGTAGTTCCGCACGCGTGTTACGAGATCAGCTCCTAGTGATGAGTGTAGCTATGCGCGCTGATCTGTGATGAGCCTCGTGAGGTCTGATCAGAGCGCGCCTCCCCGTCCTACGCCGTAGGTAGCTGGCTGCGGGGGCGTGATGACGCGGTTGAGCTCTAGCTCTATAACCTCGCCGCTCCTCTTCGGCTCCACGCGGTATATGCCTATCGATGGAATATGCACGGACGAAGGCTTCTTCCCCTTAGCTACGTCTGCAACAAGCGATACTATCCTCGCAGAAAACTCCTTTATAGAGTTGAATAGGGATCTGTAGTACATGTTCGTGCTGTAGAGCCTCTCGTGAAGCTCCTCAACAGCCTCCTCGTTGCTCACCGATACCCTACCTAGGTTGCGGGCTATCACGAACGCTAGAACTAGCAGCGCAACAGCAGCGGCTATCATTATAGCCGTGACTACAGTCCCCAGAGGCACGAACCCGTTGAGGAAGAGCAGGGCTACGGAGGCTAGAAGCGTTGCGAGGAGCCTTATCCTACCCCTAACACCTAGGAACGAGCTAGCTATGAGGAGCACCGCCATCTTGTACCCGCTGCTCTTAGGGTTAAGCTCGCGCATCGAGACCGAGATGTACACGTAATTCTTAAATGAGTAGAAATAAGCCTTGTCCTCGCTCGATGGAACAGAGAACCTTATGCTCATTCGGTTAGCGGATCTGAGGGCCCGCAGAAGCCTCTCGCTAGCCTCAACGAGCATCTCCTCGCTGCCTATTCTCAGAACCCTCCTAGCGCACCACCCTCGCTATTCATTACCTAGTCTAGCCGTAGCTTAACAAGGATAAAACGCCTGCTATCATACACGGTGAAACCTTAATTAAAAACGAAGCTCTCCAGCAAGTGAGGGAAACCGCTTGTTCGATATCCTCGATAGGGCGGTTAACCTAGCCCGCGAGCTAGGCGCTAGCTACGCTGAGGCACGGTACCACGAGCTCGTGAGCACCCAGATCATGACTAGAAACGGGCAGCTTCTAGGGATTAGCGGTGGCGTGCAGCGAGGTGTAGCTATACGCGTGATGTACAGAGGCATACTATCCTTTGCCTCGACAAACTCGTGCGAGCGGAGCTCCGTGGAGAAGGCCGTTGAGATAGCTGTGTCTAGAGCTAAGGCGCTTAGCTCTCTAGCGAGAGAGCCCCCGGTAAAGGAGCTAGCCCCAGCTAGAGTCGGTAGAGCTAGGTACGCAGTAGTTCCGGAAAAGCCTCTCGACTCCATGCCTGTAGACGAGAAGATATCTATGCTTAAGGAGCTGTTCAGGGTAGCTTCCTCGAGCTGCAGAGAATGTAAGCTAGCTACGCTATCCGTTGTGTACAGCGAGACCATCGAGAGAAAGATCGTTTTGAACAGCGACGGGGGATACATTGAGAGCGAGGTGCCTAGACCAACAGCGATGCTAAACATAGTGCTTGTGCACCCCCAGAGGGGAACCCTCCAGAGAATGATAGAGCTCGGCGGTTCGGGAGGCCTCGAGATAGTTAGGGGCTGGGCTCTAGAGTCCATGATTAGAAACGAGGTAGAGGCGCTGGACAGGGTTCTGAGCAAGGGTATCGAGCCTCCTAAGGAGCCTATCCCCGTGGTTCTAGGCAGCGAGGTTGTCGGACTGATAGTTCACGAGAGCTGCGGACACCCTCTAGAGGCTGATAGGATATGGGGTAGAGAGGCTGCTCAAGCTGGCGAGAGCTTCGCTAAGCGGCACCGCATAGGGGACACAATAGGCAACGAGCACGCTACGGTTATCGACGATCCCACGATCCCGAAGAGCTTCGGATTCTACCTATACGACGACGAGTGTGTAGCCGCTAGACCCAAGTACCTCTACCGCGAGGGAAGGATAAACGAGCTCATTCACAACAGGTGGAGCGCTGCGCTTTACAATGTCGAGAGCAACGGCAGCGCGAGAGCCCGAGACTTTCGAAGCGAGCCAATACCTAGAATGTCTAACACTTACCTAGCTCCGGGAGACCACAGGTTCGAGGAGCTGATAGAGGACATAAAGCTAGGTCTCTACGTGAAGAGCTACATGGAGTGGAACATAGATGACGAGAGATGGGGGCAGAGGTACGTAGGTCTCGAAGCATACGTGATTAGGAACGGAGAGCTCGCGGAGCCTGTGCTAAACCCCGTACTGGAGTTCACCACCCCAAGCTTCTACAGCTCGATCGAGGCTAAGGGTCGAGAGGTTAGGTTCTACGCTGCGCTTTGCGGCAAGGGCGAGCCGCCGCAGGGTATACCGGTCTGGTTCGGGGGCCCAGATGTTAGGCTAAAGAAGATGGTTGTTGGTGTTGCACGATGATAGAGCCTAGGGGTATAAGGGATCTCGTGGCCTCCAGGTTCCGGGATCTAGGGATCGATGAGTGGGTTCTGGTAGTTAGAAGCAGAGAGAGTACAATGGCTAAGTTCGCTAACAACGCTATTACAGTGGTTCAGTACTGGAACTCTACTAGCGTTGAGATCTACGCAGCACGCGACTCGAGAATAGCGCACGCGCAGGGGTTTGTGAGTAGCGCTGATGACTGCTTATCTATGGCTAATCGCGTTGCGGAGTCGCTATCCAAGGTGGAGCCATCGCCTCTCTACGCACCTCTACCCGAGCCAAGCGGCAAGCCTCTGCAGGGGACTGTGGATCCCAGGATTAGGGATCGAAGTGATGACGTTCTATCGACGCTACCCCAGCTCATCGATGAGGCACTGCGAAGCGGTGCTGAGAGAGTTGCTGGTACGCTAGAGTTCGGGTACGAGGAGAGGACTGTGTATACAAGCAAAGGCTTCGAGGGTACACAGCCTAGAACCTATCTAAAAGCCTATGCTAGAGCATTCAAGGGCGAGAACAGCGGCCACTGGGCATGGGGATCGACGAGATTCGACGAGCATAGGCTTGCTGAGGTTGGGCACATAGCTGGCGAGTTCGCATCGACGAACCTTCCGGTGGCAAACGTAGAGCCGGGCGAGTACCAAGCAATACTGTCTCCGCTAGTGGTTGGGAACCTCGTTAACACAATGGCGCTAATGTCTTCAGCTCTACTCGTGCTGATGGGCGCCTCAATGTTCGCAAAGCTTGAGCCAGGGCAGAGGGTGTTCTCCGAGAACTTCACGCTCGTAGATGCACCACTCGACTCATCTCTACCTAACGCGAGCGGCTTCGACGATGAAGGCGTTGCGTGCCGGAATAAACCTATAGTGAAGCGAGGAGTGTTCAAGACCCTTCTGCACAACTCAAAGACCGCGAAGCGCATGAATGCTGCGCTCACAGGAAATGCTGGGCTCTTCATGCCCACGCCGTGGAACCTCGTTATCGAGGCGGGAAGCGACTCTCTAGACAACCTTATCAAGGACGTGAAGAGGGGGTTCCTCGTCTTGAATAACTGGTATACGCGGATGCAGAACTGGATAGAGGGCATGTTCTCGACAGTAACTAGAGACGCGCTGATTTACATCGAGAACGGTGAGCCCAAGGCTCTATGCAGGAGGCTGAGGATTGCGGATACCTACCGAAACGTCTTCTCGCGAGTAGCAGCGCTAACGAAGGACACATACAGCGTGTGGTGGTGGGAAGTCGATATACCTACGAGGTCGCCCTACATACTCATCGAGAGAGCTAGGTTCACGAGACCTGAAGCTTGATATCCACGAAATGTTTTTACTTTGAACGGGTTTACTGAGCTAGGCGCTGCACATGACTGAGCTCATATACCAGCACGATAGTTACCTCCGCGAGTTCGATGCTAAGGTGATTCGCGTCGATGGAGCTAGGTTAGTGCTAGACAGAACAGCCTTCCACCCTAGAAGCGGCGGACTTGATCATGACACGGGATTTATTGAGGGCCCCACGGGCAGGTTTAGAGTTGTTGAGGTATTGATAGATAGAGGATCTAGGGAGGTAGTTCACGTACTGGAAACCGAAGACCATGGGATAGAGGTGGGAACTAGCGTTAGGGGCTACATCGATTGGAACCGCAGGTACAAGATGATGAGGCTCCATACCGCTGCCCACATACTATCGGCTATCATGTACAGAGACTACGGGGCTTTGATAACCGGGGGCCACATATCCCCGGACAAAGCTTACGACGATTACAGCATAGAGAAGTTCGATCCCAAGATCTTCGAGGACGCTGTTGCTAAGGCTAACGAAGTGGTTAAGCAAGGGATAGAGGTACGCATCAAGTGGATGAAGAGGGAGGAAGCTATGAAGATCCCCGGAATAGTTAAGCTTGCTTCCCGCATGCCTCCCGATATCGATGTTCTGCGCATAGTGGAGATACCGGGGATCGACATTCAAGCCGATGGAGGCCCACACGTTAGGAACACGCGCGAGATCGGAGAGATAGTGATGATAAAGGCAGTGAACAAGGGTAAGAAGAGGAAAAGGCTTTACTACACGGTCAAGCCCTAGGGCTGCACACGTGATGATAGGGTAGGTTGCTGAAGCGTGATGAGTAGCCTCATCACTGATACGACTCTATGAACCTAGAGTAGATGTTTACGAACCTCGCTAGCTCCTCTATAGGAACATGTTCATCGGGTGCGTGCGCTACGCCTCTAGCTCCAGGTCCGTAGATCACTGCGGGAACTCCCTTGCGTACGTAGTACACAGAGTCGTACCTTCCGCTGTTCACGAATACCCTAGGTTTGGTCCCTAGAACCTCGCTAGCTATCTCCAGAAGCCTCGTAACAACCTCCTCTCTAGGGTCTGTAACCGACGCCTCGATAAGCCCGCGGATCTCGACATCTACCTCAGCTCTCGTCGTTGATGCTACTGCCCTTAAGCTTCTAAGGATCTTTTCCTTAGCTAGGTCAATGCTGAGCTCGGGAACTATTCTAGCGTCGAAGCTAAATTCGAACTCTCCCGGAATGATGTTCTCCTTGCTAGTTAGGGATCTGGCGATGCCTCCCAGAGCTATTGTGCTGAACCGAGCCTCCTCGCACTCGAATGGGTAGGAGGATCTATATTTAGCGAACTCGCTCCTTACACTCTCTAGGAACTTTATGGCTACTCTGCACCCTTCCTCAAACGCGTTTATGCATCTCCATGGCGCAGCTGCGTGCCCTTGCTTACCGTGCACTTTAACGATTCCTCTGATGACGCCCTTGTGTCCTATAGCTATTCTCTCGCTTGTAGTGGGCTCAGCCACGAGCACCCTCTTTGGCTTCACTCCTACCTCCTCCACTAGGTACCTCGTTCCTATGCCACCGCTCTCCTCATCTGGGACGAAAGCTAGCTCGACCCTAGGCTCTATCCCGCTATCCACAAGCTTCTTCACGCTCGCTATGATGCAGGCTATCCCCGCCTTATCGTCTGATGCACCGCGCCCGTACACCGCTCCATTCTCTATCACTGGATTGAATGGATCCTTGCTCCAGCCGCCTCCAGGAGGCACAACATCGTAGTGCGCGTTCACGTGGATTTCAGGGGAGGGGCTGAACTTGGCGTACACGATCAGCCTCTTCCTACCCTTGTGACTAGGGGCGTAAGGGTAGTACCTATCTAGGTACTCCTCCGGTACCTCGATTAGCTCTACCGAGCCACCAATGCTCTCTAGGACATTCTTTAGGTACGTAGCTAGCTCAGCGTAGCGGTCTCCAGGGGGATTAACCGTCGGTATCGCTATGAGCTTTCTCAGAACCTCTACAGCGAACTCGGTGTAGCTATCCATGATATGCACCTACGCACTACGTCGATTTAAGAGAGCTTTAACTAGCCATGCAGCCTTATATAATTCTGCTGCCTAAAGGATAGTTAGACGAGCGCCTAAGGGGAAGGGTCTTGGCTCGGGAGAGCCTAGAGTCTAGAAAGAAGAAGATCCTAGAGATCATCGAGGAGCTGAACCTTCTCGTGAAGGAGGTCGAGCCAAGGCTTAGAGCTAGGATGTCATCTAAGCTAAGCGAGCTCTACACGCTAATTATGTCGAGTTAGAGGTTCACATCGTGCTACCAAACCTTTTACTCCACTCTTCGTAGAGCCTAACCATCTCTGGAGTTATGCTAGGCCTCTTCCTAGCTAGAACCCTCTTAAAGTCGCTCATTGTTACTGGACGCGGCTCATCATCGAGCCTTCCGCTCTTGAACAACTCCCTAACTGTTATTAGGTACGCCTCCATAACAACGTCCCTTATGTCGCTAGCTGAGAAGCCCTCGGTAGCCCTAGCTAGCTCGTCAAAGTCGACATCCGGTGCCAACCTTATGCACTTGGTGTAGTGCTCGAAGAGCATCTTCCTAGCCTCTAGGTTAGGGGGCGGTACGTACACCCTCCTCTGGAATCTTCTTAGGAACCCCATGTCGAGCCTCCACGGCTTGTTCGTAGCCGCTATGACGTAAACCATAACGTCCCTACCCTTATTGACGAGCCCATCCATCTCCTTGAGGAACTGGTTCCTAACGCGCGCCTCGCCACCTAGCTCGTGCTCGTACACCCCTAGGAGAGCATCGGCTTCGTCCATGAATATAACGACGGGCTTCCTCTCTTCAGCGCTCCTTCGCCGGGCATACCTAAATATCGCTGCGACGCGCTTCTCGGCATCGCCTAGCCACTTAGACATTATGTTAGCTGCATCCACCTGCATGAATACGCACTCTATCTCATTCGCTACGGCAGCCGCCAGCATTGTCTTACCGCATCCGGGCGGGCCATAGAGGAGTATGCCTCTAGGCCATCCAAGAGGGAATAGGTCGGGTCTCTTGCTAGGGTAAACAATACAGTCGAAGAGCGTCTGCTTAGCCTCTTCAAGCCCAACAATATCATCGAATGTAACGGGGGGCTTCTCCTCGAGCACGAACTCCTTAGCTACCCTCTCATAATCGTCTTCCTCCCCGCTTCGAACAGCTATCTTCGTCTCTCCCTCTAGCCTCTTCTCCAGAGCGTCAGCCTTCTTCTTCAAGCTCTCAGCGATTTCTCTATACATAGACGATAGGGGGTCGCTAGGGTTGTTAGAGACTATGGTTAGGAGTATCCTAGCAGCCTTCCTATACGCCTTAGCTGCCTCTGTTAGGTTCCCAGCCTTCTCATGTATAAGCGCTTCGTCTATGTACTTCCGAGCTATGGACTCGAGGTAAGCTCTACTCAATACACCGCACCGCTAGAAATGCTTCTCGCTATCGGGATCCGTTAAAAAGAAGCGCTCTACCTAGCTAACCTGATTAGACCCTTTCTCTCCAAGCTCTTCAGAGCCGAGATAACCTCAGCCCTAGTCACTCCTAGGAGCTTAGCGCACTCCTCAACATTCAGAATACCGCCATGCTCAACGATGTACTCCAGCACTGCCCTCTCAATGTCGACGCGATCGATCCTCAGCGAGGTGGGTACGGCCTCTGCTGTCTGCGGCACACGGAGTAGATCCACAGCTGCTGGAGCTCTGTAGCTAGCCGCTGCGGGAACAATGGGGGATTTCGCTATGTAGCTACCCTGCTGCGTCTCCTGAGATGCAACCCTCTCTACCTCAGCTACCTTCTCCAGCGGTATCTTCTTGCTCTCCAGCACAACCTTCATGCGCTCCCTCATCCTCCTCTCAGCCTCCTCCTCGATCTGCTTCATCGCCTGCTCGATCTCCCTAGTGTTTTCCACAGGGCTAACGTTGATTTCCTGTGCTTGCGATGTAGCTATGAACGTATTGACGTTATGCACTATGTTATCTATGAGCGATGCGAGCTCAGGCATCTCGTTAACCATCTTCATCTTGAGCTCATTCAGTATCCCTACGATCGATGCTAGGCCCTTTATGTCCCTCACTATGTCTATGGTCTTCAGCCTCTCTATGACCCTCTCCACAGCCAGATCGGCTACAGAGATCACCTTCATTAGCCTCTTTACGTTGACTATCTCTGCAGCGTATATCTTGAACTTCTCGCTGTCGCTCCTCTCGTGGCTCTGTATAGCCTTGAGCATGAGCTCCTCGTATCTCTGCATGAGCCTCTTGTATATGCTCTCGAGCCTAGACTTGAGCTCCTGAAGAGATTGAATGGTGTATATCAGGGGCGTAGACCTATCCTTCTTAGAGACTATCCCAAGTATCTTAGCAAAAGAATCTAGTATTCCGGCGTCTACACTCATGGTTATCCCTTCGCCTAGTTAGGTTAGAGACCCTCCATCACCTTCACTACCATGGGCCCCGGTAGGCTAGCGGTGATCTCGCTCTCCTCCTCCTTCTTCTCTAGCACGCTGTTGATCTCCTCAAGGAGCTTGCTTATGTTACCCATGTGCTTCTCTATATCCTTCTTCTCCTCCTGAGCGTTCTGCTTAGCAAACCTCAGGTAGTTCATCGATGCTTCGAAGCCCTGCTGCGGGAGCTCCCCAGCTGTGTAGCTAACCATTAGGTGCGTCATCGCTTTCTCGATTCTGAGTACAAAGTTCTCTAGCTCGTACGACCTCTTCCTGAGCTCCTCCTTCAGCTCCTTAGCCTCGTTCCTAGCCTTCTCCAGCTCTCTGCTCAGCTTCTCCTTCAGCTCCTTGTAGGCGTGCTCCGGTATCTGACCCCTTGAGTACAGATCCTCGAGAGCCTTAACCCTCTTCTTGAGTATATCCAGCTTCCTCTCAACAACTCTAGCCTTAGCTAGCCACTGGGGCCTTATCCTAAGACCGTCAGAGCAGCATTCTAACCGGCTAGCCTCGATGGTCTCGTAGGTCTCATCGTTCTTCGATACCTCGATAGCTGTTACGGTGCCGTCTACCTCGCTGTATATCGCTACAACAGTACCTATGCGACGACCGTAAACATCGTGAATGACCTGCCCTAGGTACTGTGATACATCCTCTAGCTTGAGAGCCATGGTCCGAACCCTCGATTAGGTGAGCTTAGCTCCATTACCTCTATAAAAGGTGTACCGCTCGAAGTATTGCGTACGCGAAGCCAACTACATTGAATAGAATTGTCCAAGCCTTTATCCCGCTGAGCATAACGTCGCCAACTCCCTCAGCCACACGTAGGAGCTTGAAGGCGTTGTCGCCTAGTATCTTGGTCTTCAGAGCTATCCTTAGGTACCTTAAGCTAGCTCTCTCGAGGCCTTTGAATGCCTTTCTAGCTGCTCTGCTAACAGCCTCTAGAAGAGGCTGGGATACGCTAACTGCGTAGTAGGGCGCATCGAATGTTGTTGCGGTGCACAGATGATCGTCAGCTGTTATAACCTCCGCATCATCGAAGCCAGCCTCTATGAGAACCCTCCTAAGCCTCTCCCTAACACCCACATCAGCGTTGTTTCCGAAGAGGTACACGATACCGAGGCTCTTATCATCGCACCCAAGCCCTACAACCTTCACCCTAGGGCTGCATAGCCCCCTAACGTGCCCCCTAACCTCCTCAACAGCTATCGATGCCCTAACCTCTGAGCACTGCCTAGACATTCTACTAAGCGCTTCCCTAAGCAGCTTTAGGAAGGGCTCTACTCGCAGCTCCCTAGGTCCCTCGAGATTGTGGCAGTCAACTACTGCCACGTCCACACCTAGGTACTCAGACGCTATCTTCTCAGCGAGGGGCTGAACCTCGTGCGGAAGGTCGTCGCCTCCGGTTACGGGACTGCTTATAGCTATTAGATAGAGTTTGTTGCTAGGCACAACCAGAGCCTCCCTCTTATCATCGCTGACCCTGAACGGCTCGAACATCTCTGCGGGCTCCCCTGGCTCGCTAGCTAGCCTGCTAGCAATCTCTCTAGCAACTCTCGCTGACTCGCTCGACGTAACTATATCTAGCTCGTGGCTTCCAGCACCATGAAGCACTATAGGCTCTATCCCGCGCTTACGAAGCTCGTCGTCTAGCATGTGGGGGAAGGGAGAGCTTCCGAGCTCTCTAAAGGGGCCAAAGTGGATCCCGGGGACGACCACAGCTATCCTCTTACCGCTAGCGGAGTTCAGCACTAGTGCTCGCGCAACAACCTCTCGCTCTACGCCACACCTATCGAAGACGCTCTCCAGCTCGCTAGGGTCGCGAACAAGGATGAATTTAGCCCAGGCGTTGGCGAGCGCTAGCACGTCCACGCCGTTGCCTATGTTAGTCCTCTGGAGCTTGCCGAGTATGAGTAGCGCTGCTAGGGTCGATCCACCTACTAGAGCCTCTCTGATCGCTAGCCCGGCCAAGCTACATATGTGTATAGCGTAGAACGCTAGCTGCGTGAACGCTGCTACCGCAACGCATACAACGAACCTCTTAGCGCTCCTGAGAATCCCTCTCGCCACCAGCGTAGTTAGGAACGGTAGTGAGGCAAAGGATACGCCGTACATCCCAAACGCGTCGCAGACAACCTCTGCTGGAAGCCCTAGGGTTATGGATGCAGCTGCCAAGCCTACGCTCTTCTTAGTGTCGAAGTACGGCACTGCAAGCCGTGTCGCTGCGATATAGACGATCCCTATGGCGGCGTAGAGCGCAGGCACCATAGGGCTGAAGCTCGTTGCGAAGGCTATCGCTGAGTACACCGCTAGAACAGTAGCGTAAGCTGCTACCAACCCCTTGGCGCTCCGTGGGAAGTACGAGAAAAGCGTATAGTACTGGAAGGCTCTGCTATCCCCGGCCATCTCCGATCTATGCTAAGCTACGTCGCGAGGGCTAGAGAAAAGGGTTTCGGGGGCGAGACCATGATTGAGGGTGAGGAGGTTAGAGAGTGCCTAATGGAAGCTGGGTGCACGAAGGTTGCGGTAATTATGGAGGAGGGCGACTGCGTCTCCCTCATCGTCGAGGTTCGCGGTAAGCGTTTCCTAGTTGCAGTGCATCGAGGAAGTGCTGCGTACTACGCTAAGGTGGTTCCAGAGGAGCTAGCGCACACATCCTCGTGCTCAACGCTAGCGTACTATCCTCACGGGCTGTACGCATTCTCAAACTCTCTTAGGGGGCTCTGCCAAGAGATAGTTACGAAGGCCTCGAGGATGATAGGTTGGGTTCGCGAGAGATAGATAGCCGTAGGCTTAGGCTCGTAGCTGAGCTAATCGCCGTGAGAATAGGGGACAAGCTCTTCGAGAGCGCGAAGAGGCTTGTAGAGGAGAGGCGCGGGGATCTGGTCTGGAGCTTCGATGTATTCAGCGAGAAGACCGCGCTCGAGCTCATAAAGCTGCTCGTCCCTAAGTCCATCGTGATAAGCGAGGAGAGGGGCATAGTTAGGCTAAGCGACGATCCGGAGTACGTAGTTCTCCTAGACCCTGTAGATGGAAGCAACAACTTCGCTCACGACATACCGTGGTTCTGCACGTGCGTAGCGATAGCCCCTATCGACGCTAGGAGCCTCGACGATATCGTAGCTAGCGCGGTGTACGCACCCACAATAACGAAGATATTCTCGTACTCACGCGAAGAGGGAGCTCTAGTCAACGGCAAGAGCATCGAGAGATCGAGGCCTAAGAAGATAATCTCAGCATACTTCGATACCTCAGCTCAGTTCCAAGTGCTAGAAAGGTACTGCAGGCTTAGAGGCGGAGGACTGAGAGTCAGGAGTCTAGGTAGCATAGCCCTCGAGCTATGCTACGTTGCGTGGGGAAGGCTCGAGGGCGTCATAGATCTGAGAAAGAGGCTTAGAAACACCGATATAGCAGCTCCATATCCAATACTCCTAGCAAGCGGAGCAACCGTAGTTACGGACTCGCCTATACCAGCAACATCATTCGTGCAGGGGTTCGAGCTAGCGGCGTTCTATAGCAGCGAGCTAGCAGACGTGTATCGAAGAGCTAGATCGGCAGAAGCGTGAATCCCTTTCCAGGCTCTATCTCGACTCTGAATGCGTGCCTAGCATGGTTAGTCATCCTCATTTTCTTGATTATGAAGTACCTCCTAACCTCCTTAA
>JAADCV010000060.1 GCA_013154235.1 Thermoproteota archaeon | reverse complement strand
CGGTCAGCCATCCAATTACGGCTACTGCGATGGCGATCGTTATTGCTACGATTATCACAGTTGCTATCACTGGCGAGATACCCTTTCTTAGACCCGGAAGCCTCATGGGGTTCACCATCGTCGTGATTAAAGCTGCGCGGAGGATAAATAAATGGGTATGCAAAGGTAGAAAAGTGGATGACTACATCGAGCTCATCTAGGTTCTGCAACCAATAGATGCATTAAAAAGATCATATGAAAAGCATGTCTGCGCGTGTGTATCCGCGTCTCATAGCTATCTGGTTTACTGCCTCCGTAGCGTTGTCGTATATGTCTAGGTACCTAAGCAGCACGTCACCAACAGGCAGCCACTCTAGGGACTTGAGCCACCTGCATCTCCGCTTAGTCATCATAACGTCCCTCATTCTCGCTTGGCTCCAGTTATCCCTGTTGTCTGAGACCACTACAATCCTGCATGGAACATAGGTATCAAACCTGTCTAACAGATCCAGCACCGCAATAATAGCATCGTTGAGAGGTGTCTTTCCTCTGAAGGCTAGCCCCACCTCGTCTGGCGTCGGTGTTCTGCGTATGTAGAACTGGCCGGTCTTCGCAGCCTTCTCCGCTAGGTATCTAGATACCGATAGCACTACGGCGTTGCCGTACCTAGCGACTACGTGGTTCGCTAGCTCCTGAGATACTCCGGGTAGATCCTGCCACTTGAAGGCTAGCAGCACGTAGCTGCCAACGGGATTGGTGTGGACATACTCGAACAGCTTTCGCCAAGCTGCGTCCCACGCTGGCTCCATCGAGCCGGAGCCGTCCACGAGAAAAATCACTCTTTCTAGCCTGAGGCTCACGGCTCTCACCTTAGGCGGTCGCTGGCTCCCTAGCTCCTAGGTGTTTCGCGATCGCTTCGAAGGCTTTCTCTAGCTTCTCTAGCCTCTCCTCGAGCCTAGAAACGTCTCTAGCGATCTTAGTCGTGGCCACGTTCACGGCGTCTGCAACCATCTTCGCTACTAGGGCCCTGAACGCCGGCTCGGGTATGAAGCCCTCTAGCTCGCTCTTCACCATCTTCTTCAGAGCCGCCTCGATATCTTCCTGCCTAACCATCTTGTCTAGGTGCTGTGCTAGCTCCACAGCTGCTCTGATGTGATCCTCGTCGCTCTGCACCTTGGATAGACCGATGCTGTAGGCCGCTGCGCCTCTAGGTACGTCTCTCTGCGGATCGCTGTATCCCTTCTCTACCAGCCACCGGAATATCTTGTCCTTGAGCGCCACTAGCATGCTCTTCGCCTTCGGCGACGTCGCTAGGTCGAAGCTCTCGGGAGCCACTATCAGAACCCTGACTCCCTTGCCCACGGTCGCGGGCACTATGATTACCGGCACGTCGGTAGCGGCGTCTATCAGCGAGGCGTACTTGAAGCCCTGTCCTGGAGGAGCTATTTTCTTGTACACCGCGACGTTGTCCAGAACCTCCGTGTCCTTCATCACCTCCTCGGGGCTAGGCACCTTGGAGACCTGCATAGCCTCCTCGGTCAGCTTGGAGACTCCCACCTTCGCTAGGTATACTGACTTGAACGCCGTGTTGCCTATCGCCACAACGTCTGTCTGCACCTTGCTGAGCACGTCGGGCTTCATACCGAACTTGATGTAGCTGTCTAGGGCCACTATGTAGTGGTACCTAGACCTGATTTCGTCGATAGTAGGAGGCTTTATCCTTGTGAGTGTCTCGGGGTCTACACCCCTCGCCTTGAGCGCCTCGATCACTACGTTGGCTAGTGCCTGTCCAGTAGATAGCAGCGATGCGTAGTCCGAGTCCATGATGGCGCCGAGCACAGCGAGATCGAACAGCTCTGTATCGAACGGCGTTGTCACGATAGCACGCGTAAACATAGCCATAGCGTTGTCCTCCCATTCTATCGTGAGCTTCTTGCTTCTGGTGAGCTCAATCAGCTTCGTTCTGAGATCCTGCGGCAGAGTCTCTAGCAGCCTCGCATATACCTTGCTATGATCAATGTGATCTATTACTAGAACATCTCCAGCCTTCTCCGCTAGCTTCACTAGGGCTCGCACGAAGGGTTCCTCTCTTCCCTCGGGTACCGGTATGTCCGTCATGATCACCCTCGCACCCTCGGGCATCGCGTCCGCTATCATCTCCAGCATCTTCGCCACGTCTCCCCTAGCGGTCGTGGCTGGCTCGTCGGGCTTGACGGTGAAGTGCTGAACCACCGCAATATCCTCCTCGGGCACACCAGCGTTTATCAGTGAACGTAGGTACGCTGCTGCTAGCGCTATGCCGTGCCCATCGGTATCCGACACTACGATGTACTTCCTGCTTGAGAGCGGGCTCAGGTCTAGGGTTTGGGGTGTGGACTGAGCCATACCCAACCACCGCCTCGAGAGAGTGTCGGAGGCACCACTATTTTTGCACTCGGGGCAGAGGATGCTGGACGGGGGAGCGAGAACTCGAGTCTTTGCCATGCCATTATTTACGGTCTCGAAGCTCTACTGTTTCCGCTGCTCGTTCTCTCGGCGGCTGCGGCACAGGGGAGGAAACCTCTTCATACTCGCCCTCAGCGCACTTGATCCTGTAGAACTCGATGCCCATTGGTGTAACGATCCTAACCGCTATGCATCCATCCTTGGATCCGATCCATATCTCCAGCGGCTTGGGAATGATCACGATAAACACCGCGCGGAACGTCTAGATCTAGGATCTAGTCAGGCATCTCCTCTAAGCACAGCGATACGCGGCCAAATATGCTCTGATCAGCTCTCCGAGATACGGGGCTTTCTAAGGAGTATTCTTAGCACCATGTCGAGAGGTATATTCCTTAGTGCGCTCAGGATCTCCAGCAGCGAGCTCCTGAACCTTCTCGCAGCATCTATCGCTCTCTCCTCGATCTCGCTCGGACTCAGTATCTCGCAGATCCACGTCTTACCATCGCTTTCGTTCTCATCCAGCCTGATCTCACCGATGCGTATACGGAAGAGCGTTTCACCGCGTGCCGTGACCCAGCACTCGTCCACAAAACACTTGATACCCGTCATCATTTCCCTCAAGTCAATCCCAACGCTAGCCATCTCCTCGACTCTAGCAATCGCCTTCTCGACTATCAGCGCTGCCTCGGCTTCAATAGCGCCGAGAACCGCATCTATCCAAATGTCAACGGCCTTTATCAGGAGCTCGTCGAGCTCGCTGCCGCGATCTCCCTCAATAAACATCTCTAGCCTCGGCAGATCCGGTGGATCACCCACCTCGATTCTCCGCTCGATCTTTCCACCTCTCTCAACCTTGGCTACACAGATCTTGGCGTCTCCACGATTCCACTCGCCGAATATGTCTAGGTTTGCGTCCCTGAGGCCGTCAATGAACATGATCGCGATCGAAAGTGTGTCAATCGATGTAATATCCCTACCGAACCACTTCACCATAAAGCGCTTGGGTCTGACCGTTAGCCTAACCACGGTAGCCACCTATTGGAACTCGGCACTCGAGCACATATTCACTCCGCTGACTAGGCGAGGGATAGAGCGATCAGCGTGCCGACGATGACTATCGCTGCGAGCGGTACACCATCGCTGTCCCCGCAATAGCATGAGTGTTCCTCCCGCGAGGATCGAAGCGGAGGACGCAAGGATTATCCACGATGCGATATACGAGGGCCCTGCTATGAACAACGCTATGGACACGAGTATCGCGGCTAGCCCGATCGCTGCTAGAAGCGCTTTCCGCTCTCCACACGATTCTCATGGTCATCATCTCAGAGCTCCCTAGCCACGTCCTCGGCTAGGAGGAGCGTTACCAGCACCTTCGGCGGCAGCCTCTTCATCGCTCTGATCGCGCTGATGAGGCTCCGCTTGAACTCCGCTGCGCTGCTCCTAGCCTTCTCGGCTATCGCCCTAGGGCTCTCGACCCTGTAGATAGTGAGCTCCGCGCCTCCAACGATCCACGTGTCCTCGGCTCCGACGCTGAAGTTGAAGAGCGTCTCTCCCCCTATCGTGGCGCTGCACGTGCTTACCGAGCAGCTAACTCCGCTCATCAGCGGCCCTAGGACTTGGTACAGCTCCTCCTCTACGATGCCCTCGATGTCCCGCTCCACCGCATCTAGCAGCCCGCCTATCCATCGATCCACGATCCTCAGGGCCAGCGCATCGAGCTCGTTCACGGTATCGAACTCGAAGAATATCCACAGCAGCGCGGGCTCTCCCCTTCTAAACACCCTGATTGACCGGATCGCTCTTCCGCTCCTCCAGTTTATCTTCACTATCGCTATCTCCGCTCCTTCGTCGAGCCACTTGCCGAGAATGCAGAGGGTTGCGAAGTCGAGGTTGCCCTCCAACTTCAGTAGCTGCCTCAGCTCCGTGACCTCGATACCCGCCCCACCGAACCACTTCTCAGCCCTCTCCTCGGGGAAAGCCATCAGCCTCACGCTCTCACCGATCGACGTATCCAAGTAAGATCCTAATATTCGCGGTACTCGAAGATGGGTCTCAGCTTGGACAGGTTGGAGCAAAGCGCCTCGCTGAGGTAGTGCAGCCTGTGAGCGCCGCACGCATACGATGCTGGACTCGACTGCGCTCGCAGCATCCAGTAGATCTGCTGCTCGGTGAATGGCCTACCGTTTATCAGCCCTATCTCGGCGACTCAGCTATCTACGTAACACACGAGCCAAGGCATGCTACCGCTCCCTGCAAAACTTCTTCAGCATCTCCTCGATCTCTGGAACCACCTTCTTAGCTTCCTCGATCATCATCTTGACTACTTCGCGTATCTCCCACTGCGCCTTACTCGATAGCCTTAGGCAGGCTATGT
>JAADCV010000019.1 GCA_013154235.1 Thermoproteota archaeon | reverse complement strand
AGCTCATCGCTACCACTGTAGCGGTGAAACCCTTGCCCCTCCGCGAGCTGCTCCAGCTCCGTAGAGCCGTATACGACGCTAGGAACAGGAACGAGATAGACGATAAGACGCTCAACGACATTCTGATCCTGATCGACGCCATAGAAATCATCCTGAGGGATATTCATGGGGCGCAGGCAGCGCCCTAGGCGAAGGCATCTCGAAGCACCTAGTGAAGCAAGTGAAGCGCTAGCGCTCCTAGCAGAGACCCTCCTGCAGTGCAGAGATGGCGATGCTCTATGTCAAATCCGCAGGATGCTGATCCTCGAAAGGAGGAAGCTTAGAGAAATGCGGCAAAGAGAGGAGGTCTGCAGCAAATGCTACAACAGGTTCCTAAGCATCATCACGGATCTAGAGCTAAAGATCGAGGAGGAAGAATACAGAAAAGCACTGAGAAGATGGGGATAAAAGGTCGGTCAAAGCATGGAACCGAGATATGGAGTAAAGTACTCTCATACTATGGATTTCTCTGTATGGACAGACGCGCAAAATAGATTATGAGCTACGAGCTCACGCTGCGCTCCATATCTCTAGAAACATCTTTTCTATCTCCTTCACCTCGTCCCCCTCGAAGATTGTTATGGTTTCGTAGTTGCGCCAGAGCCCCGCTTTCGTAAGGTTTGCGCTACCCACGATCGCGGTATCGTCCCCTATGTAGATCTTGCTATGGATCATTCTCTCCGGAGGTACGATCTTTAGCTGGGGTCTAGGCGGTTGATACGTTGTGCTGTAGCCAACGGTTGAGGATATAGGTATCGTCCTAGATACCACCTTTGGAGAAGCGCTTGGATACGCAGCGAGCTTCGCTATGCGAGACCTACGCATAGATAGGGCGATTAGGGCTGCGGCACCCGCATACCCCTGATATATTATCACTGTATTTAGCAGTAGGCGAAGTAGTGGAGCCTTGAAGTAGCTAGATAGAGCTATGGCAATAGCTACAGCAGCGCATAGCATGGCTAGCCATAGCCGCGGGCTCAGAATGAGTAGAAGCAGGTTGCATACAATTGCTAGGAGCCCCGAGATGGCAAGCGTAGCGGAATCGACCCCCCTTCATCCCCGCGAAATGCATAATGTTAGCAAGCGTGAACACCGCTAGAGTTGCAACACCTAGAAGAGCTAGGAGCTTCCCCATCCCGAGCCTAAGAACCCTTATCGCATCGCGAGACTCCTCAACATCGCACGTAACTACCCTAACATCAACACCTTGGCGAGCCTTCTCAACAAGGATCTCAGCGTATTCCCTCGATATATATGGAGAGACTATCCATAGCCTACGCCTAGCATTCCTAATCAAGGGCTCGATAAACCTACCACAATCACGCCCCGAGTAAACCCGGGGCATGCTCACAACCTATAGCCTTAATCCGCGTCACCTATGACTCTATCCCGAGCTCTTCTAGGCATTGAGCAAGCTTCCTACCCCTATCGGTGAGCTTTATCGAGACTACTCGCTCTCGCGGGTTGGACTCGATGGTTATCAGTCCTAGCTCTATCAGTGCGTCTCGCATGGTCGTGTAGAAGGTTGAGGACGGTATTCCCGATACTTTTAGGAATTCTCTCATCTCTTTCTCAGCCTTTAGCAATGTTAGCAAAGCTTTAACTACGTGACTAAAGCTTGCTTTCCGTTTTCCTATCACCAATCTTTCAGCCTCATTAAACTTCTATTCCTGCCTCTTCTAGGCATTGAGCGAGCTTCCTTCCTTTCTCGGTGAGTTTGATTACCATGACTCTTTCTCGGGGGTTGGTCTCGATGGTTATGAAGCCTCCTTCGATGAGTGCTCGCTTGATGGTTCTGTAGAACGTTGTTTCGGGTATCCTGGATTCCTCGATGAGTTCGGTGAAGCTGAGTTCGCGGCCTTCGCGTTCAGCGCGGTAGAGGGTTCGTAACGCGCGTATGATGTGGCCTATGGGTGCGTGCCACCACTCTCTAGGCACATCCTCGACCCACTCGGATTTCGGAGAAGCGAGTTAACTAGGTACCCTGGCAAGGGGCTAGGGCCTTAGGGCTACTGTCGAGTAGGCAGTGTACAGAGCTTATATAGGGGTAAATCGCTTAGCTCTCCGGGGCTGCGCCCCATGACGAGGCTCCTCACCTTCCCGGCCCAGGTAATGATAGAATTGGCTAAGAGAGGAGGGAGAGCGAGACCCAAGGACCTTGCGCATCTAGGCTCACACATCTACCACGCTCTACAGAAGCTGGTATACGAAGGCCTTCTAGCGAAAGAAGGTAGGGAATACGTACTCACAGAAAAGGGATGGAAAGAACTAGAGAAGCTCCTCCAAATAGCTCGAGAGATACCCCTTCAGAAAGTAAGTGCTTGAAGAAGCCTCCCGAGACCCCTCGGGGCCGCTGAAGGCCCCGAGGGGCGGGAGGGGCGGTACCCATGGCGACGACCCGGATCTCCAGATCCATTCGTAGCTCGAGTGGAGCTATAAGCGTTGGGCCTGCTAAGGCGGAACAGGTTCTGCTACACATCGATCCTGTAAGCCTGGACCTGGCCGTGATGGCGATTGCTAGGGGCGGTGCTGGTCTTGGGGATCTGGAGAGGTTCTTCGATGCGCTCGTACCTGGCCTAGGGAGGCTGGTGAGGTACGAGTTGAGGCTCCTTAGCGTCCTCGGCTACGTGGTTCTCGTAGACGGTGTTGCTAGGACTAGCGAGAAGGGTAGGAGGGTTCTCGAGAGCGCTGGCGTCTCTAGACCCATCGACGTCCTTAGGCTGCTTGCGAAGGCCTTGGGGTGGTGGGTTGTTCGAGAATGCCTCGATCGCTCCCCGTGCTCCGAGCTCCTAAGATCCTTCGTAGGTGGTGGAAATGACTCTCGCTAGGTTCCTAGGCTCTCCGCGCAAGAGGTTCCTAATCATCAACGTCCTAGGAGACTCTAAGGCTAGCAGCAGGGTGGATATAAAGCTCATGGATCGCCGAGAGCTGGAAACGATCTACCCAGGGATGCTCGATAGGGTTAGGGAAGCTGGTCTTCTCAGCGTAGCGATAGATCTTCGCAGCATGAGGATCGTGAAGCTCTGGCTCAGGAACGCGGCCGAGGGTGATGCGCATGGGGCTTAGGGAGGTTCTCGAGTACCTAGTTACGCTGCAGCTCAGCGGTAGGAGCAACGTTGTGGAGGCTCTACACGCCTACTTCGTTGATGACGGTCGCGAGAGCGTGGCTGAGCTCGCTAGGAGCTACGGGCTCAGCAAGCATCAGCTGAGGGGATTGGTGCAGAGGATCCTCAGGAAGGTTCCAGGTCCAGCAAGAGCATCCAGAGCTAGGCTATACATCCAGTACCTAGCCCCCCTAGTGCTGCGATTCGTGAAGCCCATCATAGAGCCCAGGGATGGCTACGCCCTGTGCACACTATGCAAACGCACGTTCACCCTCGACAGCACCGCGATAACCACACATATCCACGCGATGCATAGAGACGTCGTCGAGGAGCACGTGGATCGAATCATCGGGATCCTGAAGAAGTGCTGCAGGCGGCAGCACCTAGAGAAGAACCTGGATGAGCTCCACGACTTGCAGCTAGCCCATACACATATCCGCGCAGCGCTTAACCGTGTGCATAGCGCCATCGCATACCTAAGCCGAACCGAGCTACGTAGCGAGGTGGAGCGAGTTAACGAGCTTCTCGAGGAGCTTCTACGAAGAATAGACTCGATACTCAGCCAGTTTCTTCCCGTTGAGCTTCCATCGAGGTGACGAGCATGGTGACTAGGGAGGCTGATTGCAGGAGGTGCGTCTGGTTCGTTCCTAGGGATGCTATGAGCGATGACCTGCTGCGCAAAGCGGTTGAGGAGTGGGGTTACGAACCGAGGAGGATCAAGGGATGGTGCAAAGCATGGAACAAGCCCATTACGTACTTTGTCGGTACCTGTAGCCGCTTCAAGCCCATCACCGAGACCATGCTGAGGTGGCTAAAATGAGCGTGAGGAAACGCTTCAGCGATAACGAGCTCTACGACCTTCAGTCAGCTCGAGCGATGCTGAGATCCGCCAACCTGTGCCTAGGATACGCTGCTACGTACCTGCGTGGAACAGACGATGAGCTATACGAAGAGCTTAGGAAGGCTAGAGAGCTTCTCGAGGAGGTGTTGATAAGGATAGAGTCGAAGTTATCGAGCTACCTCCCAGAGCCTAGGACTTGCACAAAGAGCCGTTCCTCGAACGAGGCTAGGAGGATCATCGAGGAAGTCATCTTCTCGAGGTGATTCTCGTTGAGTAGGGTGATAGGTATCGTCGAGGAGCTCGCCAGGATATTAGCAAACGGAATACCGTTCATCGTTAAAAAACATGCGGTTGTTGCAGAACGACGTGGAAAACGATACAAAGTTTACTTACCAGTTCAACTAAACGACATTTGGAGGAAGCTTAGCGAAGACGGAATCTGCATCGATGTAATCATCGTCGTGCCGCTGCATCCGAAGAAATGCTGCAAGCGCAAGGTGATTGAACGCTGAAGACCTTCGCTGTTCAAACACCTTCGCTAAGGTCTCTATCGAGAGAGCTCGGGGTCTCGGTAGGGCAGCTGAGCTACTGGCTAAGAAACGTGGGGTACCACGGTTATCGCAGCTGGCTCGAGGTTACAGGTCTTATCAGCTTCGATGAGTATGCACATAGCGTTCTGAAAGCATATGCTCTTCTAAAGAGGTATGGCGTTAGGTTCTACACCCTACCTCCAATCGCTAGAGAGGCTGTCGTTCCCTGGCCCTGGATCCTAGTGAACGTCTTCAACGTCGATGTTCTCGCCACTTACATCGATAGGTATAGGGAGGTAGGTGCTAGGATCGAGAGCGTTATCCTCGATGCTGCTGTCGATAAGGTGTGGAAGAAGTCTATCGATAAGCTTCCGATCAACCGCGATTACGGTGATGATTACTGGAACGCGTTTTGGAACGCTATCGACTACCTAAAGTCGTTGTCTAGAGAACATGGCTTCGCGTACGAGATCGTCATTCCTGATTACTGCGATGACTACTCGAGGACGTGGGGGCGTAGACACGCTCTATGGACCGAGGAGTGCTGTGACTATGTAACGAATATCGATAGAACCCTAAGTAACATCCTGCAGGTAGTGG
Source organism: Thermoproteota archaeon (assembly GCA_013154235.1). Lineage (GTDB taxonomy): Archaea > Thermoproteota > Thermoprotei_A > Sulfolobales > Ignisphaeraceae > JAADCV01. The sequence goes on along the minus strand of JAADCV010000019.1, from coordinate 51,911 downwards.
ATAGCGATAGATCTATACCGTGGCTTATCCCAGCGCAGGGCTATGAAGATGTTCCTGAGAGCATCTTCTACAGCGTCGAAATCCTGAAGCAGCTAGGGTTGCACAAGCGCTTCAGAATAGCCATAGCCAACGTATGCACGTCGAGAGCCGCTACGATCATAGCGGAAACCGTTAGGAAGGCTAGGGAAGCCTGTAGGGAATGCTCGTTCCACATCTTCGGCCCCTCCCTATCGGGAGCGAAGAAGTTGATTCAGGAAAAGCTGCTTCTACCTAACGATAGCTGGGATTCGACAGCGTGGACCTTCCCAAGAACCTCCCACGGATGGTCGTGTAAAAACGAGCACGAGAGGATCCTCTACTTTCTTCTATACATGAACCACCTCGAGAAGGCATTGAGGTGAGGGGTGGAGAGGATGGGTGCAGAGATGGGAGTCGGGTCGAGCTCTCCAATACCCGTCCCCAGGTCTATAAGAGTTGCTGAGATGCTGTGGCTAATGCTTAGGAAGGGAGAGGTCCTCGCTAGGGATCTCGCTGAGGCTGTGGGTATTCTATCGAAGCACGTGTACTGCTACCTGAAGCCATACATCGAGAAGGGTGTTGTGGTGGTTAGGAAGACCATGGATGGTAGGAACCGGTACTCCGTAGCCGAGAGGCTTAGGAGAGCTGTCGAGTACGGTCTTAGCCTAGTTGAGGAGAGGCTTAGGGGGAAGATCACGAAGCGAAGGTTCGTAGAGGCGGTTCTGAGGGAAGCTGAGGAGCTGTATCGAGAGAAGTTCCGCGAGGAGATGAGCGATGCTGAGAGGTTGGTCGTGAGGCTATTTGCTGAGGTATACTTCGAGAAGAGGAGCGCTAACCCTAGGAGCGAGGGATACATATCGTGGCCACCGAGCGAGGGTCTGGGGAGAATCGTTAGGAACATGATCAGGCACCGCTACGGGGTAGAGCTAGAGCTAGACGAGGTGGTGGAGGCGCTCGAGAGGCTCGGACACGCTGACATAATCTTCGTGTCCAAAGTCTACTACAAGGCGAGGCTAGACGACCTGCTACTGTGCCGGCTACTCCATCACCTAGGCACAGCGCTGAAGTACCTAGTCCCTAGGAAGGTAGTCGAGAGGTGCGGGTGTGCACGATGATGCTAGCTCCAAACACTCTATGCTTAACCTACTCGGTGTCCGGAAGGAACTCCGTGAGTACAGTGATGAGGCTGCTATCGATGCTGAAGAGAGTCGAGGAGAAGGGGTACGGCGTAGACGTGTCCTTTAGGGAGAAGCACATAGATGCCCTGGTACGCATCCCTAGCACCGACGTATTCGTGACTTACCACGCGGATGACCCTCACTTCCCCTTCCTAGAGATCTGCGTAGCGTTCCAGGGAGACATCGCCACTCTCCCAGAGGCCTATCGAGAGCTTACCGAGTTCCTCAGGAGCCTAGGGCTACCGCTAAGCAATCCGAACGCTGTGTGCCGTAGACTCGAGGATGAGCGTAAGAGGGTGCTATGCTTCGTAGTGGTAGACCTCGCGCTCGAAGAGGAATGCGCGCAGCTCACGAAGATCCTCGAGCGAGCTAAGAGACGGGGTATAGGTGAGGAGGCTGCGAGAAAACTACTTACCGAGCTGAGGAGCAGAGGACTAGTCTACGAACTCAGGGAGAACTGCTTTGCATTAGTACCGTAGGCTAGACAGAACGAAACACCGCATATACTACGAACACGCTAAGAACCTAGCTATAGCTACGGGGCTCCTAGGTGGAATGGTACGAGAAGCTAGACCTAGCGAAGATAGGTGACGAGGAGCGCTACAGGCTATTCGACTACGTAACCCAGGTTAAGGGTCTAAAACCAAGTGACTTAGGGATCTCGTGGAGCACCTACAGCAGGATAAGGAATAGGAAGGTACGTGTATCCGATAGCGTCTTGCTAAAGATTCTGCAGCATCTAACGCAGCGAGAGTTCGAGCAGGTTGTATCCGCTAGGGATAGACTTAGAGCGCTGGGCATTCTTCGCGAAGACGGCTCGATAGACTATGGATTAGCGCTAGAGATCTTGGCTCTTGCTAGCCAGGACGAATACCTTAAGCAAGCAATTCTGCGGTTCGTAGTGCAGAACTTTCGCGAGGATCTACGAAAGATGCTTGGTTTAGCGCTTGCCCATGTAGAGTTTCGCTGGACAGAAGACTTTGAGCATTTCCTGAGAGAGCGTAAGAAGCGTAGAAAGGTGCTTACCGAGGAGACCCTGAATTACTATCGAAACCTCTTTAGAGAACATCTCGAAGGCAGGACCCTTAGCGAAGAACTCGTCGAGTATGTAGTTAGTCATCCGAACCGATGGCTGAGGAATGTGTTTCGACATTACATACAGTACCTGTACTACAAGCGCAGGATTCCTCCCGAGACATTCGGCTGGTTGATGGAAGTTGTGCCCAGTCGTAGCTACAGGCTTGATATTAGGCCTTACAGGATAGAGCTAGAGGACGTTAGGAAGACTATGATCTACTTGAAAGAGCATCATGAGAAGTACTATGCTCTGTACAGGTTGATGCTAGAGAGCGGTGCAAGGCTCTCACATGCAATACGAGTTCTCAAAACGTTCAATCCTAGCGAGGTTGTTGAGCTCCGCGAAATCGATGTGGTTACGAAGCGCTTAGTGTGCTTCGAGAGGCACTGTAGGTACTTTGTTGGGATTCGGGGTGGGCAGAAGCCGTGTGAATGGATATGGTTCTCGAGGGAGACCCTAGAGCTCTTGGAGAGGTGCCGAGGCGTGGATATCAAGCGGGACCAGGTATCGAAGTACGCGGCTAGGCATAACTTGCTACGCCCTAAGTACCTGAGGAAGGTGAACTGGAGGATCCTGGTACAGGTTGTTAGCGATAAGGACGTCGCTAGATTCATCCAGAGCAGGTTTGGAGAGCTGCGCATCTCGGAAGCACGCTACGGAGACTTGCTAACGCGTGCAGATAGAGAATATCCGAAGGTCGTAGAGAGGATCCGCGAGCTAGGGCTTCTTCCATAGTCAACTGCTTCGATATGCCTAGTGCGCAGCACACACGCTCCCAATATTGCACGGCCAAGACATGCAACATGCAAATAACTATGCATTTGCACGAGCCTTCTAAGCCGGTGGTCCGGGGTTCAAATCCCCGCGGGCCCGCCACAGCTCCTCATACTCTTGGAGTCTCATACTGTGCAACAAGTTAGCTTCTCAATGATGAAGTGATCAAGTACGATAGCTCTGATACTTGCGGTGTAGCTAGCTCACTTAGCTGTTTATTAGGCGTCTCCATCCTTGGCCAGTTAGCAGCTAGCTTATATTGTCTCTATAGTAGCTAGAGATATTGGGATAGATGATGCTTATAGAGGTCGTAGATAAGGCTAAGGACACGTCATTCATTGTGCGCATCAACGATCAGTATGCTAAGCTAGTTGAGGATAAGTTGCCGTTTGCTTCGAGAGCAAGGGTTTGGAAGGAGGAGGTGTATTTTGAAACCCCTATGAGTATCGAGCAAGGTGTCCATAGCCATAGGGTCTCTAGGGGAAGGGTCTACTTCTGGAAGCCTGGTAAAGCGATCTGCCTATTCTATGGTATTAGCCAGATATACACTCCTGGGCTAGAGATAGGCTACGTAGTTGATCCAGCCTCTAGGCTACTCACTGTTGAGGATGGTGACGAGATTGAGGTTCGAAGGCATGAAGTATCTACCCAGTACAAGGATGTAGTTATGCAGTTAGCTAATGAGGGGTTTGATGTTGGTACGCCTCTAGACCAAGGTTGTAGAATAGTTGTTGCTAGAAAGGTTGTTGGTAACGTAGAAGTCTCTCTATCGATATTCATTGAGGAGTACGGGTTCCATGTTGAAAGCGATGCTCTCGCTAGGTACAGCAACGATCTCGTTAACGTTAAGGAGTTCAATAGACTTAGGAACCTTGTCGAGGGTGTTTCTAGGTATGCGAGACTAGATGTATCTGAGGAGGGCTTCGTAGTCATAACGGCTTGCGGAGACGAGAAGAGGGCGCTTATCGAGGTCGTAGAGGATGTTGCTAGAGCTTTCTGGCTTGCCAAGAAGCATCTAGCTTACTGATACCGGTTTTCTCTCCCTATACGATCTCCAGCAAGCTTCAGCTATCTCGACGAGCCTCAACCCATCGTCTACGGAGATCAGCGGCTCCTCGTCCTCTATGATTGCGCTGGTAAAGTGCCTGAGCTCCTCCATGTAAGCCTCGAGAAAGCGCTTCTCAAACCATGCTACTCCGCCATAGGAAACCCCGTTGCCGGTGCCTATAGACATCATCGTATCCATTGGCACCCCGACGAATATCGTTCCTTTCTCGCAATATATCTCGGTTCTCAAATCATATCCAAAGGTGTTCCTGCGAGCACCGTGAATAAAGCCCTGCGCATCGTTGTTGAACTTCACGATAATAGATACGACGTCGAGGTCGCCCTTCGTTTTTATCTCCTCGGATACGTAGTTGCCTCCAACAACGTAAACCTCCTTTACCTCACCAACGATCCATCTAGCTATGTCGAAATCGTGTGAGAGCTGGTCTAAGAATATCCCACCGCTTAGCTGTGGATCAGCGGCCCAGCCCGGTGGCGGCGATGGGTCTCTCGCTATGCTTGTAAACGATATTACTCTACCTAAGGCCCCGCTCTCGACGAGGCTCTTGGCTCTCCTATAGTAGTGATCGAAGCGACGCATGTATCCAATCATGAACTTCAGTCCGGAGCTCTTAACACGGTTAGCTATCTCCTTAGCATCCGGTAGCGAAGGAGCTAAAGGCTTCTCTAAGAACACGTGTTTACCGGCTTCGAGAGCCTTTACGGTCATCTCTTTGTGTAGGAATGTAGGTGTTGCAATGACAACAGCGTCTATCTCGGGATCGCTCAGCGCCTTGTCATAGCTTGTATATGCACGGACCTTCAGTCTCTCAGCAACGCTCTTAGCTAGGGGCTCGACAACATCGCATACAGCGTGCAGCTCAGCGTTTGGGATGCTGGTCTTTAGCATTTCGGCATGTAGCCTTCCGATCCTACCTAACCCAGCAACGAGGTACTTGATTGCGTGCATAGCGCTACCCTAGATCGAGCCCTTTAGAAACAGCTGGAACGCATGAAGTAGCGCAGCCTTCGCACTAGCTAAGGCTTCTCGAGGGGTTTGTCCCTCTTCAGGCTTTATCTCGAAGCTTATCGCTCCCCGGTATCCGATGTCGTGGAGAACAGCTAGTAGCTTAGCTACCTCTATCTCGCTGTTTAGAGATCCGGGCCTGTAGAATCCGGGGTGCCAGTCCACGAGGCGCTCATCGACGCGTTTCGCGCAGCCTATGTGGATATGGCCTATGAGATCGGGATAGCTGCGCAGAACATCGGGTTCCTCGTTAAGAAGCGGTGAGTGGCTTAGATCCCACATTATATATGTGTTAGGGTGCGTCTGGCGCACCTCCTCTATAACCCTAGCAGCTAGATCTATCGGTCCGATAAGCCTCTTCTTATCTCTATTGTAATCGAAGGTCTCGAGATACAGATTCATTTTGTAGTGAGAGGCAGCTTCGGCTAGCTCTCTAAGGGTCTTTACGAGAGACTCTATAGCTTTAGCTTTCTTCTCGTTAGGAACGTTGGGGCCAGAACATAGAGCGGCTGCAACCATTCCTCGCTCGCCAGCCTTCCTAATTAGGCTGGCGAGCTCAGCGGATGCAGCGCGGCGCTTACTCTCATCAAGGTCGTTAGGGTTGAGTCCCCTCACGAGTACTTCAGGCTGGAGGGCTAGAGCAAACGTTTTGTACCCTACGAACGAAGCTACCTTGCTCCACTCCTCGTCCCTCATATGCGAGACTTCGTATAGATCTATGACGGGATCGTGTATTATCTCTAGGATCCTGTCGCCGGCGCCCTCGTCGCTTTTGAGCAGCTGGGGGTAGAGCATGAAGACCACGACCCCGATCCTCCAGGGGAAGCGGGCCACGAGCTCGAGGCCCCTCTTCCTCACCCCCGCGTAGAGCAAGCACTCCACCGAGTCTTTGTAGTCGTAGGACATCAGTTAAGCTGGGCCTACCTTAATCGCTGGAGAGGTTATGCATTGAATGCGTAGGTGGTGTAGCAGGGTGTTACTAGAGTTCGTGGCTAACACCCTGCCTTCGCGGAGACTATAAGCGGGTGTTTCCATTACTAGGAGTTCTGTCGGGCGATGGGGCTGGTAATGCCGCTTCACCCGGAGGAGATATCTCTATTCGAATAGCTAGAGACTAGGGGCGTGAATGAATAAAGGCGAGATGCTTGCTCTCCTTCTAGAGGCTGATTTCGATCCCAAGCCTGAGTACAGCGTATCAGATGATGAGAGGCGAACGCGCAAAGTTAAGGACGGTAACAAGGTCTGGAGAAATCCCCGTATAAAGCTCATAGAGAAAGAGGTTCCTCGACCTAGAGAAGGAGAGGTTCTGATACGGGTGAGGGCATGCGGTATCTGCGGCAGCGATGTTCATATGGTTGAGACCGATAGCAGTGGATACATGATATACCCCGGCTTAACCAGGCTACCCGTAGTAATAGGTCACGAGTTTGCAGGCGTTGTTGAGGACGTTGGCCCGGGAGTCAAGAATGTTAGGCCGGGAGATCTCGTTACCTCTGAAGAAATGCTCTGGTGCGGCGTATGTGACTCCTGTAGGGTTGGCTACGTGAATCATTGCACAAGGCTTAACGATCCTAGCGATCTAGAGTTCGGAGAGCTTGGATTTACTCACGATGGTGCGATGGCTGAGTACGTACTAGTTCATGAGAGGTACGTGTGGAAGATCAATAGTCTCGTAGAGAGGTATGGCAGTGATGAAAGAGCTATCGAGGCTGGTAGCCTCGTAGAACCGACTTCGGTAGCATACCACGCGATGTTTAATCGTGGTGGAGGCTTCAAGCCGGGTGCCTATGTTGTTGTGTGGGGAGCTGGACCCATAGGGCTAGCGGCGATACAGCTAGCTAAGGCTGCAGGTGCTAGCAAGGTCATATCCTTCGAGATAAGTCCCGTTAGGAAGGAGCTAGCTAAAAACGTTGGAGCGGACTACGTTTTTGACCCTCTAGAGCTGAGGCGCAAAGGTGTAGAGCCGTGGGAGAAGATACTGGAGGTTACTGGAGGTGCTGGTGCTGATATGCATGTAGAGGCAGCAGGTGCGCCAGCTGAAACATTCCCGCAGATGCAGAAGAGCATAGCAATAGGGGGTAAGGTGGTGTGGATAGGTAGAGCACCTCAAGAGGTGGCGATATACTTTGAGGTATTTCAGATCAGGAGAGCCCAAGTATTTGGAAGTCAGGGTCATTCCGGGTGGGGCACGTTTAGGAACGTGATAAGGCTAATGGCTTCTGGAAGGATAGATATGACTAGGATAATCACGAGCAGGTTTAGGCTTACTGAGGCGTTGAAAGCGTTCGATAGGGCTAGAGAGAGGATAGATGGAAAGATAACTATAAAGCCCTAGCTCTAGGTCAGGCGCGTGGCTATGTACCTAGGGCGTATACCGCGTCCAGCTTTTGGAGTGAGAGTTCCGGAGGTTGTGCTAGAGCCGATCGCTCGAGCAATAAGGGATTGCGGTAGCTATGCATCATTCATGCTTTCGTTTAATAGAGAAACAGCGCCTAGAGACGTTATTGAGTCTACGGACCAGAAAACTCTGTATCTAGGGCACACCGGTACCTCCATAAGCGAGTTCATATCGGCTGTCAGATCAGTCTCGAGGTCTCTAAACCTGGTTGTGGAGATTGAAGCAGACCACGTATCGCTGATGAAGAGTGTGGAGAGGGCAATAAAGAGGATTGCGGGGGCTGGATTCGAGGGAGGCTTGAGTGACGAGGACATAGCCTTCTCTCTTAGCTACATAGAGAAAGAGCTTAGCGAAGCTCGCGAGGCTGGGGGTGTGGACTTTGTAACGCTAGACACTTGCGAGCTCATAGACCTTAGCGTGGACTCTCTTAGCGATAGCGATGTTGTCGCTAGGTATGAGAGCGAGATAGATTACAGTACGAGGAGGGATCTCGAGAGAAGGTATGTCGATAGGCCGATTATTCTAGCATCGGCTAGGGGCTGCATTGCGATAAAGCTCGATAGGGTTAGTGTTGCTAGGCTAGCACTAAAATATCTTAAAAGCATTGACTACGTTGTCAGGCTAGCGCAGCTCGTTGAGGAGCAGCTGGGTAGAGCTGTAGGCATAGAGGTGGCATTCGATGAAGTGCCCGTTGAGACCCGCGAAGAGGATTTGCTATTCTTTCTAAACGAGATTAGGGTACGCGGCCTAACGCCAGACTTTGTGGCGCCTAACGTAGGTTTTAAGAAGCGCGAGGATTACGCTGGGTCTCTCTCGCACCTATACGAGAGGCTCCGTAGGCTATCGATAATCGCTAATTTCATGGGGTGCAACATAGCGATTCACTCGGGCAGCGGTGCTAATCCGTATAGCGATAAAGGCTTCGGTGTGTGGCACGTAGTTAGAGAGGCTACAGAAGGCGCCGTGAAGTACAAGATGTCTGGGGTCTTCGTACAGCTGGCTCTCGAGGTGATGAGTAGGTTTCCTCGAGGCTCGAGGCCTAGGAGGGTATACGAGGAAATCTATGAGGCGGTCATAGACCACCTTAGGAGGACTGTGGAGATGCGTAGTGCGCTGTATTCTAGAGAGCTGGAGAGCATGCTTGAGCGATATCGCGGTACCATGGATCCGAGGGAGGATGTGTTTAGGCACTATTTCTTTGTGTTCCAGTGTCTAAGAGATGAGTTAGGTCATCGCTGGCTGCGTGAGGCATTCGTTGAGGTTTTCGCCGAGGATAAGGATCTTAGAGAACGCTATAGGAAGGAGGTTAGCGAGCTAATTCATAGGCTGTGCAGAATTCTTGGATACGAAGGATCGGTCTACAGATACAGCCTTTAATCCCTCTATACTAAGCTCTCCCGAAGGTGCGAGAGTTGGCGGTTACGAGAGTGAGAATCTGCGCGCAGACCCTAGGCTGCGTCGAGGCTGAGCTCTTCGATAGATACAGTCCTAGGACCTACGAAGCTATAGTCGAAGCTCTGCCGATAGAATCTATAGCTTATAGATGGGGCTGCGAAGTGTACTTCTCAACACCTGTAAAGGTGGAGGAGGAGAACCCATTCGAAGTTGTTGAACCTGGAACGATAGCTTACTGGCCTCCGGGTAGAGCGCTGTGCATATTCTGGGGGCCCACTCCAGCTAGCCGTAACCCTAACGAGATTAGGCCCGCTAGCCCGGTCAACGTGGTTGGAAAGGTGCTTGTAGATCCTAGGGTCTTTGATAAGGTTGCGCATGGAGATAGGATCAGAGTTGAAAAGGTAGCCTAGTTTTTACACCCCTAAGACCCATGTTCGTGTTGTTAGAATCTTATTGCAAAGCCTAACACTTAGTTAATGACTACTCGTCTCATATACAAGCAGAAAGGATTAGTTTAGCGATGATAATACTATCCTATGGTGGCATGATTGTCAAGCCCCTTGAGTGAACGGTTCGGAAAGCCCGTTCTGAACAAGTTTGGCAAGAAGATATACCTCGATCAGATGACGCTTAAGGAGATCGATGAAAGGGTTCGTGAATGCGATATAGTTATACTTCCCGTGGGCTCAACCGAAGCCCACGGACCCTTCGCCCCCGTAGGCGAGGACACAATCATAGGTGCATCCATAGCTGAGAGAGTGGCTTACGAGACCGGGGTAACAGTAGCACCACCCATATTCTACGGTAGTCACCCAAGTCATCACTACGGTCTTAGGGGAACCATACCGGTTAGGGCGACTACGCTAATAGAGTACGTCTCGGATGTTATCAAGTGGTTAGCTAACGCTGGCTTCAAGAAGATAATTGTTCTCAATAGCCACGGTCAGGAGTATGTGCTTCCCATAGCTAAGGACGTTGCCATACTCGAGAAAGAGGTTCATGCGCTGATAATGGTTACTAGCTGGTGGATGTGGGTTCAAGACTTACTTAGAAAAGCTGGCTCCGGCGAGGAGATAGCTCCGGGTGTTAAGCTGGAGACGCCCTTTGTGCACGCTGATGAAGTGGAGACCAGCGTTACGTGGTACGTAGCTCCGGACCTTGTGGATAGGGAATCCCTTAGGAAGGAGGGTAAGTGGGGTATCGTTAGGGTGCTTCCGAGCAGATGGGTCAACGCTGCTGGAAACGTGTTTCCAGACAAAGCTTTCAATTGGTATGATGTTAGTCACGCCCCAGAGCTATACTACTATCCTAAGGGATTTGTGGGATGGCCATGTAAGGCCGATCCTAAGAAAGGTAAGGTGTTGGTAGATACTGCTATAGCGAGGATGATAGAGTTCATTGAATGGCTAAAGAGTGCATACCCTCCAGGTGTGGTCCCGCAGACCTGGGTTAATCCTAAGGACTTCAACTTTAACAAACCCGAAAGGGGTGCGGAGCCTCCTGAGAAGATTTTTGAGGGTTAGCGCAAGCATGTTTCTATCCGTAGCCTACGCTATCAAGACTGCGAAGAGCTACGACGTGCTAGCAGACATGCCTCTAGGAGAGTTTCTAGACCTAATAAAGAGCTTGGGCTACCACGGTATTGAGCCAAACATCGCAAATCCATTCGAGTTCGACGTCGAATTGTTCAGAGACGAGGTGAGGTCCCGAGGCCTTAGGGTCTCCGCGATATCAACTGGGCTATCCTACGTTACTTACGGGTACTCCCTTAGTAGCTGCAACGATAAGGCTCGGAGGAAGGCGATCGAGTTCTTCGTTAAGTACGTAGAGCTATGTGAAGAACTGAATTGCAGTGGCGTGGTTGTGGGCTTAGCTAGAGGAAGGGGTGTATCGGGTGAGAGCAAGGTCCTTCTAAAGGCAAGTATACGTGAGGTAGTTAACTACACGAAGGAGAGCAAGGTCCCTCTGTTAATAGAGCCTCTGAATAGGTATGAGACGCGTATAGTGTGTAGTTGCGCAGAGGCACTTCGCTTCGTCAATGATCTAGCGGCAGAAGTTGGTAGAGATCGCATAGGCATACTCTTCGATACATTCCACGCTGTGCTAGAGGAGCGCGACCCCTACGAGGCATACCTAGAGGTTAGGGAGTGGGTTAGGCACATACACGTCGCTGATTCTAATAGGCGTGCTCCCGGGGAAGGGATGATAGACTGGCTAAAGTTTTTGTCTATTGTACGGAGCTGTGGTTACCAAGGGTTCGTATCGGTTGAGGCTCTGCCTAGCCCTACTACGAGGCACACCCTGGAGAAGGCAGCTAGAACAATACTTGGTGTGCTAAGGGTGTTTAGCTAGAGAAAAACTTACTCGCTTTCCATTCCGAGCAGCCATCTCTTTATGTATGGTAGCCAGGAGGTCTCCACTATTATCGATAGTAGCACGGTTACGAATGTGGCTGTCAGAATGTACTCTCCCCAGTATATCAGCTTGGGCACGTGGTATACAAGGCCTAGCGAGAGCGGTAGTCCTGCTAGCGCCGATGGGACTACTCCTCTAGGCCCTTCAAGCGACATGAATAGGTACTCCTTCCAACTCCACTTGCCCACGGGGATTATGGGCAGCGCTGCAACAGGTCTTGCAAGCAGTATCACTGCAATCGCGGTTATTATCGAGGGTATTGCAGCCTTGATCAAGACGTCTAGCCTAATGCTTGCTCCCAGCAGCACGAATATGAAGACGGTAGCGAATGTTGCGAGGATCTCATTGAAGTGAACCTCAGTATCTATAAGTGTCTGCATTCTTAGCGCTTCAGCAGCCTTCTCTTTGAAGAACGTGTGGTGGTTTCCAAGCACTATGCCTATCACAGTGGCAACTAGATAGCCTGAAGCACCGAGCTTCTCGCCTACGAAGAAGCCTAGGAATGCCATAGCTAGCGAGAATAGGAAGAGCTCATCGCCTCTCTCGAAGCCTAGCAGCTTTATTATGTAGTAGGTTAGAACACCCATTGCGACTCCTATGGCTATAGATATCGCTATCTCGTAGATGAAGTACACGACGGAAGCTGCGTAGATAGGCATGAACCTAGCTATCGATGTTAGTAGCCTAGCGCTAGGGGCGGTTGGCAGAACTAGAGCTACGGCTAGCGTTGTCAGCACTATCCCGAGGGGGTCGTTGAATATCGATTCCGTAACCAGTATAGTTCTGAGATCCTCGCGTATCTTGTGCTGCCGGAACAGCGGGATTAGCGTTGCGGGGTCGGTAGCAGATATTATTGCACCGTATAGAAAGCCCGCTAGAAACGGTAAGTGAAACACGTAGGAGAAGACGAAGCCAGCAATGATAGCTGTTATCACTAGGCTCACTGTGTCTAGAACTCCTATTGTTGTGATGTGCTTGCGCAGTATTGGCCAGTGCAGGTTGTGTCCCTCGCTAAAGAGTATTATGACTAGGCCGAGTACACGCACGTAATCAAAGAGCTTCCTAACAACGTAGGTATTCATTACTCTTAGTACTGAGCCTATTACGAGACCGAATATTATTAGCAGCGGGACGAAGGAAACGTTCGTTCTCTTAGCTACGAGCAGCGCTGCGACTCCTATTAGCAGCACTACGAAGAGGTTGTAGATTATGGCTTCGACCCCCAGCCCCATGGTGCTCGCCCCTCCGTGCATCACCATTTTCGTGCCTCACATATGTACGTTGGCTACGTCATAGCTTCAACTATACGCGTACTTAAGGTGTTGCGCTTGGCTAATGAGTAGCAGTTATATCAGTATGTACGCAAGCGGCGGGGTCTAATTTAGGTACTGCAGTTCCACCCACGTTCAACTCGGTAATATAGTATCGCATTAATGGAGGTTACTCTGTAACAAGTTGTGAAGTCTAGGCTTATAATAATCGGTATCGACCATAGCTTGGGTGCACGTAGATTGAGTACAGTTCTCGACCTTGATAGGGTTAGGGATGCTCTAAGATCCTTCCGCCCTAGAAAGCTTGAGCTTCCCGTTCCTCCTCGGGCCGACCATGCTGATCACATGCTTCTCACAGCCTTAGAAGGGCATACGAAGCTCGCAGCTGATCACATCCTGCACCCATCGATGAGGGGAAAACTGGTTAAGGTTCTGGGATCACTAAGTAGGAGAGCATACATAGAGTTCATTGATAGCTCCCCCTCCAAAGCGTCTGACGACAGTGATCTCACTAGGAGAATTCTCTCGCGTGCTCTGATATATGATCTACTACTCGAAATCCTCTGGAACTTAGTAGGCGTTGAGCCTCAGTGGGCTAGGCTGGACCCGTGCGAGGTTGAGAAAGGTATAGAGCTTGTGCTCGCACTGATAAAAGATCTTGAAAGCATTGAGCGGAGAGAGTACGGAGAGCCTACGGTGCTTAGAGCGGTCATTGAAGAGCAGCTACGAAGCATGAAGATAGTGAATAAGGGTAATAGCATGCTAGCGCAGATAGCTGAGAGAGTAGAGAAGGAGCTCGATTCCTCCAACCTAGCTAGTAGCTACTTCAACGCTATGGCTAGGGAGATGAGGAGCAATCTGTACAGGGTAGTGTACGAAAGGGGAATGTGTAAGTTCGGCAATGACTATGCCCTTGGTCTACGCTGGCTAAGGCATTTAGGCTACGTGCAGGTATCTACGAACCCCGCTCTAGCGGCCAGAGCTTACGACGATGATCCAGAGCTTTGGGAGAGATTCAGGGAGTACGCTATAGAGGTTCTATCGAAAGAGCACCCGGAGTGGTTTAAGGACCCCGAGAGGTACGCCGATGATATAGCTATGGAGGCTACGCGCTTCGGGCTTATGGAGAACTTCCTAGTCTTTAGGGTTCCCTTTATACTTTCAGAGTACCATGATGGGCTCGTTAGTTACCAGCTGAACCCATTGATAGCTAACGACGTTGGTAAGAGCGTTGAGGCAGCCAAGGAGTTCTATCGGAGGCTAGAGCGCGACCTTAAGGTATACGACGAGTACTTGCTGTGGGGCTATGATGTTCCCGAGAAAGGAAGGCCGAATCTAGTGATTAAGGTTGCAGCAGCTTATCCAGAGTCCATGGAGATAGCTGAGAGGCTTAACGAGCTAGGCATAGGCCAGAACATTACCGTTAGCTACAGCGTAGCTCAGGAGATCCTAGTTGGTGTTGCTGCGCTCAGAGGTATGGCAAGAGCGCTAAGGAGAGGGATCATTCCTACGCAGACCTACGACACCAACATGGGTGGAAGGCTCGAGGATCATCTAAGAGAGACCATAGCGGCGAGCCTCCTCAGGAAAGCGCTTAGTAGCATTGAGGATAGTAAGAGAGAGGAGTTCCTCGATAAGCTAGCTGAGAGGCTAGGTGCTCCTAGAGATGCGTGGAGCAAGCTAAAGTCGGAGAGTTTAGAGAGTCGCATAGAGTTCCTATGCGGGAAGAGAGTCCTCGGGAGAGATCTGCTGCGAAGGGAGTTCATTGAAGCACTTGCTGAGAGCGGCGCCTTTGGGTCTAGAGATGATATCGAGAGGATGCTCGAGCCTATAGAGCGAGCACTTAAGCTCTCGGGAACCTTCGTGGCTAAGAGAGTGTACGAGATACTGTTTGCTCCATGGAATCGCGAGAAGTGGGTGCAGTACCTCGTTAAGGAGGTAGGGATTAGTAGAGAGGAAGCAGAGTTCGTTATCGATAGGCTAGATCTCCTACCGGCATCTAAGAGAAAGCCCATAGACACGCTCTACACGTTTGCCTCTAGAAACATGACCAATACCGAGTTCCCGAATCACCAGCTCAAGGTAGTTAAAGAGGTTGAGGAAAAGAAGATCGATATCGATAAGCTAAGAGAGTCAGTAATGCAGCCCTTGGATAAGGAAGCCCTGGACGTACTAATGAAGTACGAGGACTTCGTAAAGGCGTATGAGGCATCGCCAGAGGTAAACGAGCTTCTGAAGAGCGTTGGTATAGAGCTTAAGTATGGATCGCGGGGTGTGAGAACCGATGAATGGCCTAAGTATGGTCCCTGCCTAAAAACGATGAGGGAGTTCATCAACGCGTACTTAAGGTTCCGCGATAAGTGCGTAGAGACATTTAAGCAGCTAGCTAGGGAGTTAGGGCTTGCGTGATGAGGGCTCTGGTCACTGAAGAGCTTTAGTGATGAAGGACGTCCTTCCTGATTCAACACAATCGTTTTAAACACGCTTTTCTCATTTCAGCCAAGGGTAGACAGAGGGACTAGACAATGGCTGTGGGCCAAGCTCTTCTAGTGCTAATGGCTCTGAGTTTGGTGAGCGTTAATATAGCGATAACCCCTACGGGCGCCGTACACGTGACGATGATTGTCCAGCTTAACGAAGGCTTAAACGAGGTACCGCTCCCAGTACCGCCTATCGTGCCTAGCATTATAGTAAACGAGAGCGGTCAGATCCTAGTTCCGGTGTATCAAAATGGTACGCTCTACATATACGCTCCTAAAGCGGGCGAGGCAATAATTGATTACGTAGCTAATGTTACTGTGCAGAAAGAAATACTTCAGTTCACAATAACTGCGAACTATAGCTACAAATTAGTGATTAGTAGCAATGTAGTTCTGCTAAATCTGCTAAACAATGTGACAAACGTATACTACCATAATGGTAACCTGGTAGTCATTGCTTACGGTCCGCAGCTAGTCCAGTACGTGCTTAGAAAGGTCAGTACAGTAACCACAAGAACCACAAGTACCACCACGGTAACCACAAGCACGGTAGCACCCTCTACTACATCAACGACGAGTACGAGCACCATAACCACCACTAGAAGCACGACATCTGTAAAGCCAACGCAGACAACTACTAGCATAACCACGACGCAGCCAAGTACAACAACCCCCACAACTACCACAAGCACCATCACTAGTAGCTATGTGACGACATCTAGCGTCACGGTAACAACATCGCCGATCAAGGCATCGATAACATCCTCGTCGGTTACGAAAACTAGAACCACGCCTTCGACAACAACCGTAAGCACGTCAACGACTACAGTCACATCTAGATCAGCAACTGTTGCGGTACCCACAGCAGTGCACACTACAAGCACCGTTAGCACAGCGACTAGCGCCATAACAACGCATGCAGTGAGCAGCATCACTAGAGTAAGTCCCGTAACCACTAGCACGATACGCACAGTGCACAGCGCTACGAGAAGCACTAGGTCGTCATCTGCAGCACCTCCCTATCTATGGGCAGGCATCGGAGCTGCTATCGCTGCTGCGGTAGGTATAGGCGTAGGCCTGGGGCTGAGAAAAAGAGGTGGGAGCGGAGCTACTGCAGCCCTATCTTCGGAGCTATCTCCTCTAGATAGAGACATCATTAGCATTATAGAGCAGAATGGAGGTTCGATACTGCAGAGCGAGCTCCAAAAAAGGCTAGGAGTTCCAAAAACGACCCTCTGGAGGCACATAAGGAAGCTTGAGAAGCTTGGGATAGTTAAGGTGTTGAAAGAGGGTGGGTACAACAAGATAGTTCTAGAGCGCAAGCTCTAACAATCAATTTGTTTTAGTCTTTCCCTATTCAATTGTAACCAGATGAAACTCCCATCTTCAGGGGGTTCCTAATAAGCTCCTTCAGCTACAGAGAGCCCCGGGTGCTGGGTGAGGCGCAATGAAGTCCTTCGGCCTCGTGTCGATAGCCTCAGTGATAATGCTCTCAATACTGCTAGCATCTATGGTGATAGCTCCTATAGGCGCTGCTGACACAAGCGTAACTACTCAGGTAACGGTAACCATAGAGCAACTGAGATCCGAAGCTACGCTGCTGAAGATAATGATCGAGCGAGCGATATCAGTGTATGTAGTACCTCCTCAGCTAATGGAACAGGCGCAGAAGCTCATAAAAGCTAACATATCTGCAATGACTGCAAGCGAGCTCGAGAACTACATATCGAGCTGCACCGCACTACTCAATGAGATCAAGAATGCGGGGAGGCCCGTAAACGCAGAGAACACCACAATCGTCGCAAGAAGCATAGCGGTGGAGGTGGCTAAGAGAGTATCGGTGCTGAGCAAGGCGCTTAACATCACTATGAACGTCAGCATAGTAAAGATGCTGAGCAAGTGCCACAGCATGAAGGAGATGAAGAAGGCCCTAATGAGCATAGAGATCGAGCTAGTACCACTACTTGTAGCGCATGAAGCGAGCAAGATAGTATCAATCATAAACAGCACAATACCAGCGAACGTCACAGGTATAAACGTGACGAAGATAGAGAGAAAGCTCATTGATGCGCTAAAGATGCTGAGGATTCTCAACAGAACGATATTAATGCTCAACAAGAGCGTCATGATGCACATGCACATGCATCTGAAGCAGCTAATGAAGAAGATCATGAACAGCATAATGTCTGAGGCTAAGCACCTAGAGCAGATAATGAAGATGATAGAGAAGTCGAAGAGCGCTAGGCACCATGAGCATGAGAAGCATAAGCATGGTAAGGCGGCCGAAAAGCTAAGCAGTGAGCTACTTAAGAAGCTGAGCTACGAGCTAAACACCACGATACGGAAGCTAGAGAAAGCGTTGAAGAACGTTAAGAACGCTAGCATTAAGAGCAAGATCTATAAGATGCTCGAGATCCTGCTCAACGACAGTAAGATGCTTAAGGAGATCATCAGCGGCAAGATACCTACAGAAAAGGCCGTTGCGATAGTGAAGAAGATTGCTGCCGACATTGCGGAGGCGAAGTCGCTGCTCGTAGAGATCACTGTTGAGCACCAGATTCAGGTGAGCGTTAAGCATATCAAGGAGACCATAAACAGCACGTTCCACAACATTACGATAGTTATAGAGCATCTGAAGACAGTTATCAACGAAATGATGAAGGTAGGTAAAGAGATTAACATGACGGTAGTGGTGAGCACTGCAACAAACATCTCGAGGGAGCTCGATAAGCTTGCGGCTAAAGCGAATCAGTGCATGTCTCTAAGTAACGATACCGAGAAGCTGCGCTGCCTAATGAACGTCTCCAGAGAGCTAAACTCGATAACTATAGAGCTAGCAAGCAATCTAAACACGATGTTCGTTAACGTCAGCACTGAGCTAACTAAGATGATGAGTAAGCTAGCGAAGTGGCAGAACGTGACTAAGGAAGCTAACAGCTACCTCAATAAGACAGTAAGCAAGTGGCTAAACGAGCTCAAAAACATGACTGTATTGATGAACTCTAGCATCGCTGCACTCATGAACTCGAGCAGCATCAACATGAACATCACTATGAAGATTATCGACAATGAGCTTAACGCGCTTGAGAAGATAGAGAAAATCGCGATAGTGATACCGGTGGTGAGGCAGTACGTCAACGTCTCTATAAGCATAGAGATGGTAACGAAGATGCTCAACAACATAACCAAGATGCTTCCAAAGCACGTGTCGACAATCGTTAAGAACCTCATAAAGAAGATTAAGGAAGTGATTAACGAGAGCCTAAAGTATCTGCTATGCGCCGTGCAGCAAATAGAGAAGAACAACATAAAGCAGTGCAAGAAGTACTTAGCGAACATCGAGTACCTATTAAAGATAGTCAAAGGATTCCTAAAGGAGCTAGAGGAGCTGATATCATCACAGCAGGGAGGTCAAACAACAACTACAACAACCACAAGCAGCACTAGCACCACCACTAGGACCCGTGGCCACGGCTAAGCCTCTCAATAATGCTCTCTATGCACATCTCCGGGCTCTCGGATTCAAGACCTATTTTTGCACACATACGCATCACCTTCTTAAGAGTCTCCACGCGAAGACTCACTGAAACAGACCTGCAGTCGCCAAAGGTTGCTATAGAGTCCAGAATTTCAACAAGCGGTGCTAGCTTCCGCTTATCGAAGCCAACATCATCTAGGACAAGAACATTCCGAGACTCTATATCCTCTCTTATATCGTCTGGTAGAGGATGCTTGCTTATCAGAACAGCCTTATCTGGACTATATGTCGATACATAGAGATGCAGTAGCTTGTACTCTCTAACCCTGAGAGAGGCACCTTCTTCAACGCGGCGCTTAACCTCGGATCTCTTAACGTTTAGTACATTCGCTATGCTTGCTAGGCTTATATGTAGTCCCTCCTTCCACTTAGATCTCCATTCTTCTGCCGTTAGGGGTTTGCGCAGGTATCCTTTCAGATCCCTAACCCGGTTATACCAGTCTGGAGTCTCCTTGATTTCTATCAGTACGTTTGGTCTCTTTATCGGAGGATCGTTGGGAATGTTAACGATGTTCATTACCTTACCGCTGTAGACAAGCATATCTGGACGAAGTGCTGTGTATAGACTCCATACTCGTTTAAGATCAGGAGTATCCTCCCAGCTTATGGGTCTCGGAGCCTCGTGGAAGAAACTTAGATACCCCTTGCTGTATCGAATCAGTACTAAGTTCGGTGGTATTATGCCAAGCCTCTGCTTACCACTCCTATCGAAGTTTAGGAATCGATGCTCTGGAAATTCAAGCACATAGCTCAGTTTCTCGTGAAGTTCGTTGATTATTGCTGCTACGCACCATATTTGGTAGGCGCTGCGCAGGTTCGTTCTAAGAGATGTGCGCAGTGCTGCCGCTGCTTTGCGTAGCAGCTCCTCTACATCTATTCTTCCGCAAGCTAAGTCATCTATATAGTTGAAGAGCTTCTTCCTTAGATGCGCTCTAGGATCAGATATAAATGAGTTGAATTCCCTGGGATAAGTGAAGCCTCGTAGATCAAGGTTTCTAACTAACCGACGGACCTCGCGCCTAACTTGATCTAGCCAGTATTCGGCTTCAGATAGCTGTTCTCCAACAAAGAAGTCTATGAGAGTATCCTTTATCTTGTCCATGGGTTCTACAGAGTCCGTGCTGAACCTAGCTATTCCATGCTCATCAACTTTAATGCGCTTCCTAAGCTCATCGGTTAGCTTTTCAAGTTCCTCACGGAGTTCTTTTAGATCCTTAATCACTTTAGAGCACCCTTCTGCTAGTGTAGTTCTTGAGTAGCTGCCTTTAGCCGATGAAGAGTTTCCGACCACGCGGAGCAGATGAAGATGCGGTGGCTGTCTGAGGCGTTCTAGTAGTAGTTGCCGAGGAGCCACGCGTTCTCTAGGTATACGCGTTCGAGGCCAGCTTCTCTAGCTCGCTTTAGTGCCTCGTTAGCATGTGATAGGCTGGTTGGTGGCAGGTCGCGGAGGAGGTGATCTGGGTGGAAGGCTAGCAGTATGTATGGTATGGAGGGGTCTATAGATGCGATGAACCTAGCTATGTTCTCGACCTCCTCGCAATCTACGTAGCCTGGAACAAGCAGTGTGCTTACTACGAGCAGCGGTACCTCGGGTCTGCGTCTCGCCATCTCTGCTACGAGCCTGATGTTCCTCTTAATTCTTTCGATAGCTCTGAAGCCGTCGACTCCCGTTAGTACGGAGTATATCTTTGGGTCGCAGCACTTCCAATCGATCTTGACGATTCCGCCGCTCTCCAAGCTTATCTCAGCCATCCTTCTCATGAGCTCGGGGTTCGCGAGTCCGTTAGTCTCCCAGCATATTCTCTTGACTCTACCCTTACTTCTATCGAGTATAGCTCTAGAAGCGCGAATGAGCTGTGGGGCGAAGGGTGTAGGGTCTCCACCAAAGTAGCACACGCAGGTTATGCGAGGATCCTCAGCAGCTGAAACAATCTCCTCTATAGGCTTGATATACTCTCTAAGCTTAAGGCTAAGCGCCCTCTTGTAGATATGGTTCTGGCAGAATAGGCAATCGAGATTGCATGCAGATAAGAAGACTGCAAGATTATAGAAGCCGTCCTCGGTACCTGGCTTAGCGGCGTACCTAGGGTACCCGCATCCAGTGGCAGCAGGGCACACGGGTGTCGCTACGCAGTTCGTTGGAAGGGGGTCGAGGTAGTACTCCACGAAAAGGTTGCTGCTTCCAAACAAGGGCTCTAGAGAGCCTCTATTGCATCTCCAGTAGCCGCAGAAGCCGATGGCTCCGTTAGGCACTCTGCACTCATTTACGCATATACTGCATCTAGCCTCACCTTCATCTGGAGGCTTTAGCGGAAGCCCGTATCGCTCTCTAGAGACCCTGTGCACTCTCTGCACGAGATCTCTAAGGCTATCAGCGTCTAGGTTCTTGATGCAGTTGGCGCAGAGCCCTATAGCATCCGAGATTGTGGAGCCTTTAGCACCGCACTGCGCGCATCTACCCATGATTCCCCTAAAACCCTCTGTAGCCGGGCTTATTGAGGGATTCCAGGCTGTGGCAGTCCCTTGGATACCTAGTCCAAAGCTTGTGGTGGAGCGTATGCTGGAGATGCTAGGGGTTGGGCCAAGGGATGTGCTTGTAGATCTTGGGTGCGGTGATGGTAGGGTGGTTGTGAAGGCGGCTAAGCGTGGGGCTAGGAGCGTATGTGTAGAGATAGATAGGGTGCTTTGTAACGTAACGGAGATCTGGGCGCGTGTTGAGGGTGTTGAAGATCGGGTTGAGGTGATTTGCAAGAGCTTCTTCGATGTAGATCTAGGGTCCGTTAATCCAACGATTGTCTATGCATACCTCTATCCATCGGTGCTAGAACAGTTGTCTCCAAAGCTAGAGGATGAGCTGAGCGATGGAACAATTATCGTGACCCTCGACTTCGCTATAAGGGGATGGAGCCCAGTCTATGCCAGAGTTCTAGTTGATGAAAACAAATTCGATAGGGTTCTATGGATGTACGTAACGGGCCTCTCAAATCCTAAGGCTAGAAGAGTCGGCATCGCTAAGAACCTAGGCCTATTTGTTTCTAGGCTACGCTCTAGGTCTCTACGTGGTGTCTCGAATGCATAGCCTAGAGGATCTTAGGAGGATGGTGCTGCAAGTGAAAGAGCGAGAGCTGCGGAAATGCCTAGAGTCCTTCATCGAGAATCCTCGATTGAGTGTAGCCCCGAGCGCAGAGCCTAAGATAAGTCTAGAGGAGTCGCCAGCTGCTCCACGAAAGCACCATATGTATAGAGGGGGTCTAGTTCACCATACGATCGCCGTTACAATGACTGCGATCCGCATAGCTGAAATCCTTAAGAGGGTCTATGAGTTGGAGCTAGACGTAGATCTCGTTATCGCTGCATCCATACTCCACGATCTATACAAGTACTATCAGTACGAGTACAGCGAACTTGATGGATGCTACAAACCTCGTGTCGACTGGTACTTTAGCCACGACTACGCTATCGTCGCTGAAGCCTCCAAGCGCGGCTGCCCCGAGAAGCTTCTTAGGGTCCTCAGCGAGGTTCACGGAACTGTACCTATATCTACAGTAGAGGGGCTGGTAGTTCATCTAGCAGACTCGGTCGATGCTAAGATAGGCGAATATCTTCAGTCAAGAGTGCTCAGCGTGCTCAAGGAGTTAGAAGCTGAGTACGGATGCAAGCATACGAGGCTCTTTCAAGAACTTGTCTCTAGGTTCGGACTAGGCGCTTTAGCTGACATGGCTTTCAAGGGCGCTCTAAAGGAGGTGGCTCGCAGCGTGTGTATGGAATTGAAGGGTTGAGCCTCAGCATATCGACCCTTCGTCACTACATCGGTCTACGTCGGCATCATCACTGGCTATACCTCGTAGAGCTTCTTCCTCACCTCCTCGGGTAGCGACGCCTCCCTAATTACCTCAGCGGTTAACGGGGGCTCGCGAACCTTAGGCCCCACAACTATGTATCTAGATGGATCGCTTTCTGCTCTACCCTTAAGAACCCTAACCTTGACATACCACCCATCGCTTCTCTCAACGTACACATACTTGCGGTGCTTTAGCGCCATATGCAAGCCCCTCAAGAGAAGTGAAGAGAACCCTATAAAAACATCCTTGATGGGGAGGATACACTAGGTGATATTCACGCAAACGCGATTCAGCTCCTGGGAAGAGCTCGAGAACGCCATAAAGCACTGCACTAGATGCCCACTCCATCGAAGCAGGAAGAACGCTGTCCCTGGCGAGGGACCTAAGGATGCTAGAGCTATGCTGATAGGCGAGGCTCCTGGAGCTACAGAGGACGAGCTTGGTAGGCCTTTCGTTGGGGCAGCTGGTAGGCTTCTCACGATGTCTCTAGAGAGCATCGGGCTTCCTCGAAGCAGCGTTTACATAACTAACGTGGTTAAGTGCAGGCCCCCGGGGAATAGAGAACCTCGAGAGGAAGAGATAGAAGCGTGTTCTCCCTACCTCGAGAGCCAGATACTGCTGCTTAAACCCATAGTTATTGTAACCCTTGGTAATGTTGCTGGGAAATGGGTCTTCACACGAGCTGGAATGAAGTGGGGTGGTGTAACGCGAATGCGAGGCAAAGTTTACGAGGTTAATCTGCTTGGGCTCAAGCTAAGCGTAGTTCCAACAATACACCCGGCTGCTGCTCTATACAACCCGTCTCTCAGGAGCACACTAATAGAGGATCTGAGGAGAGCTAAGGAAGTGCTAGAAAAAGGAGGCTCAGCGCAGGAGTCAAGCGGACGCGGCACGAAGTCGCTTCTCGATTACCTTAAGAAGAAGTAGGGCGACAATCATTGCACCCGCTGATATTATACTCGACGCGTAGATAGCTCCGTACACAAGGCTATTCGGAGGGCTCCAGGTTCGCTGTGGTGCAGATACGGCGCGTATGGCCTCCTCAGTATTTATTGTTGCGCTAGCTATTAGATCGGATAGCGAGTAGAACATTATTTGCGTATCTATGGACACGTTCCTGAGTTTCCTAAGATCGTTTGAGTAGAGAGTGTAGAAGTACGGTATTATCCTCTGTACAGGCGTCAGGTTCTCGAGGTTTATAGTGAGAAGCTCGCGTATGTCATTAAAGACCTTTCTCTCGAGGCTAGAATTACCGCTTAACGCTGCTAGGTACCCCCTAGTGCTAGCTATAGTATCTAACGAGAGAGGTGAGTACGCACGCCCTAGCTCTATCATTCCTGAAACTAGGTTAAGCACCTTCCACGACGCGCGAAGCACTATCCTAGAGGGTAGGTAGGGCCCCCCGCTGCTGTTGGCTATCGTGAAGAGCTTGAACCATGTTTGCGATGTGAGCCCCCTTCCGTACGTGTATGAAACTATTGAAGCGAGCCTCGACACACGGATAGCTTTCGGTGGTAGGGTCACAGTTATGTTTCTAAACACGTTTGCGTAGAACACCGTATCCTTTATGCGGTTGAGCAGCACTAGAACGAACGGTATTGCATTTACACTTATAGACTTGGACCTCTCCAGCTTCTCATACACATTATTCACTATGTTAACCGCTTCATCGACCAGCCTCGACAAGTAAGTTAGATTGGTGTAGCTAAGCGATGCGTTAGCAACCGTTATGTAGAGGCCAAAGCTCTGGCTAGCAGCACTATAGATGTGGTTCTCCTTAACGAGCCTACGGATTATTCGAAGGTAGGTCTCGAAGGTTTTTGTAAGCGAAGCTCTAGCTTTCGGAGGTAGCTTAGCTAGCGTAGAGTTAGCTAGCCGCGTAAACCTATAGACGTCGTCTCGTAGCACACTGTACATCTTCGAGACTATAGTTCTGTTCACGTTCATAGTTGCGGGAGAAGCTAAGGGGGCTCGGTACCTTTTCTTGCATACATCTAGAATAGTATCTACGTACACTACCTTAGGCTTAGGCGAAGCGTTTCTAGCCATAACGTAGTTTAGGAGGGGTACCAGCACTGTAGCTATGTGTCTACGGTACGCTGCAGCAAGCTTCTCTCGAACAGCTCCGACAGGGTCGATAAAACCGTCGATCGATAGAACTCCTGTAGCGGAGCTAACATTCATGATTCTTGTAGCGTTGAGGATCTTCAGCACAGATAGTGCAAAGAGAAGGGATCCGCTAGCGCCCTCTACGTATAGATTGCCACCGTTAAAGTACACAACCACGCGAACATGGTTAGCCCTAGGTGTGCAGAACCTAGAGATCGTATGTAGAGCTACGAGGAACGAGTCCAGCACGCTCGGATTGTATCTTACACCCACTATAGCTACCGAGGGGCGCGAGCTGCTGAACACGCATATTCTCGCTGGAACAACGGATCCGGTCTTGGTTTCGTTGTTGTAAGCTAAGAAGTAGGCATTGACACACCCAATCTCACGCGATGCATCTGCATAGAGAGCTAGTACGCTCGACACGATTGCTAATAGTATTAGTGCTGCTGCAAGTCTCTCGTGAGCCACTATTTCACCACCATGCGGTTAGGCATAAACCTATTTCAGCCTAACAGATAGATACCTCATGAGACGTGATGACGCGGGCAGCCTGTGACCCTCAGGGGATGAAGAGCCTAGTCTCACTCTGAATCCGTAGCTCAATAAATGTAAAGGTTGTATTGAGCTCTTACGCTAGAAGCGTTAGAAGAGTTAGGTAGGTGCAGTGAGCTCGTCACAAGCCTAAAAATCAGAACATGAAGTCCTCGTAAGTAAGCTTCCTCCTCCTTCTCGTGGTTCCAACAGCCTCAAGCTCGCTCTCGAGCAGCCTTTCCTCCTCTTCAGGCTTCCTTATGCATCCGAGTTCTTTAAGCTTTAGGTAAATCTTTCTAACCGCTTGATACACCTCCTCCTCGCTTTTAGCTCCAGTTATCACCATCTTGCCGCTGCTGAAGATCAGTAGAACCACGTGAGGATCGCTCATTCGATGTATCAATCCTGGAAACTGCTCGGGTTCATACATCGAGTTCTCTAGCATGAAAGCGGCTCGCTCTAGTGCTACCTCAACTCCTAGCGATGCGGAAGCTACGATATTCTGTATCTGTATCCTTGGTTTGCCAGTTATCGGAATGCCGTACTTTATGAAGGTCTTTATGATTTTCTTAACGGCCCTTATGAGCTCTGCAGTGCTCTTGACGCCTGTTACTACCATTTTCCCAGATTTGAATACGAGCGCTGTGACTTTCGGAGAGTCCAGCCGGAATATCAATCCCGGGAACTGGTCGGGGTTGTACTCAACGTTGGGCAAGGTCTTATCTATGTAATCGAGGTCCAGCGTCTGATCCAGCGATACTGTCGCCACGATATTCTCTATCTTAACGCTTATCTTAGAATCCAGATCGCTGAAGTACTTCCTAGCTAATTCATCATGGTAGCTCTCTGCTATGGTCTCACGCTCATCTAAGCTTTTATCCAGAGGTATAAAGCGGTTCTGAGGATTTATAAAGTTGCTTGAAGGAAGCCCTCAATAAGCCCTAATTTAGGGAGTTCATACGCGCCCTCCCCTTCGACAATCGCATACGGCTTAGCTTCTTCGAGAATTGCCAGGCTTCTTAGTATTGGTGATAGGTAAGCCTCCGGCGAGGTAGACACTGATGTACCGCTCTGGTACATTCCTAGCGCTGGGAGCACTACGGCGGTAGCCCCATTAGATAGAGGTACTACGAGGAAGCAGGGTAGCTTAGCCACCGTACCTAAGGGATCCCTTATCGCGATGCTAGGATGCTCGTGACCCATTACCAGAATTGAGTAGCCTCCATCAATCGACGGCCTGCGGTGCCCGTGGACGATAAGCATGTCATCTATAAGGAGCTCGTCAACAACGTCTACACCAAACTCGCGCAGTCTTATGTACACAAAGGTATCGTGGTTACCGCGAATCAGCACGACGGATCTAAACATTGGGACAACTCTCTCTAGGAACTCTCTAACGTCCTTAGCTTCACGTCGGCCTAGCCTCTCAAAGAGGTGCTTTAGATCTCCTACAATGATCAGCCTTCTAGCTGATGTTAGCTCTAGGCACCTTTGAATAACCTCTGCGGCCCTCTTAACCTGCATTCTGGGAAGAAAGATGCCCTTAGAGGCCATCTCCTCCTCGAAGCCTAGGTGTATATCGGCGACTAGGATAGCGCTGTACCTAGGGATAAACGCTGCTGGAAGGTCATGAATAGCGTACAGTCCTCTAGTGAGCTTCCTCAGTCTCTCGCTCAAGCAGCCCCCGCTTCACATCAAGGCGAACAACAGCTTATAAGCCCCGCCAACACACCCCGTAGACTGGTGCTGGGCCCGTAGCTCAGCCAGGTAGAGCGGCGGGCTCTTAACCCGTAGACCGCTCCTCGGCAGGCTGCGGGCGGAGGTCCCGGGTTCAAATCCCGGCGGGCCCGCCACAAACCCATAATTGATGTGTTGCTTCTTCGAGATTAACTACGAGACTTATATACCTAGTACTGAGTTTGGTGCTCGAAAAGAGGAGGTAGAGGAAATGATAGGGTTCATAGCTGCACTAAACAGTACCGCAGCTCCCTCTCTAAACATCGATAGCCTCATAGGTGCGCTAATAACGAATCCTAACGCTGTTGTTGTAACAGCGATAGAGTTTCTGCTGGGGCTAGCCCTAGGGTACGTAGCTATGAGAGCGCTGAAGTACCTGCTGGCTTCTGTAGGCATAATACTTCTGGGCATAGTGCTTGGCGTCTGGAGCTTGGGTAACAGCGTTTACGATGCTTTCAAGACGCTAGCGGGTGTAGCCCACAGCGTCTGGAGTATAGTCTACTCGCTTGTGACTGCGCTTGGAATACTGGTGATAGCTCCCGTTACGGTTGGGTTCATCGTTGGCGCTCTAATCGCGCATGTTAGGAAGTAGCGTCTTATGAGCTTAGCTCTGCTAGCGTATCGACGAGAGCTGTTCTCCCCATCTTGTGGCTAACCGCTCTACGACCTATCTTCAGCAGTAGTGGCGTTCCGAGAGGATTTAGTTGCCCCATGAAAACGCATGTTCCTCGAGGTAGTTTCGGGAGCTTTGATTCAAGTGATGGTGGTAGCCCCCCGCAGATTCTCGAGATGTAGCTAGCATCCTCCGGAGCTACTCGGTGTATAAACCACGAGTTTATCATGGAGAGGACTACGGGGTCTATGAATGCGGGTCTCTGCGAGACTATAGCTAGGCAGATTCCGAACTTCCTTCCCTGGGTTGCTATTAGCGATATCTTTTCTCTAGCAACGCTGAAGCCTATCGGGTATGTTCTCGGGTTAGGAACGTAGTTCTGAGCCTCTTCTATAACGAAGAGAAGGTATCTCTCGTTGCCCCTAAGCTTGTACTCGGTAAACGTATCGTACAGTAGTGTGGCTAGGTAAGCTATCACAAACTGTTTAACTATTAGGGGAACGCCAGGAGCTCCATCAGGTGAAAAGTCTATTATCGCTAGCGAGGGACTCTTGGTTAACTGCTCTATGAACTCCCTTGATAGCGTAGCTCTACCCTTAGCATCTTTCGGCGATTCTCTCGGTACTAGCCTAAACCTCTCGGCAATATCGTGCCTAAACTTGGATAGAGCTGAGCGCATAGCTCTTGCTGTCTGATGATGGAGCTGTAGCTCCTGGCATACCTCGTCTACAAGCTTATCCATGTAGCTAGGAGCGTGCATAAGCTCATTGATTCCTACTCCTTTATCCTGCGCGCTCTCGAAGAGCCTAGTTATTGCGTGGAGCTGCAGTTCGCTAGCTTCAGGGGATCCGAAGCGGTATGCGACAACGAGCGTTGCTAGATCCCTAGGGTCGAGCTCGTCGAGGTCTATAGTGATAGCTTTCGTGAATGGCTTACGTGCAAAGCGGGAAGTTGGGAATACTAAGCGTAGCACCTCGCTGAAAGCTCCTAGCTTTCCGCTCTTCGAGTAAGCCTCGTGCATATCTAGGTAATCCCCGTTCGCATCAACAACTATCGTTGGGAGAGCCCTAGGTCCCTTGGGGGTAGGTATCGAGCTGAGTTTCTCTATTAGGTACCCCATGGTGTAGCTCTTTCCGCTGCCGGTCTCGCCAAAGACGCCTAGGTGCATGGTTAGCGCCTCTACGTCCAGAGGAACCTTTAGCTCGCTGTAGCCGGCCAGCCTCTCTATCCACACTATCCCGTAATTCCTCCGAAGCCCGAAGATCTCCGGCTCGCTGAGCTCGCTAAGATCTATAACACTGTCTCCAGGCTTTGGAGGAGCGTACACCTCTTCGAGTCCAGTGTCTCCTATCCTACCAAGTATTGATAGCTCAGCAACGCAGTACATCCCTATTGCGGTTGCGATAGAGCGGAGATCCGCGCCTTCTCGGCGGGCTAGCCCCCAGGGATCCCCAACCCTAAAGGCGGGGGACTCGAACCGCATTCTGTCGATGCGAGCTAAAAGAGTTCCATAACTGCTCCTTATCCCTACGAGCATTCCTTCGCGAGCATGGGCCTCGCCGTAGCTTGTGAGCTGGGCGTACGCTACCTGCGTTGTCGAGCCGCTCAGTACAAAACCTAGTGTTGGCATAGTACCCTAGTCAGCTTCTGAGTCTCCGTAACCTTATAACGAGCTAGACCCGCTCGTCCTTAAAGACCTCTAATATGACAGCGGGGCAAACCCTCTTGACCCCGGGCAGCTTTGATATGCTCTCATGTATTCTGGCCATGTCGTCCCCATCTCTAGCCCATATTATTGTCATGACTGAGTGGTCTCCGCTGGTCAACGCTATGTACTTAACGCAGTCCATAGCCTTGAGTTTCTCCACTACCTGGAACAGGTTTTGGGGCTCTGTATCTATACCGGTTATCGAAACCGCTCGGTACCCCAGCTTCGCTGGATCCACCTCTATCGTGTAGCGCTTGATAACGCCGGAGCTCTCGAGTCTCCTAACTCTCTTGATGACCGCAACGTCGCTAAGCCCTACGCGTCTCCCAATCTCGGTGAAGGGCATTCTGCCGTTCAAAGCCAGCAAACGAAGAATTGCTAGATCCTTTTCGTCGAGAGTAGGGTTCTGTGCCAACTCACACCTCCCCGTGAGATCCAGTGCTACGTACTCTTTTAGGGTGTAAGTAGGCTTTCACCCCAGATGCTGAGGAGTCCGACTACTGATAGGTGATGATATTAGGCGGCACTGAGAGTCAATTGCTGTTATTGTTCAAACGGGCTTGCTATAGCTATTCCAGCTCTTTCTCTATATGCTGCCTAGCGCTGTACGATACTACGGGTGAAGTTGAATGGGTAAGGCTTGGGTAGTGGCAGCTATGGTAGTAGCCTTCGTAGTAGCTGCCTTCGTTGGCTACGAGCTTAGCGTAGCTTACAGAGCGCCAGCTAGCATCACCACGGTGTATCACACTGTTCCACGCACAGTGACTAGGACTTTGGTGACGACGATCACCAGAACAACGTTCGTTACGACGACGGTAAGCAGCTCGCTAACTTCAACAAGCTCAGCGCAAGCAACTAGCACGGTGAGTAGCGCTACACCAACAGTGAGCAGCGTAACCAAATCCACGAGCTATACTCTAGCCCCCATCCCTAGCTATGCTAGCGGGGCGAGGATAGAATTCGCCTCTATTAGCTCGGTGAGCCTGCAGCGACTAGAGGAAGTAGTGAGGCTAGCAGCGAGCACCCCTTCGAGCTTTACAAGTCTTATGTATGCTCTAGCCGGCTTTAGGGCTGCAACTACCGTAGCTACGGTAACCCC
The DNA here is from genome assembly GCA_013154235.1 of Thermoproteota archaeon. Taxonomy (GTDB): domain Archaea; phylum Thermoproteota; class Thermoprotei_A; order Sulfolobales; family Ignisphaeraceae; genus JAADCV01. The sequence continues at coordinate 21,650 of JAADCV010000019.1, read as the reverse complement.
AGCTACGGTAGCCACCGTAGCGCTAGCCGGAAAAGCGTCGATAGCGCACTCGACAACGAACGTGCAGGTTAGTGGCATCGATGAGCTAGATGTGGTGAAGACTAACGGGCGCGCGCTATTCTACTCGAAGAACACGAATATATACATCGTGAACGCTACAAGCCTAAGCCTAGCCTACACACTAAAGGTTCCGAGATACGTAAGGGGAATCTACGTCTGGAACAACGAGCTGATCGCAATATGTGGCGGAGCCCCGATAAGGATACTGTGGCTATCGTACTACCCGCCGATGTACATCCCCAACAGCATCCAGATACTCGTGTATAACGTGACTAACATCCGCAGTCCCAAGCTCATAGCTAACATAACGATGAGCGGCTACTACCTATCATCGAGGCTGTATAACGGCGTACTCTATGTGCTCGCGCAGAGCCCAGCATTCATCAATAGAAGGCTTGTGATGCCTGTTGTGGGGAACGCTGTAGCTAAGCCAAGCAACATCGAGGTCCTCACACCGGGAGACACATACCTGACTGTTCTCGCGCTGAACCTCAGTAGCTTAAGAGGAAGAGCCTATGCGTACCTAATCAATAGAGCGAGCATCGTGTACATGTCTAAGGATCATCTAGTTGTCGTATCGAATCTCTTCGGAGTATACAGAGTTGTTCCGCAGCTAATAGAGCGCTACGCTAGCCAGCTACCTAAGGATCTATCGAAGAAGCTCAGCGAGCTCATATCGAAAGGCAAGTTTATGGAGGCTTATTACGAGCTCCTCAGCTGGGCTAGCAGAAGCTATGGTAGAGTAGAGAGCCTTGTCAAGACCCTCGAGGCTATGGTGGGTAGAGAGGGAGCCTACGCTAGAGTGTTCGTGTTCTCCATCAATGGGCTGAGCATTGCTAAGGATGGCTACGTCGATGTACCGGGAGTAGTTACGAGGCAGTTCGCTGTTAATCAGCTAGGCAAGTACCTTGTGGTAGCTACCGTGAGGTACAGTATTGTATTCAGCGTGTACAAGATCCCGATAATCACTCCGCCGGGGGCAACGAGAATCCCTGTAACGATATACAAGCAGGTCGGCGAAACGACCACGACAAGAGTTAGCTACATAACCATAACGCACTCGAGAACCCCGACGTCACCTCGGTACTACATATATCCTAGATTCAGCGTGTCCAGTGTTGGAGTGTACGTAGTAGATCTTAGCACGATGCGTATAGCGGCATCGATACCTAAGGTTATCAGCAACGAGTACGTCTTCGGAGCAAGGCTTGTTGGAACAACGCTCTTCCTAGTAACGAACAGAGTTGTAGATCCCCTCTTCGCTATAGATCTCAGCAACCCAACGAAGCCTAAGGTTGTGGGCTACGTAAAGCTTCCCGGGTACCTAACCTATCTGCACCCAATTTCGAGGGGACTGCTGCTTGGAATAGGCATGGAGAAGGGTAGCCTGAAGATAGAGCTATTCAATGTAACTAACTTGAAGAGAATCAGAGAGGTATCGAAGCTAGTAATAAGTAGGGGATGGACGCCGGCCCTATACGACTACCACGCTATAACGTTCTGGAGCTCCAGAAAGATCCTCATGTTCCCGATATCCGTATCGTGGAGAAGCGTTGGAATAGCAGTAGTGAGCTATGCAGACAATGAGGTGTCCCTAGTCAAGATACTAGAGGCTCCAAACGCGATAAGGGCGGTGTGGATAGGGGAGAAAGTGTTTGCTGTATCGCCAAACGAGATAAAGGTGTTTAGTGCAGTATCGTGGAGACCTATAGCAGAAATCAAGCTGTAGCGCCATCAGCTAGCGACTTTATCAAATCCCTAGCCTTTTTCTCGTTGCATTCCTTCATGCTGTTGATTATCTCCATTCTCAGCGAGAACTTGTCTGGAGCGATAGCGGAGAATATGTAGTCGAGGAAGAACCGTACGGCCTCCTCATCCCCATTGAAGTACTCCATGGCTATCGAGTAGAACATGCATGGCGACTCCTCAAGGCACTTACCCGGATCAACGTTCTTGATGTTCCTCATGTAGCTCGCTAGGGGCTCGACAACAAACGAGAGCCCCCTTCTCCTAAGCACAGCTATTACGATCCTCCACAGAGTCCTGCGCCTGCCTATCGTCCCCCTAGCCAATGCCTATCACCGCGCTGAACTCCTTTACAAAGCCTATGCGGGTCTTTAGAACGTGCACAAGCCTCCTCCCTGGGCTCTTCCGATCATGCGTAGTCGAGATTAGGATGTCTGCTAAGCCATCGAATCCGCGCTTTATCTTGGGCATGCCTACAGCGCTGCTCTTAGTCACTATAGCTATTCTGCCGAACCTCCTTACAGATTCGACGAAGCTTCGAACTATCGATAGAAAGGCTGAGCTTTCTGTTAGAGGCTCTAGGGCATCGCTTCCGTCTAGCACTATTACGAGGGGGTCTATTTTTGCGATGAGTCTCATGATGTAGGAGCAGACATCGGTTATCTCGTACTGGTATGGATCTATAGATACAACGTGTATATTTTCAACGACCTCGGGGGTTGTTCTGCCAAAGCACTTCTTAGCTATGTATGACATCCTGCTGCGGACGCTACTCTCACGCTCCTCGAGAGAAACGTATAGGACATTGAATCCCTGTATAGCGGCATTCAAAGCTAGCTCGGAGACAAGCATACTCTTGCCGGAGCCCGGAGGACCTGCAACCAGAATTGTTGCGCCTGTAGGTATAGCAGTGAACAATCTTCGGAGTGTGGTTGTTAGTGGGCTCAGGGCTGAAACGCCGCTGTGATTATTGAAGCATCTTGTGAAGAGCACCGGTATGAATCCGCCTTTACCGATCGTGAAAGGTATTATTGATCTTCCTACCTCGACACCCCGCATCTTCCATACTTCGAGGTAGCGCAGGACGAGTCCCTTGAGTCTCTCGACCTTTAGAACGAGCACTCCATCGACAACGAACTCCTCTACTCCTAGCCCTATAGTTGTAGCTCCGTAGGGCAGGTCAGCAACGAGTATCGTTGTTACGTCGCCAGCCTTCTTCAATCCGTATATGAATGTGTTGTGCAGAAACGCTCTCACTCGCTCCTGCGATCTCAGCGCCTGGGCTATTGCTGATACGCTATCTATTACAACTCTCTTAATCCCTTTCTCCCGGGCTAGCTGAAGTATTCTAAAGACTATTGTCTCCAAGCTCCTAGATATGTCGACGTATGGCACTCCCATGAATGCGAACAGTCCTTCGCGCTCAAGCTTATCGAAATCCATTCCGAGCGTTGACATGTAGTTCAGAAAGCTCCTTTTATCCTCAACAAAGCTGACGTAGAGCCCTGGCTCCCCAAAATCTATGGCTCCTCGGTAGAGAAAGGTGGCGCCAAAAGTTGTTTTGCCGGCTCCCGGGTTCCCGGCTAGCAGTATGGAGGAGCTCTTAGGGAGGCCTCCGCCAAGCACGTCATCAAGGTACTTAATGCCCGTTGGAACGCGTTCCAAGAGGACTCTATCCCTAGATATATCGTGGCTGGAATCAGCATATATCTCTTTGCCCGCAATACATGGTGTATGTGCATTAGGTAGAACGCATATAGGCTCTGTAAGAGCGCTTCTCCACATATTACTTTGGGTAGAGCTAGACGAGTAGGTATGGCTGTACTTGACCACTCGGTATCTCGATTTAGGTGAATTCCTACGGTATCTATGCAACATAGGTTTCGCGGCAGCGTGTAGGTCATTGAACACTAGGTTCGGCATGCATCTTGCGGTTCTTGCTGAGAGCGCAGCAATCCTAGGAGAAAGCTTTTGCGATTGCATAGAGTGTAGGGAATGCCTAGAGAATCTGTTGGAGATGAATAGAGAGGTGCTTAGCTTGCTGGACGAGAATCGCTACATATTTAGGATTGTATCTAGCGATGAGTACCCCAACCTCGTGCTAACCGCTCAGTGCGCTCCTGCGGACCAAGCTTTTTAAACGCTGCATATATACAGGTGCGGGCTCTCCCGCCCCACTGAACGATGATGACGCTGGGCCGGCATTGAACGATGATGCTTCTCACTCAGCATCGCTGATGAGTTGCCGTAAGGCGCGAAACGCAAAGATTAGATCCTCTGGAGACGGAGCGTACCAGCCAACATCCCTTATATCGAAATTCAGTCTGTGCACCTCATCTATGTGGGATGCGAATAAGTGTAGGAGAGCATACCTTATATCTATAGGAGCTAGCTCCTGCGAGTAGGTTCCGTTGACGAGCTTAACGTATATCGAGGATATCTTCGATCCTTCTACGCGGAACCAGTACCTTAGGCACCTCTCTCCGGAGTCCATGCATACCTCTGCTCTATACACCCCATCCTCGACGCGTCCCGAAGCTAGGGCGTACCCAAAGGTTTTTCGCGCGTCTATCAATAGCATAGCCTTCAAGGCCTCCGGGAGGGGGTGTGGGGTGGAAGTGAATAGATGCTTCGCTATGTGACAAGGTTCATCTGTATGTTCTTTATATGCAGTGACTATGGACAAGCGTTATGTATCTAAATAGGTTTGCGCTAGCACCGCCTACTATCTTTGTTGCGGAGATGCCCTGAGAACGCGGAGCTTCCTACCACGCCATACCTTTAGCTCGCTCAGGAGGTAGTTAACGGTGAACCCCAGTACTATTCCTATGAACTGCGCTAGGATGGGGTTAGCTCCTATCAAGTACTTGAGCGCGTTAGCTACGAGGTACTGGGTTGCTATCGCAGGCGCCACTGACAGGTGGAAGCGCAGCAGCCTCATTAAGGTGCTCCCGCTTCTCCTATCTCGGAAGGTCCAGCGCTCGTGAAGCGAGAAGTTGAAGAGCGTGCTTACCTCTATAGCTATCGCGCTACCTAGAACGAATAGAGTGGAGGTTAGCAGGGGTATAGATATAGAGAGTAGAGTGAGCACCGCAAGGTTGACAGCTGTTCCGGCGAGGCCAACGAGCGCAAACTTGAAGGGCCTCCATCCGCTTAGCGTCAGCACGTGCAAGATGAAGTAAACTATCTGCTTTAGCCCTAGCTTGCTCTTGCCGCTTGCTCTAGGCCTAAAGATGTAGGGCACTTCAACAATGCACCTCGGGCTCGCCCTAGATATTATTTCAAGTAGTATCTTATAGCCTATAGGATTGAGCTTGTCCCTCGATACCTCAACGAGATCCCTTCGAACGGCGAAGAATCCGCTCATAGGATCGCTTACTCTTCTAGCCTCTGGAAGAAGAAGCTTAGCCACTAGCGTAGCAGTCTTAGATATCACCTTTCTCACGAAGCTCCATCCAGCAACACCTCCTCCCGGAGTGTACCTACTAGCTATAGCTATATCGCACGAGCTTCTAGCTAGCGCGTTAACGAGCTCTGGTATGTAGCTAGGGGGATGCTGGAGATCAGCATCCATAACCACGGCATACGCACCTCTAGACATAGCTATACCATCGAGAACCGCCGTTGCAAGACCGCGCATGCCAATGCGCCGAACTACAATGCCATTCATACCACGCCTAATCATCTCCTTCGCGGCCTCTAGCCAAGTGCCGTCAGGACTATTGTCGTCGACGATAACCACCTCGTAGCTGAGATTCCTTAGGCTCTCCGAGATCTCTGCGAAGAGCTTAGGGACGTTGGATGCCTCGTTGAATGTCGGAATCACTATAGATACTAGCACTTCCAACTATAGGTCACCGCGCTACTTCAGTACTTAGGTGCCCAGCGTATGAGCGGTGAGAACTAGCTATAAGCTCTTCCAATGAGGTAGAGGTCTGGGGTAGCGTGCGTGAGCAGTAGGCTAATAGCGCTAGCGCTGGTAGGCCTCGCGATAGCACTTGTACCGGTAGCTCTACAGCCAATCGCGATACATGCTTCTGCTTTGAATGCCGAGTTCTACATGTATGGAATGAGCACGTGCCCCCACTGCCGAGCTCTTCACGAACTGCTGGTAAAGACCTTTGGGTCGAGCAGTGTTTACTTCTGTGGGATAAATCACTGCGAGTATTGTAGGAGGAGACTGCTTGAGCTCTACAAGATAATAGGTATGGAGCCCGTGGTTCCTCTAACCGTGGTAGTGTGCAACGGATGTGTTAAAGCCATAGTTATCGGCGAGGTTGATGATGTAGGGTTTTGGCGCTCGATTGTAAGCTCCAACCACAGCAGCTACCGGGTCCCGGTATATGCTGGAACATCGCTCTTTGAGTACCTAGTGTTCAACGATAGCAGAGATCTTAGAGAGTTTACGATCTCAGTGGCACCACAGCTATTCAGCGCCCCTAGCAACATGTCTGTGAAGTTCAGTGGGTACGTAATTAGAGTCTCCCACGGAGGTTCTAAGGTGAGCGGAACAGCCATCGGCAGCGTTGCAGCTATACTGCCGACCATGGTGCTCCTAGCGCTAAGCGACTCCGTTAATCCTTGCGCGCTCTATCTCTATGTTGTTCTGCTCCTAGCTGCAGCTCTATCGGCCTATGCAGGGGGCAGTAGGATTAAGGTGCGCAACGTCCTAATTGTTGGTTTGTCGTTTGTTGTCGCTATATACGTAGGCTACGTGTCCATAGGCTTCGGTCTACTCAAGGCGCTATCCTATGTACCTATGTACTCAAAGATAGCTGCAGCTATAGCGATAGGGTTCGGAGGATGGACGATTGCTACGGGAGTCGCTAGAAAGAGTAGGGTTGCTGGAAAGGGATTCGTGCTTAGCTGGGTGCCACGTGCAGCTTCGTCAGCTGCGGCGTCTTTTGCTCTAGGACTTTTAGTCACCTTTACGCTACTCCCGTGCTCAGCTGGGCCCTACGTGCTATTCGTATCTCTGGTGCTCAAGGAGCTTGGATCCGCGTACTTCGCTCCACTAGTCCTTCTATACAACCTAGTGTTCGTAAGCCCCATGCTCGCGATACTTGGTGCTGTAACCTCAGTGTCGAAGCTCGAGTCCGTTCAGAGGTTCATAATTAGCAACGGGGACAAGCTCTCAGTAGCTTCGGGACTGATACTCGTAGCGCTAGGCATATACGTGTTCCTACTCTGACTAAGCCGAGATGAACGCTGATAAAGTAGCATTCGCTCTCTAACAAAGTGCGAGGAAAACAAATGCCATGAGGGGAGGATCAGGGGGTCTTAGCACTGTAGCAAAGGCTTTGTTCATGCTTTACAGAGCTAGAGGAATATCGTTCTACACGCTCTGCAAGGAGCTCGCATCGAAGTTTAGCATGAGCATTAGCAATGCTAGAAGGTATCTCTATAGAGTTAGGCAAGCCATCGAGAAGGGAATACTTAGGCTAACGACCGAGATAGATCTTGGGGCGCTCGGTCTGTGCCTAGTAGTTGTGGTGTTGCGCAACGCTAGGGTGCGTGAGGAGGCTCTGAAACGCTCACTGCCCTACGTTAGAAGCATAGCCCCTCTGCTGCCGAGGGGGGTTGCAATAACTCTGTACATGCCTAAACCGAGGTCCGTTGAGCGCAGTATCCTAAACAAAGGGGTTTACCTAGCCGAGGATAGGTTAAAGAATAGGTTTGAGCTGTGGAGGTACGTCGATAGGGTCTCTAAGGAGCCTCAGTGGTTTGTTTCCACGGAATCGATTCGCAGCATAGTGATTCCAGCGCTCGACGAATGCGATAGCGGATGCAGCGAGGCTTACGAGAGTAGCAGCGTGGATGTTAGCTACGAGCTCCTAGTCACTCTTTCGAAATTCGAGAACGAGCCGCTTGCTAAAATCGACGAAATAGCTTCGTACATAGAGGAGTCTTTTAGAGAGGAGGGTCGTAGCATTGAGCCAGGCGAAGCTAAATCAATTGCCTTGAGAGTTGCTAACGAGAGTAGGAAAGTTACTAGGGGCGTGAGACTACTATTCCTCTCAAAGATACGCGGGATCTGCGATGCGTCACTCCTAGTGATAATGAGGGGTAGAAGCTATAGCGAAGCTAGGAGATTCGCTAGAGCACTACTTAAACACCCGGTTTTTGGCGCTGTGGCGCTATCTAGCGATGGAACGATGCTTATTAACGTGTTCTGGCAGATGACCCGAGCTAACGAGCTCATCAAGGAGCTAGAGAGCGTTGGCGAGCTAGCTGGCGCTAGCTTAGTAGAGTACTTCCTAAGCAGAAGAGGGTCTGGAGTTAGGTTTGGCGTTCCATGCATGTTAGGGAAAGAGCTAGCAACATCGGGTAGAGGCTGGATACCTCCCGACGCTATGCATGTGCTTAGGGATATATTCAAGGAGGTTATCGAGTACTTGTAGCTTCTCGGTAGCTATCTTAAAAGTTCTCTGCACGTCCATATATCGAAGGTGTGAGAATGGCTATTATCGAGGGTTTCGAGATTAGGGAGGATCTCTACTACGATGTTGAGAACCACGTCTGGGTGAAGGTTGTTGACAGCGAGATTCTGGTTGGGCTAGATGACGTAGGTCAGTACTTAGCCAGAAGGATAGTATTTATCAAGCCGAAGCCGCCGGGGACAGCCGTGAAGAAGGGAGAGCCAGTAGCGATGCTAGAGTCTGTGAAGTGGGTAGGCCCGCTGCCGGCCCCCATGGATGGCACTGTCGTTGACGTGAATCAGGAAGTTATCAGGAGACCCCTCCTAGTTAATAGGAAGCCCTACGATGCATGGATTGTTAAAATGAGGCCCAGCAATCTGGAGGAGGGTTTGAGGTCTCTGGTTACTGGCGAGGAGGCGCTCAAAAGAATCGAGGAGGATATCAAGCGCAGGGGTGTGCGCAAGGGAAGGTAGCGCCATGGAGTGGGTATCCCGCGACGTTGTTGTCGTGGGCACCGGGGTTGCTGGGCTCCGGGCTGCTATCGAGGCTGCGCTAAACGGGCTTGATGTAGTTGTCTTAACCAAGACTAGAGCTACGTGCAGTGCCTCCATAATGGCTGAAGGAGGTGTCAACGCTGCGCTAGCGAATGTTGATAAGGATGATAGCTGGGAGAAGCATTTCATCGATACTGTTCGTGCTGGAGCCTTCCTAAACGACCAGGATCTTGTGGAGGTGCTCTGTAAGGAGATCGTTGAGCGCATCTACGAGCTTGAGGAGTGGGGTGCGATGTTTTCTAGAACGGACGATGGTTTGATAGCTCAGAGGGCTTTTGGTAAGCAGAGCAGGAGGCGGACGTGCTACGCGAGCGATAGGACGGGGCACGAGATCGTTACAACTCTTCTCAGCGTTGCTAGAAGCCTTGGAGTAGAGATCGTTGAGAATAGGTTCGCTAGCGATGTACTTCTATCGGATGACGGTGCTAGGGCAGCGGGCGTTCTCGCTTGGGACACGAGAGCGTGGGAGCCAGAAGTGTATAGATCAAAGGCTGTTATACTGGCCTGTGGTGGTGCTGCGCAGATCTACGAAGTTACTACGGTTCCTCAAGAGGCTACGGGGGACTGTTACGCGATTGCCCTGAGAGCGGGCTTGAAGCTGAAGGATATGGAGATGGTTCAGTTCCATCCCACAGGATTAGCCTTTCCGGAGTCAGCTAAGGGCATTCTGATTACTGAGGCTGTTCGAGGCGAGGGCGGGATTCTTAGAAATGCGCTGGGAGAGCGCTTCATGGCTAGGTACGCGCCTCAGGAAATGGAGCTTGCTGGGCGCGACGTTGTTGCTAGAGCGATATGGAGGGAGATTAGCGAGGGTCGAGGTACCGAGCACGGCGGGGTCTACCTAGATATAACGCATGTTCCGTGCGAGAGAATTAGGGAGAGGCTAGAGTCGACCTACAGACTCTTGCGAAGGCTAGGGATAGATATGTGTAGGGAGCCAATCGAGGTTTCTCCAACCGCCCACTACTTCATGGGTGGTATAGAGATAGACGTCGATGCCTCCACGGCGCTTAAAGGGCTCTTCGCATGCGGTGAAGCAGCGGGCGGAGTTCACGGAGCTAATAGGGTAGGAGGCAACTCGCTTGCAGAGGGACTCGTTTTCGGTCGCAGAGCTGGTGCATCAGCATCGCGTGTTGCGCGTTCGTCTACCGCGCCAAGCATAGACAGGGAGAGGCTCAACATCGCTATTGAGAGAGTGCGTAGTGTGCTATCAAGGAGTAGAGAAAAAGGGGTCGGATACGAGACTATTCGGAAGAGGCTTCGCTCAGTCATGTGGAGGTATGGAGGTGTAGTTAGAAGCGGTGAAGGTCTTAGAAGCTTAATCAAAGAGCTCGAGTCCCTCGAGAAGAGCCTCTGCCTTCTAGGCGTAGACCAAGGTGCATCGTTCTCCGTAGAGGCGCTGAGGGCCCTAGAGACGGTGAACATGGTTCTAGTAGCTAGAGCTGTTGCAGTATCGGCTCTAGCACGAGAAGAGTCTAGGGGTGCACACTATAGGGAGGACTATCCCCGCAGAGATGATAGCAGATGGCTTAAGCACATCACTGTATCGCTCAGAGGAAACGCCATTGTTGTTGGCTTCTCTCCAGTTAGGATAACGAGGGTTAAGCCTTGAAGGTTAGAATAGGTGTAGAGAGGTTCGACCCGTCTAAAGACGAGTCACCCTACGTGCAGTGGTTCGAGCTAGACGTAGAGCCAAGGTCAACGCTTCTAGACGCTCTGATGCAGATAGAGAGCGCTGATCCAACGATATCAATCCCATACAGCTGCAGGAGAGGAGTCTGCGGGTCATGCGCAGTCCTAGTCAACGATGTTGCGCTACCAGCGTGTTCGGTAACCATGAGTACGGTGATCGAGTGCCTAGGAAAGGAGATTGTTGTGAAGCCACTACCGCTGTTCCCTCGGCTAAAAGATCTTGTTGTTGATAGATCGAGAGCGCTTCGCGTTATGGATATTACTAGGTACTGGATACATAGGCTAGAGCCGTACATACCTCCTGAAAGAGTTAGCAAGGAGGATGCCGATAGGGTATCCAGCTATAGAAAGTGTTCTCTGTGCTTCTCATGCGTAGCATCGTGCCCGGTGGCTAGCGTGGACAAGAGGTTTGGAGGCCCAGTAGCGCTTAGAGCTATCGCTGAGAGATCTGCTGATCCACGCGATGCACTAGATCGAGTACCTATGGCGGTAGCTAGTGGTCTCTACAACTGTCTTGTATGCGATACCTGCTCAGCAGTTTGTCCGCAGGAGATCGATGTTGGTAGCGCGGTCGTCGAGCTTAGGTCTAGAGCTTGGAAAGCCGGTCTAGCACCTTCAAAGATTAGAGATGCTCTGGACGGGATTCTAGACGAAGAGTACGGAAACCCGCTGTGGCTACCTCGTGCTGACAGGAACGCGTGGATAGAATACTTGAAGCCTAGCTCTAAGGCTAAGGTACTGCTGTTTGCTGGCTGTATGGCTAGCTACGTCGATAGGGAAAGCGCTGTAGCGCTAGGAAAAATCTTGGAGGCTTGCGGAATCAGGTATACGGTTCTCGGTAGTGATGAGCTGTGCTGCGGTATGCCGCTGTATCTAGCTGGAGCCTTGGAGGAAGCACGTGATGTAGCTAGAAGGAATACTGAGATCTTCAGGAAGCTCGGTGTGGAGACCGTGGTTACCCCATGTCCTAGCTGCTACAGGATGTTCAAGAGCTTGTACCCCAAGCTTGGGGTCGAGCTAGAGAACGTAGAGGTTGTGCACGCAGTGCAGCTCGTTGCGGAGCTCATTAATAAAGGTGTTCTTAGAATTGATAAGCGGGTGGATACTGCTGTAACCTACCATGATCCATGCGACCTAGGTAGGCACGAAGGCGTATTCGAAGAGCCTAGAGCCGTCATAGAGGCTTGCGCGAGGGAATTCATCGAGATGAGGAGGAGGAAAATGTATGCGCAGTGCTGCGGCGCTGGAGGAAATGTTAGGATATCAAACCCAGAGCTATCGATAAGAATAGGGGTTGATAGAGTGAGACGGGATCTTCCGCCGGGAGTAACCGCGATCGTGCATGCATGCCCAACGTGTAAGGTGCAGCTATCAGAGGCGTGTCAGAGGGTTGGTATAGAAGTTAGAAATATATCGATTCAAGAGCTGGTGCTGCAGTGCATTAGAAGGAGCTTCTAGCAGCAAGCCTCAAGCTAAAGGATCTAACCTTCTTGCGCAGCGTAGCGATATCGCTAGTCCACTCAACATATAGTGGAGCACCTTGTGGTCCCCTGACCTTTACGTACACCCGAGAACCTTTCTTACCTACAAGGGTGCAGAAGAACACTCTACATATAATCGGCTTTACCCTATGGATAGCACATTGACGGGTATCAACATCGTAGAAGGGGCACTTGCCGCTAGCTATAGTGCAAACTCGAGTGGATTCCCCGGTGAGAAGTCTTATGTTCTCGCAATGCTCAACGTTTACACGATTCCCTATATACTGCTCGATCTCGAGGAGTTCGTTCTCGAACGCAAACACGCCAGAGCGCGTTTCACAGCAAGCACCGCACTTCAAGCAAGTCATCTCTATAGCATTAGATAGCTCGAATTCTTCAATAGGGTAGAAGAAAGGTCTTGGTAACCTGCCCGGATAGTCAAGCAGCGGAACTACGGTTCTCAGTCTAGGCAAGTAGAACACTCCAATGATCCTATCCTTTAGCCTAGATAGCAGGCTGAGTAGCGTTAGGTTAAACACTTTACTAGTAGATGCAGTAGAGGTTCTATAGAGCATGAGTCTCGCGTGCCCCGCGGTGATGAGATAGCTGAGCGCTGAAAAGTGATGAACCCGGTGCTTCTGATTTTGGAAGGGGTTAGCGCTAGCCCCAGCCATGCTAAAACTAATAGCTGGGCAGCGCTATGCGCGTAGAGGGAATGACGAATTACTCCCGGCTCTGACCAGTGATGACAAGGCATTTGACCGACCCGTTATTACCTGTATAAACATAGCCCAACCTGTTTTTATGCAGGTATATGCTAACAGCGCCTATAGTATATATCAGTTTATATTCTGCGACTCCGAGTTTATACCTGGTGGCGGTCGTGAACGTAGGAGCTACTTATTTTGACTTCCTCGGAGAGAAGATGCTTCGAATCCGAAGGAGGATCAAGTGGGCTTTCGATTACCTTGGGTACAGCGTGATTCAAGCTCTAGCAAGCGGGGGCTCGAAGCTTCACCTTATGCAGATGAAGTTCCACACCTTCCTAGAGGCTAAGGCAACCGAGGAGAACATTCATAGGATAATGCTCTGGCACAAAATTGCGCTTGCTCTAAGCTTCATAGGTATTGCACTAGCCTCCTACCTTCTTAGGTAATACACCCCATTTTTCCTAAGGCACTTTACCTTCTATACTAAGTGTGATTCTCTGGATGATGTGGGCTGTGAACGCTGACTTAGTGATGAGGTGTTTCAAGGCTGATAGCAGAGGAGAGGTGCCCCCTTAAGGAAGCTCTCGAACTCATCGAGCGGAGAATGGGTTGGTGGCACCGCTACTATGCTGAAGCTGTAGCTAGGAGCAGCATTGGCACGTGGCTATGCCTACGAGTGGGTAATAGGCTTGCGGGTGCGACCATACTCTACACAATTCCTCTAAAGCCCTCGATTGGAGTAATCTACTACATCGCGGTGCACGAGGATCTCGAGAGAAGGGGGCTAGGTAAGGTACTGTTAGCATCATCCGAGGAGATTCTAGAGCTTCGGGGATGCAGAATCTTTGTAGCTTCCACTACCGTGGATAACGATGGCTCGCGGAAGCTATTTCGCTCTATGGGCTACCGCGAGATTCTCGTGGACGAGCTTTTTGCAGCAGAGCCTAACGCTACTGAGCTCCTTGTTCGAGCTCTCTGCAGCTTTGAAGACGATGTCGTTATGTTAAAGGGGTGTGAAGTCAATGAACTTCTAGAGCTCTTGAAGAGGAATAGAGCGGTTATCAGGGGGATATGGAGAAGAATCTGCTATGAACCATGGCTAAGAATGCGTGGAGGCTGATCAGCTTCGGAGTCCATCATCATTGGCTCAGGTCACGGCCTGTATCATCATCCAGCAGATGCATTTAGATAAAGCTTCTCTACGACTTCGTGACCACCGCTAACGGCGATTATCCTTAGTGATGCGTTTAGGTACCCACCTTGATATCCGCTGTACTGAAGCTCGATATACATGGTGTTCTGGAGAACAGCATTCGAGACTGTTACCCAGCCGCTAGCTGGTTGATACACGGTGCAGTTAGTGATGTTTATGGCTGGCTGAGACCTTCCTAATCCAGTGACTAGGTATATCAACGCTGAGGAATTTAGGCAGGAGAGCCTGCTTAGTTCGATCCTAACTGAGAGCGTCGACGAGTAACTGTAGTTAGCAAGAGCGACATCTCCGCTGAATGTATATGTCGATCTGTATGCGGTGAGGTTCACGTCATCTATGAAGAAGGTCGCGTTGTACGACCCGAGGAGCTGCTCGTACCACTCTACTCCTATAACTAGTGCGTAGGTCTTGCCAGGAGTCACGTAGCTAGTTAGGTTAAGTGTTGCGGTCCTCCAGTCACTAGAGGAAGGCAGGGGGCTAGTCCCTTGCGGAAGGCTGAAGGTTGCTGTAGCTACCGTTGTCAAATTACCCGTAGACCAATCGTATATACCAACGAATGCTGTTGCACCGAAGAGAAGGATTGTTGAGGACCAGAAGTAGTAGGCGAAGCTGAGCGACACGTTAATAGCGTCGCTAGGCACCGTGAAGTTGACATAGATGAGCTGGGTCCCATACCGAGAACCGGCGTTGAGTAGGCTGCTGGGAATGTTTAGAGCTACGAACCCCGTATATCCCCAGTCTCGATATCCGCTAGCATTGACCCAGACCCAGTACAGGAGGTTATCTGGATCGGTCTCGTTGTATCTCCACCCATCGACACCTATATCGAATGTGCCGTAGACAAGGTTCTGAGTATTGGTGCTAGCTCTAACGAGCACACCTAGCTCGGTTCTATTGGGGGTGATAAGGAAAGCGGGAGTCTTGTTGTATAGGGGTAGAGCAGTGTTGTTTGGGTACATTGCTACGGTTGCTGCTAGCGATGCTATCGATGATGCGTATGCTATCGCTATTGAGCTAGCTACAGCTAGCGCTAGCGTGAGTAGCGTTAGCAGTGCTGCAGTACTGCATGCACTAGCCCGCATCGTCAACCAGCTACAGACTAAGAGCTAGAGGGATCTAAAGCTCTGCTAGCCGCTTCGACAGTGAAGGGGATAGCGTTGAGGGGTGTGCCAGCAAGCTCGATACTTAGAGATATTCAGTGGTGGCGCTGTAGCGAGGAAGCTAGATCGCTAGCTAGGAGATACGGCTACCTAGACTACATGGTCTGTAGGTACGAGCAGCTTCTTGGAATTGAAGGGACGCTGAGGCTCCTAGAAACCTTCGAGAAATTTAGGCCTAGAGTAACGATACGAGTCAACACACTAAGATCGAGCGTTTCAAAGGTCAGGAGAAGGCTCGAGGAGCTCGGCTTTCATCTAAGGCCCCTCGACTGGTGCGACTACTGCCTAGAGGTTGTTAGGGCTCCAAGCTATCCGAGCGTGGGTGCTACCCACGAGTACTTAAAGGGGCTGTACTTCGTGTACAGAGACCCAGCCCCAACGATACCCCCAATAGTGCTTGATCCGAGACCTAGCTCTATAACAGTCGATATATGCGCAGCTCCCGGAGGCAAGGCTACTCACGCGCTGCAGCTAATGAGGGATAGAGGGCTCCTCCTCGCTAACGATAAGGCTAGATCGAGGATACCTATACTTGTATCCCACTTCGCTAGGCTCGGAATGACATCCTATATCGTTACTCGCGTAGACGCACGCGACCTACCGAGGCTTACCGAGATGCGCTTTGACTACGTTATAGCTGATGTTCCATGTAGTGCTGAGGGAGGGATAATGTTTGATCCAAGCAGGAAAACCAAGACAACAGTAGATGAACTAGCTAAGCTCGTAGCTCGCGAGATAGAGCTACTAGCTTCAGCTATCGAGCTCGCTAAGCCAGGCGGTAGAGTGGTGTACTCCACGTGTAGCATAGCTCCTGAGGAGAACGAGTACGTTGTTAGTAGAGTCCTAGAGATGTTTCGAGACGTTAAGATCGTGAATGCGAGAATAGCCATCGGGTCTAGGGGTATACAAGCGATACCGAACCTCAGCTTGAGTGCCGAGGTCTCTAAATGCGTTAGGATATGGCCTCATGAGCACTTCATGCAAGGGTTCTTTGTATGTCTTTTGGAGAAGCAGTGAGCGTGTTACGAAGCTATTCTCTCTATTATGCTCGCAATCGTTGCGGGTATGAACTGGGGCATAGCTATTATTACTTTGGCGCCGCGCTGCCTTAACGAGCTTGCAAACTCCTCCTCGAGCTTCACGAGCTCATAGGTCTTTACTGTGAATGCGAGTTTAGCCCACTTGGGGAGGTCTGTAGCTTGGTATAGCGTTACTAGTGGTAGTACCACATAGACAATGTTGCCCATGGAGGAGAGCTTAGTTATCGCGTTGCAGAGAGCATCTAGGTACTCCCGGCTCCCGCTTGAAGTAAATATGAATACGGCGTTCCTCTCCCTAGGAAGCATAGATATAGCTTTCCTTACCGCTCTCATCAGTAGCGATGCTCTATCGCTATCGTCTAGAGGCTCAGTATCCAACTCTATGGATGACAGCACGTGCATTACCTCGTTAAACGCTCTCCTACCTCTAGACAGAGACGATGATGCGAGACCTTTTCTCTGGAATACTATCACGGACTGAAGGTCGCCACGGCGAGCTAAGTACATCGATAGCGATGCTACGATGCGTAGCGTGTGCTCGAGAGGAGTATTCTTTCTAGGTCCGTAGAGCATTCTTGGGGTTGCATCAACTAGGAAGAGAACACTTTGGTAGCTCTCGCGCTCCATCTCCTTAACCACGAGCCTCGATGTTGCTGCAAAGTGCTTCCAGTCCACTCTTCTTAAATCATCTCCAGGCCTGTACTCGCGCACGCTATAGAACTCGACTCCCGTTCCGGGCTCCCTACCTCTCACAAAGCCGCTGCTTCGCGTCCTAACTAAGAGCCTCCTTATCGTAGCCTCGCTAACCTTAGGCGCTATCCTAACATATACGCGGCTCCCTACGCTGAACTCCGAGCTCCTAAACATTCCTAGAGGGTCTCTGACAGAGGCTCTTAGAGGCCCTATCCAGTGCTTACCTATTCGCGGCTCAAAGGATAAGTATATGGCTATTCTGGACCTTGGAGGTACGCAAGCTAGCACAAGCTTGGATCCCTTTACAAGTCGTAGGTGAGGTGAATGGTCTACGGCTATCTCTGCAATTGGTATAGGTACAAGCGTTGTGTTCTCTATCACAACAGAGACGAGCACCTCGTCGCCTTCTGTTCTCCCAATAGCCTCTATGTGTACGTGAGCTCTCGCTAGTGCTGAAGCCTCGAGGGACGCTATCCCTCTACAGCATGCAATTAGCAGGAATAGCGACACGCTGGCATAGAGGAAGGCGTGGCGAAGTAGCGATAGCACCATGAGTGCTGAAGCTAGTAGAATAACTGCCGAGACGCGGTGCGTGGGACTAATATGAGCAGCTGCAATCCCACTCATGCTCTAAGCACCCTATGCTTCTCAGCTATTGAGGTACCCACGGAGTTCAGGATCTCCTCCGCCTCCTTAAGCATCCTTCTGACGAGCCTATTCCATGATAGCACTATGGGCAGGATCCTCTTCCTCCGTGCCTTATCGAGGTATCTATTCATTGCATTAACGAATCTCGCGGCGTGCTCGCGCCCCACATAGCTTGATAGCACATCCACGCACCTAGGATCAGATAAACCTAGCCCAACTATCGACTTGAGAGCCTCGTCGACTAGCGCGTAGAGGTTCAGAAAGTCCTCCCGGCTAAAGGAGTACCTGCCCCTCGCTATAATGTCGTGGAGCTCCGTAGAGAATACCGAGCCCCACTCAGGCGAAGGAGATACACGCTGCTCGCTTCCGGACCCAATTATTCTGCGCGCTATGGCATACGCTATTAGGGCTAGGAGCCCTAGCACAAGTATCGATAATCCGTAGCTAGATAGGGCGTATGCAAAAGCCTTGTTAGCTAACCGAAGTGCGGGTGGAAGCCAGACTGCAGGATGAATGATGTACGCTATGAGCGCGGGAACAAGCGCAAATGGATTGATGAACCTTGCGAGGGATGGTGACCGAAATACCTGCAGTGGCGATATCCTTAGATAGTGATAGCCGTCAACCATTATGCTGCACGAGCTTGTGTTATCGCAGAGCTCAGAGACAAGCCTAAGTATGAAGTCCCTGTATTTCGCTCCAACGTCACTGAGTAGAACCTGGTTTAGAAATATTGAGCCATCGCTAACCACCGCTAGAGTCCACCTATCTCCACGAATGATTGATCCTACGCAAGCGCGGCGAACTACTACAAACGTTTTGTTAGGGTACAGAATGATTGCGTTACTAACGTACCCAAATTCCTTTCTGCATCCGGAGATCGACGATGCGATATCGAGCTTCAGCCGATATACCTTGCCATCTACGTCAAAGGTAGCTATAGGGTAGGGGCTCTTGGTTTTAGCATCGAGAACTATCGATCCTTCGACTATAGTCTGCGCTCCTAAGGCCCTTGCGAGATCGTTTGAGTTTCTAGACTCGTCGGCTATCAGTATAGCGTAGTGCTTGCACTGTCTCAAATAGCTAATGATTCTAGATGCCTCCCTAGGAGTTATCGGTTTTTGAGGAGATACTACTATGTATAGGCAGTATCTTCCTTTTGAATACATCTCTATATCCCTAAGGGAGGTTACTATATAGGTGTTAGGATAGTCGTGCCTCAGCAATATAACGAGCTGAGATGTACCTAGAGATCCTTGGTTGAAGGGGGAGGGGCCAGCGTATAGGTAGATCTGCGGGGGTCCTTTAGCTACTAGCGCGACTATCGCTATGAGCACCAGGAGCGCGGTTACGTATCTAGGAACGAGCCTATACCTGCGTCTCTTGCCTTGGCGAGGCACCCTTCTCAACCCCGTAGACATAGGCCGATAACCGGAACATGTATAGCGAACCCGAGAGAAGGGAGAACCCTATTAGGGCTGAGAGGAGCGATGTTGCTACCATGGCGTGCTCCATGTAGCTAACGCTCCATAGAAAGAATAGAATTGAGAAGGAGAATAGGATCGTGCCTATAGCCATGTACGTAGCGATCTTTACCCACGTCCTCAAGGCGCTGCACCTAACATACGTAGTAGATCCTCCAGTATATAGAAGAATTGTGCGTAGAAACCGACGTATATGCTCGCCATAACGCTACCCACAATCCCGAGGCTAGGGTGCGTAAGCGAATAGAAGAGATTTCCGGTGAGCATCATCGATGCTATGACGCCGCTAGCGTAGACAATGCCTAGAACCGCGAGCGCAGCAGCTAGAGCTCGACCAGGATTCATCCCGATACTTGATACTACTGGTCTTATTGCAGCTGCTGAAACTATGTACGTTATTATTGCTAGCACTATCGCGCCTATCTTGGAGGAAGTCAATATACCGACCCACGGTACGTGCATCGCTATGTATGGAAGGATTATCCGAGTGAGTGCTGCATAGAGAGGTGGAGCTAGCAAGCTTGCAATTATTAGTATTCTCAAAGTTCTCAGCGGAGCGTCGATAACAGCGTTTATAATAGACGGTGAGGTGAGCGTTCTTAACGAGAGCTCGCGTGATGGAAGGGCGAATAGAGCTAAGATCTCAATCGCGTTGACTATTAAAACGAATAGTGCTGCAGTCAACGCTACAGAGAGTATTAGTACGAATGCTGGGTTGGCCGCTAGAAGCCTTAGCACTATGCTAGGCGACTTAGAAACATAGGATACAACCCCTTGAACGAGTGTAGCAGCGTATCGTGAAGGAACTACACATATCGCTACGACGAAGGCTGCTAGCAAGACTACTGAAATAGCTACCTTTGCAGGAGACAAGCCTCGCACCCTTTGACGAGGCTGGTAAAGGTACCTAAGAGTATCTAATACTAAGAGAGCAACCAACCCAGCTATCGATACTAGTACCGATAGATGACTACCACCTTGAAGGGATGTAAGCAGCGATAAGATGACTGTAATGGCGTAGATTAATGGGCTAGCTGTTATGACTGTCGCGATTGCGAGAGCTGACGTTGCTAGCGTCAGTATCGATGGTACTGAGGATATAGACGCTGATGGAAGGGAGAACGAGTATATCGTGCTGAGGAGCGTAGGTATGTAGCTCCACAGTATGGTTAGAGCGATTAGCCTAGGGACGATCTCGAAAAGCAGCCTCATATTGATGCGCTCCACCTCTCTATCACCTCGACGCACTTTCTGGCCTCGCTCTGCATCCTAGCGTCTTCTAGCCCACCAAACCTAGAGAGTTCGTACAGCTTAGTTAGTCTTCTAAACGCTTCTGAAGCATATCCAAGGGATTTGCTAACTCTGTTAAAGAACTCCCAGTGGGTCTCATGGTCTAGTTTTCTAGTTCCTAGCTTGCCCTCGATTATTGCAACAGCTCTCCAGTAATCTCGAATAACGGGCTTTCCGAATCGCGACTCGACAATCCTTGCAATCCTAGAGGCGCGAATCCTAGGCACTATGTTTAGCCTCTTCATGAAGAGGGTCATGGCTGCTATGGCGAATACAGCAGCTATCGCTATGGCAGCTGTTAGCAGAATCTTGTTGCTGAGCGAAGCTGGAATCTCCGGTAGGGAAGGCACGGCTGGTAAGCTAGCTTTCGGTAAACCACCTATTACAGAGCTCAAGTACTTAGGCACGTGCAGCTCGTTGACGAGATTCTTGTAGAGCTCGCCTACATTAACGCCAGTCGACTTTGCAACGCGCTGTATAAGGTCTAGCGCTGCGGTGTAAGCGCTAGGGTTCAGCTTCCCAGCTGCGTATGCATGTATGAGCAACCTCAATGCATTTAGGATCTCTTGAGTTCCTATCTTGTTGTTAGCGTAAGCTCGGAGTAAGTTCAGTAGCTCTTGCCTAACCTCGGGGTTATTTATGGACTTGAGGATGTTCTCTACATATGATGGTGGCACGCCTAGCTTTGCTGACGCTGTGTATATCACTTGCTGGGTCTCCGATATGGAGCCTATGGAGCTGGTTATGTTGGTGCTTATGCGGAGCTGCTTTAGGAGCTCTCGAAGTGCTGTTACATTAATGCCGTTGGGGAACCCTAGGGTGTGCCTAGGTATAGCCCAAGGCCAGCCGCTTGCTGAGTCTGCAGCTAGAGATTGGTGAGTACAAGCTAGGGTAAGGACGAGGATAAGGGCGAGGATAGTACCTAGAGATCTAGCATTCATGGCTTAGGCACCGGGACCCTCTTAAGAACATCTTCGACAACCCTCTCGGCAGTAATCCCCTCGATCTCGTACTCGGGCTTGAGTATTATCCTATGTATGAGAGCTGGCTTAGCTACAGCCTTGACATCGTCTGGAATTATGTAGTTGCGGCCGCTTAGGTAAGCCCATGAGCGAGAGAGTCTAAGGATAGCTATTCCAGCACGAGGGGAGCCACCTAGCTTTACTGCTGGATGGTTACGGGTTTCCTCAACAATAGACGCTATGTAGTCTATGATGCTATCGTCAGCTCGCACCTTCTTTGCATCGCTGATTGCTTGCAGCACCTCGTCTCTGGATACAACGGGTCTTAGAGACTCGATACCCTGCTCTATCGCGTCAGCATTGCGAAGAAGCTCCCGAAATCCTTTGGGGCTTGGGTACCCGGTAATTATCTTTGCTAGGAATCTGTCTAGTTGTGCTTCTGGTAGTGGGAATGTTCCCTCCATCTCTATGGGGTTCTGGGTAGCTATAACCATGAAC
>JAADCV010000072.1 GCA_013154235.1 Thermoproteota archaeon | reverse complement strand
ACGAGCTCGAGTCCGACTACGCTAAGTACATGGAGGCTCTGGGAGCTCCAGACAACCTGATACTCCGCTACGCGTTCAAGCACGCTATACTACCGCAGGTTACGGGTCTAGCCCTCCAGTTCGGGCTCATGGTATCCGGGGCTCTGGTTACGGAGATCGTGTTCTCGTATCCGGGGATAGGCTACATACTGCTGCAGGCGATCCTCAACGAGGACTACTTCCTTATCCAGGGGTGCTTCCTCATAATCGTGCTCAGCGTGCTGGTAGCGAACTTCGTCATAGACATAGTGTATGCGTTCATCGATCCAAGGATAAGGTACGCCTACACGGGTGAGGTAGCATGAGGATAGATGTCGAGAAGCTCCACGGAACCCTCCAAGCGTTTAGGGAGGGGATAGCTCTAGCGCTGAGCAACTGGAAGGTTAGGATAGGGCTAGGGATCATAGCGTTCTTCGTCTTCCTAGCGCTGGTAGGGCCCTACCTAACGCCGTACAAGCCCCTCCAGTTCACCGGCGCGATAAACGCTCCGCCAAGCCCTCAGCACCCCCTGGGGACCAACAGCTTCGGATACGACATCTTCTCGCAGCTCGTCTACGGGCTCAGGGCGTCTCTAGAGGTTGGGCTGCTTGGCGGAGCTCTAGCCACGCTGATAGGGGTTGTAGTTGGCTTTGTCTCGGGGTACAAGGGTGGTATAGTAGACGAGGGCCTGATGATGCTAACCAACATCCTGCTGGTCATACCCACCCTAGCCCTCCTGATAATCATAGCTGCCTACCTTCCTTACAGGGGCGTGCTGATAGAGAGCCTAATCATAGGGTTGACAGCGTGGCCGTGGACAGCTAGAGCCGTTAGGGCCCAGACCATGTCTCTCCGCAACAGGGAGTTCGTTCACCTAGCTATCCTAACGGCTCTGCCGAGCACGAGGATCATATTCGAGGAGATAGCGCCGAACATGGCTTCCTACATATTCATGGTGTTCATACTCCAGTTCGGGGGAGCGATACTCTACGCCGTAGGCCTAGACTTCATAGGGCTCGGGCCGACGAAGGGCATCTCCCTAGGGCTAATGCTTCAGCAGGCAGTGCTGTGGAACGCTATCCAGCTAGGGCTGTGGTGGTGGGCAATACCACCTGGGCTAGTGATCACGCTGCTCATCACCGCGCTCTACATCGTGAACACCGGGCTCGACGAGGTGTTCAACCCGAGGCTCAGGAGGAGGTGATGGCCCATGGCCAGGCCTCTTCTAACGATAGAGAACCTTAGGGTTTACTACGACTCGCCTAGGGGCCTCGTCAAGGCTGTGGACGGGGTCTCGTTCGAGGTTATGGAGGGCGAGATACTTGGTATAGCTGGAGAGAGCGGGTGCGGGAAGAGCACGCTGATACACTCGCTCATACTGCTGAAGCCCCCGATGAAGTACGCTGGGGGCAAGGCTCTGTACAGCGGCGTTAACCTCGTGGCCGCTCCCCCCAGCGTGATGAAGAGGATTAGGTACCGCGAGATATCGATAATACCACAGTACGCTATGAACGCAGCCCCTCCAGCGAAGAGGATTCGGGACCTCGTTAGGGATCTCGTTAGGAGCGCTGACCCAGACGCCGATATAGAGGAGGTTTTCGAGCGAGCTAGGGAGAGGCTCAAGCTCGTAAACCTCTCTCCCAGAGTCCTCGATATGTACCCCGTCGAGCTATCGGGAGGGATGAAGCAGAGGACGATAATGGTCGTGTCGACGCTCCTCAACCCAAAGCTGCTGCTAGCAGACGAGATAACCTCAGCTCTAGACGTTAGCACCCAGAGAGTGGTTCTCGAGCTCCTGAAGGACTTTAGGGATAGGGGTATCGTGAGGTCGGTGATATTCGTAACACACGACCTAGCGTCGCTGTACCAGATAGCCGATAGGATAGTGGTTATGTACGCTGGCAAGGTTGTTGAGATAGGTAGCGCCGACAAGATAATCCACGACCCGCTCCATCCCTACACCAAGGCGCTAGTATCCTCGCTACCGAGGCTAGGAGTCCACTACAGGAGGCAGAAGCTAAGCGGCTTAGCTGGGCACCCGCCAGACCTCGTGAACCCGCCTCCAGGATGCAGGTTCGCGCCTAGGTGCAGGTACGCCATAGCCGGCCTATGCAATAGGGAGGAGCCACCAACCGTGGAGGTGGATGGAAGGATCGTTTCCTGCTGGATCTACGCGAAGAGGTGATGCGCGTGAGCGTGCTCGTGAGGGCAGTCGATCTAACCAAGGAGTTCAGAGTCGGTATGATAGGAGGCTTCAGGATAATCGCTGTAGACGAGGTTAACTTCGAGGTTAGGGAGGGGGAGATCTTCTCCATTGTTGGGGAGAGCGGTAGCGGCAAGACAACCATAGCCAGGATGATGCTCCGGCTCCTAAGGCCCACGCGGGGAGCCATACTCTACAGGGGTAAGGACGTGTGGAAGCTGAAGAGGAGGGAGATCAAGTGGTTCTACAGGGAGGTGCAGGGGATATTCCAGGATCCCTACGCCACGTTCAACCCGGTTCACAAGGTTGATAGGGTGCTGAACCTAGTGTTCCAAGTGTTCTACCCGCACACCAGCGAGAGGGAGAGGCGGGAGAGGATCGAGGAGGCGCTCAAGTCAGTTGGGCTCAACCCTAGGGAGGTGCTCGGCAAGTACCCCCACCAGCTGAGCGGGGGGCAGCTCCAGAGGATAGCTATAGCTAGAGCCCTGCTCATAAAGCCCAAGCTGCTCGTAGCTGACGAGCCTGTGTCGATGCTAGACGCCTCCACAAGGATAGACGTGCTGAACATCCTAGCGGAGCTTAGGGATAGAGAGGGCGTGTCCACGGTGCTGATAGGCCACGACCTCTCGCTAGCCTACTACATAAGCGATAGGGTTCTAGTGCTCTACAGGGGGAGCATCGTCGAGATGGGGTCTGTAGAGGACGTCTTCGAGAAGCCCCTACACCCCTACACGGAGATGCTTCTCGAGAGCATTCCTAGGGTAGATAAAAAGTGGGAGAAGAGAATGGAGTTCAAGGCTGAGGCAGAGGAGAGGGAGGTGTACGCGCTGAGCGGATGCAGGTTCGCACCTAGGTGCCCATACGCGTCGAGCAAGTGCGCTGAGCGACCCCCTCTGACGAGAGTCGATAAGGAGCACTACGTAGCTTGTTGGCTCTACGCGAAGAGGTGAGAGGTGGGTCCCTCATGGTTAGAGCTGGATGGCTAGCCCTACTCGTAGCCATAGCTATAGCGGCAGCCGTATCCTTCTGCATAAGCTACATGCGTAGCTACCCAGCTCCAATCCCGCGAGTGGTTAAGGAGCTCGACCTGCTCAACACGAGCGAGACCCTAGTGCTACAGTGGCCCTCACCAACGTACCCCCTCGCAACGGTTGACCACAGGTTCGTCGCCGAGATAGCTCTGTGGAACATCATTAGGGCTAGCGGGTGGTGCAGGATGGTTATCGCTAACCACAGCGTTCTGTTCGAAGCCAACCTAAGCAGCATCAAGCTTAGGAACCCGAGTGCTTGGGTCGCTGGCTACCCAGAGGTGTACTACGGAATCAAGCCGTGGAACGGCATGGGGGTTACGGACCCGAGCTTCCTAAAGCTCCCAGCGCTAGTCGCTACCCTACCCAACCTGCTCACGAGGATATACATAGGGATAAGCCACGAGAAGGGGCTGCCCATGGACGCAGCCTTCGATATATGGCTAACCAAGCAGCCTGGCGCTAGGATAGGGAGGAGCTCGGTCGAGGTGATGATATGGATCTACAGCAGCAACCTCCACCCAGCTGGGAGAAAGGTTGGGATGGCTAGGGTCGGCGGCCTAGAGTGGGAGGAGTGGGTTAGGTGCTCTAGCGGAAGCTCGTGGACTATCGTGAGCTTTCGCAGCGTGGATAACCTCGATAACGAGAGCGTGGTGGTTCCAGTATCCGACCTTGTCAAGCTCGGGCTCTCGGTGGCTAGCAGGGTGTGCGGCGGTAGCTACAGTCCTAGCAGCTACTACATGAACGACATCGAGTTCGGGACCGAGTTCGGGAGCCCGCACACGACCCACGCGAGGTTCTCGTGGGTTATCAAGCAGCTCGAGCTGCTCATAGCTAGCAGCTGAAGAAGCTCTGTGTAGCTAGGTGGGTCACACAACCCACAATCAGTTTATAACTATACGTAGATCTGTGTAGCTAGGTAGCCACGCAATGCCGTTCCCCACAGGGTTTCTATGGGGAGTCTCGGAGTCAGCGTTCCAGTTCGAGATGGGTGATAGGCTGAGGAGATTCATCGATCCAAACACCGACTGGTGGTGGTGGGTTAGGGAACCATCGAATATAGAGAGCGGGCTCGTAAGCGGAGACCTTCCAGAGGACGGCATTAACTACGCTGAGCTGTATAGCCACGACCACGACCTCGCTAAGAGCCTCGGGCTCAACACGTATAGGCTGAACATCGAGTGGAGCAGGGTGTTTCCCTGCAGTACGAGGCATGTAGAGGTGGATGTGGAGAGGGATGGTCTTGGGCTGATAAAGAGCGTGAAGATAGATAGCGACACGCTGCTAGAGCTAGACGCCTTAGCTAGCAGGAGGGCTGTAGAGCTCTACAAGTCGATACTCACCGACCTTAGGAAGAAGGGGTTTAGGGTTATAGTGAACCTCCTCCACTTCACGATACCGGTGTGGCTCCACGACCCTATAGTTGTTAGGAGCAGCAACCTAGCTAAGGGTCCTAGAGGGCTTGTTGACGAGGCTTTTGTTGTTGAGTTCGCTAAGTTCGCTGCCTACATCGCTTGGAAGTTCGGTGATTTGGTAGACATGTGGTCAACATTCAACGAG